>CAZKSF010000003.1:0-75209 GCA_964555405.1 uncultured Bacteroides sp.
AAACTCGGACGCGAGGATATTCTCGTTACTGCCGGTGGCGTAATTCCCGCACAGGATTACGACTTCCTTTACAAAGCCGGCGTTGCTGCAATCTTCGGTCCCGGTACCCGTATTCCTCATTCGGCTATCAAGATGCTTGAGATTCTCAACTCCACTACCGAAGAATAATTACTAATTCCTCTATAAGCGAGAATCCTGCCGAACTATCATCTGCTCGGCAGGATTCTTTCTATTAACCGATATGATACACCCCACTAAAATTATTCTTGTAATCCTTATAGCTTTTTCTTTCCAGGTATTCGTTTCGTGTAATTCAAGTTCAAATAAAGTGATCACAGTTTCAGTTCAAACATTCGACAAGGATATAAGCAATCATGAAGTGCAGTTAGTGGATGTTCGCGACGCCTCCGAATATGAAGAAGGTCATCTTGCAAATGCGATAAACATCAACGTCCAGGCTCCGGGCTTTATCGAGACAGCCAATGCAAAGCTTTCTAAGAAAAGACCGGTATATGTTTATTGCCGTAGCGGCAGACGTTCACTTGTTGCAGCCGAACTACTTTCGAAAGAAGGATATGAAGTTGTGAATATGGATGGAGGTATTTTAAGCTGGGAAAAACATGGCTTTCCGGTAGTCTCCGGCAAGGAATAATCAAGATTTTACCGCTATCACACAATCAGACACCAACATGAAATCATTTCTAATTTTATTAACGACTGTACTAACCGGTTTTACTTTATCGGCAAGATCCGTAACAGTCAACAGCTCCGACGTAACCACTCTCACAGATAATGAGGATATAACCGAACTCACTATTGATGGAGACATGTCTATGGGACTTAGCATAAACGGTGAGAATTTTCCAAACTTAAAGCATCTTATTTACAATGGCAATATTGACTATATATCTGGAAGTTCCTTTACAAATTGTCCCAACTTAGAGACAGTAGAATTCAATGGTATGGTGGGTCACACCGACGGCTACTGCTTCTTTGACTGTCCGGAGCTTAAGGAAGTAACTTTTTCCGGTCCGGTAATGAGTACCGGTGGAGCGTTATACATGAATAACTGTCCGAAGGCTGAAAAAGTGACTCTGAAAGGTCTTGTGGTGTGCACCGGATTCGGAGAAAACCAGAACTGCCCGTCATTCAAAGGTTACGATGTACAGGGGGCTGTACTCGCTTCCGCCGAAAAAGATATTGCGACAACGCCATCCGAAGAGTTGCAGCGAAGAAGAGAGGAACTTATGCCTCAGGCAATAATGCTGAGCAAATTTATAAAGGAATCACTTGCCAGTGAGAAGACTAATTGGTTATTCAAAATGGCTCGTAACAATCATTCAATACTTCAGTCTTTGTTTGACCTTTATAACTCACCGGAACTATATGCCGATTGGGAATTTTCCGGTAAATTCTCTGATCCGGATATGAATATTTCCAAACTTGAACTTCTTAAAAAGAGTGCTCCGTACAAACCGGGGAATGGAGAAAAAATTACCTTCTTGTACTCCTCTCCCACCGACTCGCTGCTTGAGCTTACACGTGTTCGCTTTAACCTCGACAGTGTGGCAGGAAACGGCGATGAACGTAGTCGGATAATTAATCTGCTCCATTTCACACACGATGTCGTGCGTCATGACGGCGGTTCCAGGTGGCCCGAAGTTCCTTTTAATTTCAGAGACCTCTATGACGTGTGCAAGAAGGATAATCGTGGTGTCAACTGCCGGTTTATGGCAATGATGTTAGCAGAAGTTCTTATGGCAGAAGGTATACCCGCAAGATATCTGACCTGTCTGCCTAAGTATTACGATACGGATAGCGATTGTCACGTCATCACCGTAGCATGGAGTAAGGACTTGGGCAAATGGGTATGGGTAGATCCAACTTTTGACGCTTGGGTGACGGATGAAAATGATGTAATGCTCAGTCCGGAAGAAGTCAGGAGCCGTCTTATTGCCGGAGAACCTCTTAAACTTTCAGAAGGAGCAAACTGGAATCATCAGGAAGATGTAACAGAAGAAGGATATCTCTACAACTACATGGCGAAGAATCTGTATATTATTGGTTGCAATACCATTAACCAGGCTGAACCTGAAGGATATTACTCAAGCCGCAAGAAACCGGTAGAAAGAGGTAATCACATCTATCTTGCTCCCGAAGGAATCACCTACTCAGATAACATGACTAATGATCCTGAAGCATTTTGGGTTGCTCCTGTGAACGAACAATAAACTGAACGACAGTAATAAGAAAAGATCAGGGAACGTTTTTACGGAGATACCGCAAGAACGTTCCCTGATTAGTTTTTATCCGATATTGTTGATTAGAACATCTTCACAATGTTTTACTTCAATGATTCGTATTGTTCATCGTTTACAGGCTCAAGCCATTCATTTGAAGTATTTTCACCATCTAATTCAAACGCAAGGTGAGAAAACCAGCTGTCAGCTGCAGCTCCATGCCAGTGCTTTACATTAGCAGGAATATGGATTACAGTACCGGGTAGTATTTCAACTGCAGGTTTACCTTCTTCCTGATACCATCCGCGTCCGGCAACGCCAACCAACATCTGTCCCCCTCCTTTGGAAGCCCTGTGAATATGCCAGTTGTTGCGGCATCCGGGCTCAAACGTCACATTGAAGAACTTCACTTGCTCGGTTGATATAGGAGCCAGATAGCTCTGACCGATGAAATATTTGGCGTAAGCAGTATTAGGTTCTCCTATAGGGAAAATCATCTGCTTCTGAAACTCTGCCTTTGCGTCATCACCTTTGACGTCATCGCCCCATACCTCTTTTGCCAGTCGGAATGCAGCCCAAGCTTTAGGCCATCCGGCATAGAATGCGATATGAGTGATTATTTCAGCTGCTTCTGTACGTGTGATGCCATTTTTTTTGGCTTCTTGTAAGTGAAAAGTGAGCGACGAATCGGTAATACCCTGAGATATAAGAGAGGTAATTGTCACCAGGCTACGATCGCGCAATGAAAGAAGGTCGTTGCGGCTCCATACTTCTCCAAAAAGTATGTCGTCATTGAGGTGAGCAAATTCCGGTGCAAAATCACCAAGCTGTGACCGACCGGCAGTCTGTACAATTTTTTGTTGTGCCATACTACAAAGTGCTAAAGTCATTATTAATGAAAGAATGAAAATTTTTCTCATGATTTTTATTCAAATTTTTTGATACTACAAAGTTACACTCGTTTCTGTCAAAAGATATACCAATGGTCACTAAAAAGTAATCATTTTTACGGATTACAAATTTATGTAAAAAACTGCAAAGTAATTTTGCTATAAAGCTCAATTTGATTTGTTGCGAAGCTCACATACAATTTCTTCAACTATCTTTATACATCATTTCAAATGATTTCAGTGGATGACCCGGAGAGACATCCAAAAACCGGAGGTATAACAATTAGTGTGGAACAAAGAAATCTACAAGTACTTTTAAACATTAGCGGTACCGGGACTGATCGAATGATCAGATCACCGGTACCGCAATAGTTAATGATTAGGTGCGAATCAGAATGTACGGATATTCAACAATTTGTCGACGATCATCAGATCGGACGGTGTGCTTTCGAATACACCACGCTTAAGAGCCTTGAAACGAACCACGAAAAGAACTTCGCTACCTTCAACTGCCGGTTTGTTTCCGAGATTAACCAATGTCGGATAAACTGCTTTCATACCATTAGTGTGAAGACGGTCATTCGTAAGATTTTCCATTCCGGCAGTGGCTTTCTGATCTACCCCTACAAACTGCCATTTGGTAGCATCATAAGGAATTGCCATGCTTATGGCATTCATTCCGGTAATTGAATCGCCACGAACGATTATTGAAACAGTATCACCGACTGCAATTACGCGTTTCGGAATTTCTACAGTCACGTTACCGCCGATAGTGTTAAACTTAACATCTTCCTCTTCGTCATCATCCGACTCCTCAATATCGCCATCAAGACGTGTGGTGACAACCGATATATCATAAGAATCAATAAGTCCGTTTCGGTTAATGTCACCGATACTTACATAATCAAAATCGGAATCGATGCTTCTGAGTCCTGTATAATTAGTATAAGACATCAGGTCATTTTCATCAACTTTTCCATCGTTATTGATATCACCGGGAATATAACTTTCGGATCCAGGCACTTTAAATACATAAAGTTCGCGACCTGTTGCGTAATTACCGACACCTTCGGTAACATTTATACGTATATACCTTGCCTGCGGCTTATCATTGAAGACGAATTTCTTAACTTCGCCGTTACGTTCCCAACTGAAAGAATCCACATCTTGCCAGTGAATCTTATCAAGACTCACAGCTACATTACCCTTGAGCCATGTTCCGTTACCACCGTCGGTTCTCGGCAGATAATCCATGTAGTCGAGTGTATTTACTGACTGCAGATCGGCTATGATCTGACACGGGATGCCGTTTTCGCGATATTTGGTATGGAATATATCACCGGACTCGGCAAAATCAAACAGTCGTGCTATGCCGAACCCACCCTGAGCTGGACGGTCAATTTCTCCATGTATACCTTTGATAGCCCATTCAAACGGATCACGACGGGTAGTGGCATTCAGTGCAACCCAATCGGACGACCCGTCAGCGTTGACAGCCCGGAGATTGAACTGATAAGAAGTCTCTATTTTCAGACCATCAAACGTCAACTGAGTATCACGTATATTGGTATAGTTCATACCATCAAATTCAATCTCATAAAAATCGGCATTCGCAACAGGTTGCCATGACGGTGTGATTTCATAAGCGCCTATCGACGCACTGTCGATTTCTGCAACAGGTGTGGTAAGAATTCCATGAGTCGACAATAAATTGTTTCCCGGTTCATATACCAGTCCCTTGACTTCAACCGCAACGGCTGATTTTGAAACGTCGGTCTTCTCCAGGTTCACTATGAGTTGTGGAGTGCGTCGAATGTCCACCGAGGCAAAATCGCTTCCCGGCGTAGCATACAGGTTACGGTTCGGACTTTTATCATAAAAATAAGTATTACTTCCGCTTCTTAATGCATCCAAAGAATTGACTTCGGTCAGTCGAACTTTCTTACCTCCGACTGTTGCAACAACTGCCTTAGGACGTTCGGTAACGTTGATAATGAGTTCGGTTGACTGCATTGGATTATATCCTTCATAAGTGCCTTGCGAAGGATCTATGTTAACCATAAAACGACCTTTAGGCAAAAGTTCGGCAGAAATGCGTGTGGTAACAGACGCATCATCCGGAGAAACAGTGTAACGCATCGATACCCCATCATCGTCATAAACTGTCAGTTCCGACTTTCCTTCAGGGTAAAATTCGTAAATACGGCGTCCCTTATCTATTTCCGTAGGATTATTATTCGGATTTACCATTGGAATTATTGAACCGCTTTTTACAAATACGGGTAGTTTCCATATCGGGGCGTCAAATCCGTTAAGGACCACTCCACCGTCGTAAGCTTCGCCGGTAATATAATCTATCCATCTGCCTTCAGGTAAATAAATACCATTACGGATGTCATTGCCTATGCTGTCAGCCTTGGTATCCTGATAAATCGGAGCAACCAGGAAGGAAGGACCATAAAGATACTGATATCGGGTCGCAGGACCATAAGTGTAAGCGGACGGATAATCAATAAACATTGCACGTATCAGAGGCTTCCCGTCAACAGCTTCCCTGGCATAAGTATATGCATACGGCAAAAGCTCCGATTTCATTTTCAAATATGTACGGTTAATAGAAGCGGCAGGTTCCCCAAGCGCATGAGGATATTTCTCGTTGCGCCCCCAACCATCCATATTCAGCTGCATCGGCGAAAAAGTCTTCCACTCAAAGTCGCGGATATTGACAATCGGATTACGACCGCCAAAAATTCCATCCATATCGGATGTAATATTAGGCTGACCCGACAGACCGGATCCGATATAAGTAGGAACGTGGAACCGTATATACTCCCACTCACCACCTGTCTGGTCACCAGTCCATATGGTTGCATAACGTTGAGTACCTGCCCAGCCATCAAGGGAGATGATGAACGGACGGGCGTCGTTACCATAATATGGCATTATCTCACCAACATCCGCCACACCGTTAAGGCCGAATGAATATCCCCAGCCTACCCAAGCTACGTCAGTCTTGAGGACACGTACACCTGCATCCCTGACTTCTTTTACTATATCACGTTGAAGAAGAGCGCTGATCTCCGGTTTCGGATGCAAATCGCTCTGAGTCCAAAGTCCTATCTCAACACCCTTGGAGCGTGCATAATCACCAAAACTTTTCAGATTCTGAATGTTTCCGTCGAGTGTCTCAGTCTGTCCGTAACCGGCGCCATATCCGTCATTAGGAAGTATCCAGCCTAACGGCATATCATGATCGGCATAACGGTCAACCACTGCCCTTGCCGAGAACTGGTAATTATTATTCTCACCATTCAGACTTTCTTTTACACCACCGTTATCGCGCTGACTCTCTTTATAACGTTTACCGTCTTCAAAAAGGACACCGCTTTCATCTTCGGTCCAATAATCACGGTTGTAAGCATTAAGATGACCTTCATAAAAACCGAACTTGGGCAAAAGCACAGGGTTACCGGTAAGTTGGTAGAAATCGGAGAGCAGTTCCTCCGGCTGTTCATCAACCATTACAAACATGTCAAGATAAGGTGTGTCATGAGTGAGGACAACCGTTCCCGGCTCTTCGGCTCCAAAATCATATTTACCTTTCTTAAATGTATGGAACATGATACCATAACCATCCGTTGACCAATAGAATGGTGCAGGCGATGCAACGCCACCGTCAGTCCAGCTATTCTGATTCTCAATTGAAATGCGTCTGCCTTTATGTGAGAATCTGCCGTTCTGTACGCCGCCTCCATAAAAATATTCATCGGGCTTTTCGGCAAACCCTAACGAAGTTTTGCCACGGTCAAAAGTCACGGGCACAGTCTGGGTAAGTACTTTGCGACCATTACGAAGGTCTGTAACAGACATCAAACCGTTTTTTTTATCAACTGTTATCGTAACCATCGGTGTAGTAATGTCAATGACACTGCCTTTGTCGGCAATATCAACCTTACCCACTGCTTTTCGTGGATTTCGTACAAGTATTTCGGCAGGTGGTTCGGCAACAGGATTACGTACTATTCCACCTTCGTCATCGCGGAACAGACGGAATATATTATCGCCATAAAAGTCAATAGTTGTCCTGTGACCATCCGCCAGAGTGAGTTCCACGGTAGTGGGATTTATCAGTACCGCTCCTGTAACCTGTTGTCCGGAAGAAAGCTGTGAAGCTTGCGGTGACTGCGTGATATTGCTCGATGGCATTGCATTGACTTGAGGTACAGCTGCAGCTGCCGCGATAAGCATACACAATGGAATTTTTTTCATGATAGATATTTGTTTAGCTTAATGTGTGCAAATATAGTGAGATTTGTTAAAATAAGCGTCGGATTTTATACATAAATGGTCATTTTCGGCACATATTTTTTCTCGCATGATACAACTTTGACAAGATTCCGCACGCCTTCAAACTGGTAGCGTGATTAATTTTGTGTGAAAACCCATCAAATCAAAACCGATGAAATATCCAGTAAAAAATCTGATCCCCTTTCTATGTCTGACTTGCTCTTCATTTATACAAGGTCAGACAGCCGATCTGTTCACACCATATTGCACTACTGATCTGAGATTACCATCAGTTCCGATTCTCACTAATGACCCTTATTTTTCAATATGGTCGAACTATGATGCACTTAACGAGGGTCCTACCCGTCACTGGTGTGAACATGAAAAGGCTATTGACGGACTGCTTCGTGTCGATGGAATAACTTACCGTTTTATGGGTGCGGAACGAACACACATACTGATTCCCATTGCACCTATGACTATTGATGGTGAAGGCTGGGCAGGACGCGTTAACTACGCATTGCAGACAGGCAACGAATGGACTCAAACATCTTTTGATGACTCATTGTGGTCAGTGGAGGACGCCGCCTGGGGTAATCCCGGTGAATATCCGAACGTCAAGCACCAATGGACAGGAAATGACAAAGATATATATGTCCGCAGGAACATACATTTAACTAAGGAAGATCTGAAACGCGATTTGTGGCTTGTTTTTTCACATGATGATGTTTTTAACATATATATTAATGGGATACCGGTTTTAGCAACCGGAGAAACCTGGAAACAAGGCGAAGAGATTCAACTGTCACCTGAACAGAAAGCTGCGCTCAAACCGGGAGAAAATGTGATTGCGGCGCACTGTCACAATACTACAGGTGGAGCATATATCGACTTCGGAATGTACTATGAAGCGGAAATAAAACCATACAATATCATCGATGCCATTCAGAAATCGGTTGATGTGATGGCGACCAGCACTTATTATTCGTTTGAATGTGGTCCGATGACACTCGATCTTGTGTTCACGGCTCCAATGCTGATAGATAATCCTGATCTTATTTCCACCCCTATCAACTATATTTCCTATCAGGTAAAATCCAATGACAACCGTAAACATGATGTCCAGTTCTACATCTCTACTACTCCGCAACTGACAATCAACGAAATGTCTCAACCTACAGTATCGGAAATAATTAATGTTGACGGGACTGAATATATTAAATCGGGAGCAGAGCAACAGAATATTCTGGGACGTAGCGGCGATCTGATTTCCATTGACTGGGGATACCTCTACATTCCGGCAATAAACGGTAAAGTGTCCATTGGGGATGCATCCGAAATGCTGCACAAGTTTATCCGCACCGGCAAACTTCCTAAAAAATCGTCGAAGGCGATACGAAGCACAGGCTTATTTTCAATGCCCTCACTTGCGTTTTGCAATGATCTGGGAAAGGTGACCGAAGCAAGAGATTTCATGCTTATCGGGTATGATGAAATATATGACATCCAATATATGGGAAAGAATTATAAGGCTTTCTATGCCCGTGATGGAAAGACTATTTTCAACGCTTTTGAAGAACTACACGACAATTATACTCAAATTATGGACAAATGCCGTGAATTAGATAAAATAATTTATGATGATGCACTTGCTGCAGGAAATAAAAAATATGCTGAACAACTTGCTGCAAATTATCGTCTGGTTATGGCTGCTCATAAGCTATTCATGGATGATTCGGGAAAAATGCTTTATTTCTCGAAAGAAAATAAATCGAACGGATGTGTTAACACAGTAGACCTTACATATCCTGAATCTCCACTGTATCTCATCTATAATCCTGAGTTACAAAAAGGTATGATTCTATCAATACTCGATTATGCCCTAAGCGATCAACGTAAAGGTAAAAACTGCTCTGCCCACGACCTCGGACAATATCCACTTGCCAACGGTCAGGTTTATGGAGATTCTATGCCACTCGAAGAATCGGCAAACATTCTGCTCCTTGCTGACGCTATTGTCCGTATTACCGGCGATGCCGACTGGCTTTTACCATATAAAGATGTTTTACGCTCTTGGGCACATTATTGTATGGAGGAAGGGCAAAATCCAGGAAAGCAACTATGTACCGACGACTTTAAAGGTCCGAGTGAACAAAATACCAACCTATCAGTTAAAGCGATACTGGCTGTTGCCGCGTATGCAAATCTTGCACCTTACCTCGGGTTCAGCAAAGCAGAGGCCGAAAAATTTGCACTGAAGGCACAGAATATGGCTTTGCTGTGGGAAGCTGATGCACGCGATGGCGACCATTACCGGATGGAGTTCCATAAGGAGGGAAGCTGGAGCCAGAAGTACAATCTGGTATGGGATAAGTTGTGGAATCTCGGTTTGTTCCCTAAAGAAGTCTATGATCGTGAAATAAATTTTTATCTTACCAAACAATATCCTTATGGATTACCTCTGGACTGTCGCGATCTGCAAACCAAAAGTGACTGGATAATGTGGACCGCCGCATTAGCACCCGATAACGATACTTTCCTGAAATTTTCGGACAGACATTATAACTACATTAACGAAACTCCATCGAGGATTCCGTTAAGCGACTTCTATACTGTCGACAATGGACGTTCATGCAATTTCAGTGCACGTTCGGTACTGGGAGGACTTTGGATGAAGGTTCTCATGGATAAATATTGTCCTGAAACGGTTGAAACTGGTTCCTGGGCACCCAAAGGAAACCATATAAAGACACGATGGGCATCTGAAGTTGATCCGCTATGCCCGCTCCCCGAATATCCGCGTCCTACCATGGTGCGTGATAATTGGATTAATCTCAATGGGCTGTGGAATTATGCGATTACTGATAAAGGAAGTACTCCTGAGAAGTTCAGCAATCAGATACTTGTTCCTTTTGCCATCGAATCAAGTCTTTCTGGGGTTATGCGACCACTTGAACCCGGTAAGGAATTGTGGTACGAACGCAATATTACGATACCTGACGACTGGAACGGTAAAAATATTTTGCTGAATTTCGGTGCTGTTGATTACATATGTGATGTATATGTCAATCGTGTTGACAGTGACCATCTCGCAGGATCACATATCGGCGGACATTCGTCATTTTCCGTAGATATTACCGACTATATTAAGGATGGACAAAACGCAACTTTATATGTACGAGTGATTGATGACACGGACCCCGGGAAACAGCCGGTAGGCAAACAGAGGCGATATCCACGCGGTGGTGGCGACATTAATTACACGTCAACTTCCGGTATCTGGCAGACAGTGTGGATGGAACCGGTTGAAGATGTACACATAGAATCACTGCGCACAACACCCGACATTGACCGTAAGACTCTGACTTTCGATATAAATCTTTCAGGCAATCCTGAGGGAGATGTGAACGTAAAAATCACAGATGGAGATCAGGTTGTCGCTGCACGTAGCGTAAAAGCATCAGATAAGACCTCCATCACCGTTTCCGTTCCGGGTGCAAGACTTTGGAGTCCGGTTGATCCATTTTTATACAACGTTGAGTTAACTGTCGAGGATTCAAGCGGTAATGTTACCGACAAAGTCGACAGCTATGCCGCAATGAGGAAGATTTCCTATAAAAAAAATTCGCAGGGTTATTGGAGAATGCAACTTAATAACCGCGATCTTTTCCAATTCGGACCTCTTGATCAAGGTTACTGGCCCGATGGTCTTCTTACAGCCCCTACAGATGAGGCATTACGCTATGACATTGAAAAAACAAAGGACTGGGGTTTCAATATGATCCGTAAGCATATGAAAGTGGAGCCTGCACGTTGGTACTACCATTGCGATTCAATAGGTATTCTGGTGTGGCAGGATATGCCCTCTGCTTTCAGCACCGATGAAGGTAATTGGATAACGCACACCTGGTATCCTGAACATGAATGCAGTCAGGACTCAGTTCTTGAGAATAATTTCCGCAATGAATGGGCTGAAATTATCAATCAGCTTTATTCCCATCCGTGCATTGTAGTATGGACTCCATTTAATGAACGGTGGGGGCAATTTAAAACTAATGAAATAGTGAAGTTCACTCAGTCACTGGACAATACCCGACTGGTCAATCCCTCAAGCGGAGGAAATCACTATAAACTCGGAAAAGGCACTTTTGTCGATATGCACGATTACAATCGTCCGATTCATATTTTCGAAGGTGTATTTGATGCGACCCGTCCTTTCGTTCTCGGCGAATACGGAGGTTTAGGAAGGAATATCGTGGGACACCGTTGGTATGAACGCGACTCCCAAACCTATAACACCTACGATACTGAAACTTCTATTACCGATGATTTCGCGAAACTTGCTAACCAGATTCGCGACGTTGCCAAAGGATATAGAAAAGGCAACGACAAAATATCGTTTTCGGCAGCTGTCTATACTCAGACTACTGATGTGGAGACTGAGGTCAACGGTATAATGACATACGACAGAGAAGTGGTTAAATTCGATGAAGACCGTTTACGCGAATCAATTAAAAATCTCATCAACGTGTATTGATTCTAATCATATAATTTAAGGTTGACGCCCGACTTTTCATTAAAGGAGAGACCGGGCGTCAACGTTTCCGTGGAACACTTATAGACAATATAGTACAGTTATAGACATTTAACTCATTTTGGGGATTTTATTTGCATACGTTAAGGTAGTTTGTGAGTAAATTTGCACCTGAAAACTTATATTGTTCCACGATATATGGGAAAAATCATAGCTATCGCCAATCAAAAAGGAGGAGTCGGTAAAACCACCACAACCATTAATCTTGCAGCCTCACTTGCCGCAGAAGATAAAAGTGTGCTTATTGTCGATGCCGATCCCCAGGCAAACTCTACCTCAGGCTACGGCATAGATCCTCGTCAGATGACTTCTTCGATTTACGAATGTCTCGTTGACGAGTATCCCATTGAAGGCTCACAGGTATCGACGTGTGTTGAAGGTCTTGATCTTATAGGATCACGCATTGATCTTGCCGGTGCAGAAATAGAACTTATCAGCCGCGATAATCGTGAAAGCGTACTAAAGCGTGCTCTGGATCCGGTTAAAGAAAAATATGACTATATTCTTATTGACTGCTCCCCTTCTCTCGGACTTATAACCGTCAATGCGCTTACAGCTGCCGATTCGGTAATAATTCCTGTACAAGCTGAGTACTTTGCCCTCGAAGGGATCAGCAAACTGCTGAATACTATTCGTATAATCAAATCAAAATTAAACCGGAAACTCGAAATAGAAGGCTTCCTGCTCACCATGTATGATGCACGTCTTCGACTTGCCAACCAGATTTTCGAGGAACTTAAAGCCCACTTCGGTGACATGGTTTTTGACTCGGTTATTCCACGCAATATACGTCTCAGCGAAGCACCTTCGCATGGCTTACCGGCACTCGTTTATGATCCGGCAAGTCGTGGTGCAACTTCTCATATCGCGCTTGCAAAAGAACTCATAAACAAACATCGCCGAAACTATCATGCAGTAGGTAATGTTAAACCTGACTGATTATCCAACTCTCTATAACACATAAACGACTCAATGTCAATAAAACGTAACGCCTTAGGCAGAGGACTTGACTCTCTCATATCAATGGATGATGCGCCCGCCCGAGGGACATCGGCAATTCATGAAGTAGAACTTGATTATATTTCACCCAATCCCGAACAACCACGTATTGATTTTGACGAAACATCTCTGGCAGAGCTCGCCTCTTCAATTCGTGAGTTAGGTATCATACAGCCTTTATCATTGAGAAAAACCGGTGATAATTCTTACCAGATTATTGCAGGAGAGCGAAGGTTCCGTGCCGCCCGCATGGCTGGATTACATGCAGTTCCGGCATATGTACGCTCAGCTAACGAAGCGGAGCTTACGGAAATGGCTCTCATTGAAAACATTCAGAGAGAAGACTTAAATGCCATAGAAATAGCGCTTACATTCAAAAAACTTATAGATCAATATAATCTTACACAAGAAAGGCTGAGCGAACGCATAGGCAAAAAACGAGCCACAATTGCCAACTTTCTCCGATTACTGAAACTACCTTCGGAAGTGCAACTTGGACTACGTGACAAACGCCTTGACATGGGTCACGCTCGCGCCCTTCTGTCACTTGATGATCCAAGAGTCCAGCTTCAGCTGTATGAAAAAATTCTGAAAGAGGGGTTGTCTGTCAGAAAAGTTGAAGAAATTGTAAAAAAATTGCAGCAATCCAAACCGGAACAGGAAGACGTACCGACGCAGGTCAATCGTGATTTCGATCTGTTGCGTCACCACTTGTCAGCCCGCTTTGGAACTCAAGTTCATTTCACCTGTGACCCTAAAGGAAAAGGAAAAATCACTTTTCCTTTTGCCAATGAAGATGAACTTGAGCGATTAATTACTATCTTTGACAATATTAATCAGACCGAGCGTTAGTCCGTTGTGATTCAAGAGTCCCTTTTGGGGCGATTAAATCACTGCAATTTAACACGTTACAATGAATAATCAAAAGATAGGATCTATGTCGTCCCGTTTTCGAAAACGGGCTATGACTGTATCGGCAACGGTGCTTTTGGCAACGGTGCTTCATCCGTTTAACATTTTTTCCGAATCTTTTGCAAATCATCCGATTCCGTCACCTGAGCTTCCAGATTCCATTGCGATATCTTCTCCGCTTGATGTTTCAGAATCGGTTGTAACGGTTGATTCTATCAATGCATCAGGTCCCGGAGTAAGTATTACTCCGGTTGACACAATTCCGGTTGTAAACTCTCCGGCAACCGTAGCATTAATGGATAGTCTGAATCTGGCAGAAAATGGCGAACCGGGACGCAAAATACACGTTTTTAATCCGGATCCAAGTCGAGCAGTATGGCTGTCGGCATTGTTTCCCGGATTAGGACAGGTATATAACCGCCGCTATTGGAAACTCCCTATAGTAGTGGGAGCGTTCATGGGACTCGGTTATGGCTCCTCCTGGAACAATGGAATGCTTCGGGATTACACTGCCGCTTATAACGATTTGATGGACAATGATCCTACCACACGTAGTTATATGGATTTCTTTCCTTCGACTGTGAAGGAAGAAGATCTCGACAAATCATGGCTATCTTCCACATTACGTTCACGTAAAGATTATTTCAGACGCAACCGCGACCTATGTATAATATGTATGGTTGGAGTCTACCTGATCGCAATGGTCGATGCATATGTTGATGCCTCTCTTGCTCATTTTGACATAACACCCGATCTTTCGATGCAGATATCACCTGCTCTCATACCGGACACCCGATCGTCATTTCCGGGTGTCGGCGTCCAATGGGCGTTTAACTTTTAGCATCTCCACTCTATGAAACGGATATTATTATCTTCTCTTTTTGCTGCATTAACTTCAGCATTCGTTTGGGCAAGTCCGTCGATTCTTGACATCAAGCACTCGATCACGGATCCAAACGTTGTACCTCCTGAAAGTTTCGAAATCAAAACCCTTGAACTCAGCCAGAATTTCTACCTTAACAACTATGCCCGACGTTCAGACGTACAAGGTCCGGAAACCCTTGGTACTCCTGAAGAGTATGAGGAACGACTTGCGGCATTGCCGACCGAGATAGAAATGCCCTATAATTCAATTGTAGGGAAATTCATCGATATGTATCTGGGTAAAAGGCGTGATCTTGTTGCGGATATGCTCGCTTTGCATAATTACTACGGCAACATTTTCATGGAAGAACTGGTGCGTGAGAAGATGCCTCTTGAATTGCAATATCTGCCTGTAATTGAATCAGCCCTCAATCCTAATGCTGTATCGCGTGCCGGTGCGACCGGATTATGGCAGTTCATGCCCGCAACAGCAACGGGTCTTGGCATGGAAATCAACTCTCTTGTTGATCAACGGCGTGATCCCCGACTCTCTTCAAGACATGCAGCCCGTTATCTCAAACAATTACATGACATTTATGGTGAGTGGTCTCTGGCTATCGCTGCATATAATTGCGGACCCGGAAATGTGAACAAGGCATTACGTCGCGCCGGCGGTGGTACAAAGGACTTTTGGGAAATATATGCATATCTGCCCCAGGAAACACGCGGATATGTTCCTGCTTTCATAGCTGCTAACTATGTCATGAATTACCATAATCTTCATGGTATCGCACCTACAGTTGTAAGTCATCAGCTGGTAACGGACACCATCCAGATCAGTGATCGCGTCCATTTTGACCAGATCGCTTCCGTGCTGAATATTCCTGTAGATGAAATAAGGATGCTGAATCCGCAGTTCCGTAAGGATATTATTCCCGGAAACAATCACCCCTACTCGCTTGTGCTTCCGTCACAACAGTGTTTGAGTTACATAATGAGTGAGCATGAGATTCTGGCTTACGATTCCATACAATATGCACGCCGAACCAACGTTGAACCCGGTACACCGTTCAAACGTGATCCGAACGACTCGACTTTTGTTGCACCCAAAATCATAACACACAAAGTCAAACGAGGTGAAAACCTACGTTCTATAGCGCAGAAATATGGAGTCAGCGCAACGGAAATCAAACGATTGAACAATCTGCAGAGAGGCAAGGTACGCACAGGTCAGGTTTTGACCATAGAGGTTTACGAAAACGGATCTGCACCGGCTTCAAATCAAAGCGCACCTTCGTCTACTTTAGCACAAAGTACTGCTACTGTTACGAACTCAGAACCGAAGACTACTCCGACTCCGACACAACCGGCAACGACAAAAAAACAAACAGCACCTAAACAGGAAACGACTGCAAGTACGACAGTTTATACAGTCAAGAAAGGCGATACCCTCGAAAAGATTGCAAAATCCTTCGGAGTAACGATCGACGGCATACGTAAAGCCAACGGTATGAAAGCGAACGAATCGCGCATTGGTATCGGTCAGAAGCTCAAAATTCCTGCTAAAAGTTCAAATAGTTCGTCCGGCTCCTCAAAACGACGCTCTAAACGCCGTTAAAATACGACTGTAAGGCTTCTCCATTGACATTTAGCTAACATTTTTCAATATTCATGAAAAATGTTAGCTAAAAAATTTCGTCAATTCAAAGTAAGTGGTTAATTTTGCTACCATGTTAATCTTATCTCCGTTAACCAACCTTAAATTATGGATATAAACAAGATTATCTCCGACCTGGAAGCTAAACACCCCGGAGAGCAGGAATACCTGCAAGCTGTAAAGGAAGTGCTCATGTGTGTAGAAGACACTTACAATCAGCACCCTGAATTTGAAAAAGCTCGTATTATCGAACGTATGGTCGAACCGGACCGTATCTTTACATTCCGCGTTACATGGGTTGATGACCATGGCGATGTACAGACCAATCTCGGATACCGTGTTCAGTTCAACAATGCTATCGGGCCGTACAAAGGAGGTATTCGCTTCCATGCATCAGTAAATCTCTCAATCCTTAAGTTCCTCGGCTTTGAGCAGACCTTCAAAAACGCACTCACAACCCTTCCCATGGGTGGCGGCAAAGGCGGCAGCGACTTCTCACCCCGCGGCAAAAGCGATGCTGAAATCATGCGTTTCTGTCAGGCATTTATGCTCGAACTCTGGAAAAATATCGGTATAGATCGTGATGTTCCTGCCGGTGACATAGGTGTAGGAGGTCGTGAAGTAGGCTACATGTATGGTATGTACAAAAAGTTGCGCAACGAGTGCGACGGTTCAATGACAGGCAAAGCATTCGAATTCGGCGGTTCACGCATTCGTCCGGAAGCAACCGGCTTCGGTGCGCTTTATTTCGTACAGAGCATGCTTGCTGAAAAAGGTGATGATATAAAGGGTAAGACAGTCGCCATAAGTGGTTTCGGTAATGTAGCTTGGGGTGCAGCCCTGAAAGCTTCCGAACTCGGCGCAAAAGTTGTGACTATTTCCGGACCTGACGGTTATATTTATGATCCCGATGGAATATCAGGAGAAAAAATCGATTATATGCTTGAACTTCGCGCATCAGGCAACGACATTGTAGCTCCTTATGCTGAACGTTTCCCCGGTTCAACATTCTTTGCAGGTCGCAAACCTTGGGAACAGAAGGTAGACATCGCTCTCCCCTGCGCTACCCAGAACGAATTGAATGCCGAGGATGCCCGCAAACTCGTTGAAAACGGTGTGGAAATGGTTGCTGAAGTTTCAAACATGGGTTGTACTCCTGAAGCAATTGATACATTTATCAACTCACGTACCACTTATGCACCGGGTAAGGCGGTGAATGCCGGTGGTGTAGCTACTTCCGGACTTGAAATGACCCAGAATGCCATGCATCTCCAGTGGAGCGCCGAAGAAGTTGATGATAAACTCCACACTATCATGCGCGACATCCACACCCAGTGCGTGAAGTACGGCACTGAGCCTGACGGCTTCATTAACTATATGAAGGGTGCCAATATTGCAGGCTTCATGAAAGTAGCTAACGCAATGCTCGGTCAGGGAGTTATCTGATAGATCCTGTTAAACCTACAATGTCCGTCATTACCGATAATTAAAAGAACCGATAATGACGGACATTTTTTGCATAGTCGGGTATTTTGCCGTAAATTTGCATTCATAAAACTATCCCTACACTGACTATGCAGGAAAAAATAATCATTCTTGACTTCGGCTCGCAGACAACCCAGCTTATCGGTCGTCGCGTTCGTGAACTCAATACTTATTGTGAAATAGTACCTTACAATAAGTTTCCTAAAGATGATCCGTCGGTAATAGGTGTTATTCTATCCGGATCACCATTTTCCGTATATGACGAAAAAGCATTCAAGACCGATCTTGAGCTGATACGCGGAAAATATCCCATTCTCGGAATATGTTATGGTGCTCAATTTATGGCATATATTAACGGTGGCACTGTTGAACCCGCTGCTACACGTGAGTATGGCAGAGCGCACCTGCAAGATATTGATCCAACCGATCCACTTTTCAAAGGTATCGAGAATGGAGCCCAGGTATGGATGAGTCATGGCGACACCATAACATCGATACCTGCCGATATGAAGCGGATCGCTTCAACCGAAAAAGTACGTATCGCAGCTTACAGATCGGAAAATGAAAAATTGTGGGGTGTCCAATTTCATCCGGAAGTATATCACACTACCATTGGTACAAAATTGCTTGGTAATTTCGTAATTGATATTTGCGGGAGTCACCAGCAATGGAGTGCGGCATCCTTCATTGACTCCACCGTCGCAGCCCTTAAAGAACAGCTTGGAAATGACAAAGTTGTACTCGGACTGAGCGGAGGTGTGGACTCTTCTGTCGCAGCTGTGCTCCTTAACCGAGCAATAGGAGATAATCTCACCTGCATATTCGTTGATCACGGCATGCTTCGTAAAAACGAATTTGCCAATGTAATGAATGATTATAAAGGACTGGGACTTAATGTAATCGGCGTGGATGCGTCAGCAAAATTCTTTGGAGAACTCGCGGGCGTCACTGAGCCGGAGCGTAAGCGTAAGATTATCGGTAAAGGGTTTATTGATGTATTTGACGAAGAAGCACATAAGCTAAAGGATGTCAAATGGCTCGGTCAGGGTACCATCTATCCCGACTGTATTGAGTCATTATCAATAACCGGCACTACTATCAAGAGTCACCACAATGTCGGTGGTCTCCCCGAAAAAATGAATCTCAAACTCTGCGAGCCGTTACGTCTATTATTCAAAGATGAAGTACGTGCGGTAGGACGCGAGTTAGGAATGCCCGAACATCTTATCACCCGTCATCCGTTCCCGGGACCCGGACTTGCCGTACGCATTCTCGGAGACATCACTACTGAAAAGGTAGCTATTCTTCAGGAAGCTGACGACATCTTCATTCAGGGCTTGCGCGACCACGGATTATATGACCAGGTATGGCAGGCAGGTGTAATACTTCTTCCGGTTCAAAGCGTCGGAGTCATGGGTGATGAACGTACTTACGAACGTGCGGTTGCTCTCCGTGCCGTCACCTCAACCGATGCCATGACAGCCGACTGGGCTCACCTCCCCTATGATTTCCTTGCCGAGGTCTCTAATAAAATAATCAATCATGTAAAGGGTGTCAACCGCGTCTGTTACGACATCTCTTCAAAACCACCGGCAACAATCGAGTGGGAGTAAGTAAACGTTAATGCATACAACGGTATTTATAGATAAAGTGAGAGGATCGCTGGAGGCTGGTGCCTGCGGCGATGCTCTTGGCTATGCCGTTGAATTCAGCTCTTATTCGGAAATTATACAACAGTTCGGTGTCAGTGGAATCACCGGATTCACCTTCGACCGGGGACTCATAAGTGACGATACGCAGATGACCCTTTTCACTGCCGAAGGTTTGCTTGATTCCATCGCCTCGGACAAGGCTGCATCCGACGACAAAATACTCACCTCAATACAAAAAGCTTACCTGCGGTGGTATGAAACCCAAACAAAAAAGTACACCCACAGTAATATAGGATTACTTTCCGATCCGGATTTATGGGCACAACGTGCACCTGGAAATACATGTTTATCAGCGTTGGGTCGCATTTTTAACGGTCAGGCTGTCGACAACTCTTCGAAAGGATGTGGCGGAATAATGCGTATAACACCCATAGCGATAGTTGGAGCTACAGGAGCATTTGACAACTTAAGGACAGCACGTCTCGCAGGGAAAGCAGCATTTATCACGCATCATCACCCGCTTAGTACCGTGTCGTCTGCTGTTCTTGCGGTCTTAATCCGTTCAATATTGATCTCCGAAGATATTCCGGATTCCTCAGCCTATAAAAATCTTATCAAAAGTAGTCTGGATTTGGTGAAAGAAGTGTTCCCGGGAGCTTCGTACGCATTTATTCAATTAACAGAGTTGCTTGACAAAACATTTGATACAGTTGAATCTTCCTTGTCAGACAGCGAAGCGGTAAGGACTCTGGGTGAAGGATGGACAGCTGAAGAGACGCTTGCCATAGCACTTGCTTCTGTAATGCGTCATCCTCACGATCTTCATGCGGCACTCATAATGGCGGTTAATCACAGCGGTGACAGTGATTCCACCGGAGCGGTAGCCGGTAACATCATCGGAGCAGCTCTCGGGTGTGGCGCCATACCGGAAGCCTTAGCTAAAAACCTCGAATTACGCTCAACTATCATAGATATAGCCGACCGGTTGGTCGGATTCTCAAATCATAATCATGCCTAAAGTCTCAAAACGCGGTCAGGAAATGCCCGCATCTCCAATACGTAAACTTGTTCCGCTTGCCAACGAAGCTACTGCGCGTGGAATAAAAGTATATCATCTGAATATAGGACAGCCCGACTTGCCTACTCCCCCCGAAGGACTTGAAGCATTAAAGCATATAGATCGAACCATACTTGAATACAGTCCCTCAGACGGTTTATATTCACTGCGCAAAAAATTGGAAAGCTATTATCACAGATTCAATATTAATGTTTCCGTTGATGATATTATTGTAACCTGCGGAGGCTCTGAGGCTGTACTTTTCGCATTCATGGCTTGTCTTGATCCGGGTGACGAAATAATTGTTCCTGAGCCTGCTTACGCTAACTATATGGCATTTGCAATTTCAGCAGGGGCAAAAATTGTGACAGTCCCGTCAAGTATCGAAGATGGATTTGCTCTTCCTCCGGTTGAAGAATTTGAAAAACTTATCACCCCGCGTACAAAAGGTATTCTGATATGTAATCCAAACAACCCTACCGGATACCTGTACACTCGACGTGAAATGGAGACGATACGTGATATCGTAAAAAAATACGATCTGTTTCTTTTTTCTGACGAAGTTTATCGAGAATTCTGTTATACCGGTGCCCCATATATTTCGGCTTTCCATCTGGAAGGTATCGAAAAACAGGTGGTGTTGATCGATTCGGTTTCCAAGCGTTATAATGAATGTGGAATACGTATCGGAGCCCTCATAACCAAACATGAGGAACTGAAACGTAATGTGATGAAATTCTGTCAGGCACGTCTGTCGCCACCGTTACTGGGACAGATTGTCGCCGAGGCATCCATTGATACCACACCCGACTACTTGCTTATGACCTACAATGAATATGTTGAAAGGCGTAAGTTCCTTATCGACGGGCTAAACCGTATACCCGGATGTTATTCACCCATTCCTATGGGAGCATTCTATACAGTAGTCAGTCTGCCAATAGATGATGCGGACAAATTTTGTGCATGGTGTCTGAGCGAATTCAGTTATGAGGGTCAGACCATATTCATGGCGCCGGCATCGGGATTCTATACAACTGCCGGAAAAGGACGTAATGAGGTGCGGATGGCATATGTTCTCAATAAAGAAGATCTCGGCAAAGCGCTTACCGTACTCAGGGAAGCACTAAAAGTTTATCCCGGAAGAGTAACTGATACCAGCAATTGTTAATATAAGTATCAATGCAATCAAGACCGGAGCTGTTCATTGCCCGAAGACTGAACCCCTCTCAGACTGAAGGGCGCCCTACTCCAGTTGGTGTTCGTATAGGTGTGACTGGCATAGCACTTGCCTATGTCATAATGCTTCTCTCGCTTGCTATTGTCACCGGATTTAAGCAGGAGATCCAGCGTAAGGTCCTCGGCTATGAGTCTCAGATAATTATTACAGGAAGAGAATCAGACAACACTCTGACTCCAGAGGGTACCACCAATACTATACACCTCACGGAAGAGTTTTCGGCTATTATAAAAACTGCTTTGGGTGATGTATCTGTTGCCGGAATAGCCGACATGCCTGTACTTTTTAAAACCGATTCTACATTCAGTGCACTTATACTGAGATGTGTTGACCGGAACTATGACCGGGATTTCATTAATTCATCTATGATCGAAGGCAAATGGGAGTATTCCGATTCGGCATCATCCCGTATAGCCATTTCCCGATCCACAGCCAATGAACTTGGATTAAAGCCAGGAGCCACTCTATTTGCACATTTTTTTCGTAACGGAACACTTTTGACCCGACGTCTGACAGTAGGAGCAATATATGACACTCATTTCGACGATTATGACACTCATTTTGCATTTGGAGAAATCGGCCTTGCAAAATCAGTGTTAAAAATCCCCAACTCGGTGTATACTTCATTAGCTGTTAACGGATTACCGGATGATATCCCTCTTGACGACCTTACCTCTCAACTCACCTCTCAGCTTGTAAATGAAACTCTCCGCTCCAACTCTTCAACATCAAATGTACCGGTTGTAAAAAATATCAATCAAACCGGAGCTCTTTATCTCAACTGGCTGCGATTACTTGATACAAATGTAGTAGTCATAATAATCCTTATGTCAGTAGTTGCCGGCTTCACTCTGGTTTCAAGCCTTTTTATACTTATTCTCGAAAGAGTTTCGATGATAGGACTGTTGAAAGCCATTGGAGCAACCAACAGACAGATTCGAGGTATTTTCATCTGGCTTGCTGAAAAGATAGTTCTTCGTGGACTTGCAGCCGGTAATCTGGTAGGTTTGTCTTTATATTTCGTTCAACACTGGTTCCATGTCATACCACTGAATCCGGAAGCATATTATCTGAGTTATGTTCCGACAAGTCTCAGTCTGATGACGGTGATAATACTTAATATCGGGGTCATAACGGGATCAATGCTGATTCTTATTCTCCCGACACACATTATAACCCGAATGTCTCCGACACAATCTTTAAGACGTCATAATGAATCAGATGAATGATACATATCTTTTTTTCAAAATCAGAAATCTTTTCATTGAAAAAATTGTTTAAAAAGAAAGTCCACATGACAATTGGCACGATATTTGTGCCGAAGTAAATTGAATTTTCACTATTTTTGCTTATTATTTTTCTTCTATCTCATTAATGGATAAAACAAAAGACATCATACAACTGATAATAGAAGGCATTCAGGAACGTAAGGGACGCCACATAACCTGTATTGATCTTAGCAAAGTCGCAGATACCGGTGCATCTGATTTTGTGATTTGCGAAGGATCATCTACAATGCAAGTCTCAGCAATCGCAGATTCTATCAGGGAATATCTCTTTGATCATGCTGGAATAAAGCCCTATAATTATGACGGTTATCGTAATTCTCAATGGATCGTTATTGATTATGGCGATGTAATGGTTCATGTTTTCCTCCCTGATGAGCGTTTACGTTACAACCTGGAAGAACTTTGGAGCGACGGAAAAATTACCGAGGTTCCCGATCTTGACTAAAAAATAAATTCATCAACATTATATTAACTCCTGAAAAATGGACAATCTTAAACCGAAAAAGAAAGGAAATGGCATCCGGTTCAACATGTATTGGATGTATGCGATAGTTGTCTTCTTCCTCCTCGGCATTCTGTATATGGATAATTCCACTCTATCGAAAGAGGTTGATATGACCCAGTTCGAAAAATATGTGGAAAGCGGAGGCGTTGAGAAAATAGTAATTTTCGCAAGTAAAAACGAAGCGGAAGCTTTTCTTAATGATTCTCTCACAAAAGTTATTTTCCCTCATGAATTTGACAAAGACGGAAAAATGACCGGACGCATCGTTGCTGATATTCCTTCCGCCGATAAAATGCAGGATAAGATTGATCAATGGAGACTCGAAGGCGTTTTTACCGGTAATGTCAAGTACGAAAAGAGTGCCAATTACAGTACCCTCCTATGGACATTCGGACCGATTATTCTTCTCATCGCATTCTGGCTTTACATGATGCGCCGCATGTCAGGAAAGAATGATTCCAGCGGTGTATTCTCTGTCGGTAAATCTAAAGCCAAGATTTTCGATAAGGATGGTGATATTCAGGTCACATTTAAAGATGTAGCCGGATTATCCGAGGCTAAAACGGAAATTCAGGAAATTGTTGAATTCCTTAAAAATCCTCAGAGGTACACCAATCTTGGTGGTAAGATTCCTAAAGGTGCACTTCTGGTAGGGCCTCCCGGAACAGGTAAGACGCTGCTTGCCAAAGCAGTTGCCGGCGAGGCTAATGTGCCGTTCTTCTCGATGTCGGGTTCTGATTTCGTCGAAATGTTTGTTGGCGTAGGTGCTTCGCGAGTGCGTGATCTTTTCCGGCAGGCAAAAGAAAAAGCTCCTTGTATCGTATTTATAGACGAAATCGATGCCGTGGGTCGTGCCCGTGGCAAGAACCCCAATATGGGTGCTAATGATGAACGTGAAAACACGTTGAATCAACTCTTGACAGAGATGGATGGCTTCGGCACTAACAGCGGAGTAATAATTCTTGCTGCCACCAACCGTGCGGATATACTTGATAAAGCGCTTCTTCGTGCCGGACGTTTCGACAGACAGATATACGTTGAACTTCCCGATCTCAATGACCGTGTTGCAGTGTTCAATGTACATTTGAAGAATATTAAGACAGATGACACTGTTGATGTAGAACTTCTTGCACGCCAGACGCCCGGATTCTCCGGAGCCGATATCGCTAATGTTTGTAACGAAGCTGCTCTTATAGCCGCACGTCATAATAAAGATAGAGTGGGTCGTGAAGATTTCATTGCTGCCGTCGATCGTATTATAGGTGGTCTTGAAAAGCGTACCAAGATAACTACCGATGCGGAAAAGAAATCGATTGCCATCCATGAAGGTGGTCATGCTACCGTTTCATGGCATCTGCAGTATGCCAATCCTCTTATCAAGGTTACTATTGTACCTCGTGGTAAAGCTTTAGGAGCTGCCTGGTATCTTCCGGAAGAACGGCAGATTACTCCTACGCAAGCTATCCTTGATGAAATGTGCGCTACCCTTGCCGGACGTGCAGCAGAAGAACTTTTCCTCGGACGCATCTCTACCGGAGCCGCTAACGATCTTGAACGTGTTACGAAGCAAGCCTACGCTATGGTTGTTTATTACGGTATGAGCGATAAGCTGCCTAATCTTAGCTACTATGATTCTACCGGTCAGGACTATGGTTTCTCTAAGCCATATAGCGATGATCGGGCTCGTATGATCGACGAGGAGGTTTCGCGAATAATCAACGAACAATATGAGCGTGCCAAGGATATTTTGAGACAACATGCCGAGGGTCATGCTAAACTCGCTGAAATCCTTATCAATAAAGAAGTAATTTTCACGGAAGACGTTGAAAAGATTTTCGGAAAGCGCCCCTGGACATCTCGAACAGATGAAATTCTCGCCGCTCAGCGACGTCTTGCCGCCGATACGGTAACGTTCACGGAAATATCCAATGATCAATCCTCGTCGGATTCCGATTCAGCTTCCACCTCTTCATCGGAAACATCTTCCACCACTTCAACGGACACTTCTACTACAGAAGAAAACAAACAAGACGGTGCGTCTGCTGATAATAATGATACGGACGCTACTCCTCCACCCTTTAATGGGGTAAAATGAAAAGGCTTTTTTCGTTAATCCTTTTGATCATATACCTGGCGCCGGCAGTGAGTCCACTGTCGGCGTCACGCTATATGCCGGACTGTAATGATTCGATCGAAATCGAACCTGACACAATTATGGTTATACCGGATTATAGCACGATTCACAATGAACTTCCCGGTATTATACGGTATGTTGAGAATAACTCAGAGATACCGCAACAAATAGATCGTACACGCTCTCAAAAAATAGATTTCACACTAAGAGTCTCTCCGTCATATTCACGCGAGGCATCATTGGGGATAGGTTTTGCTGTAAATGGTCTTTTCCGCTTGGACAGAAATGACAAATTGCCCCAGCCATCTTCTTTTTTCGCAGGAATAAGTGCATCCATCAAAGGATTTTACATCTTCAGGCTGACCGGTAATCTCTATTTCCCGAACGGTAAATCACGTATTAACTATAAGCTGGACTTATATCGGAAATCTTTACATTTCTGGGGAACTACTTTAGATCAGACATCCGTACTTCCACAATCGCAGTATGATCGCAGGGCTTTCTCTTTAAATGTTGAATATCAACATTTATTAATAAATAAATGGTTTGTTGGGGCTGTTGTAAGATCCGATTACACTACTGCAACCCATCTGAGCAATCCATCTTATCTTGAGGATGAAAAACGACATATATTTGTCAACGGTTTAGGTCCATCATTAATGTTGGATACACGCGATAATACCATCTATCCAACAAAGGGAGTTTTAATAACTGCTAATGCATTGATATATCCATATAACCTGAGCAACTACAATCGGACATTCTTCAGTTACAAAATTGGCTTCAACTGCTATACATCGCTATGGCGCGATGCTACAGGATGCCTTGATCTCTATGGCAAACTCAATTCACGAACCACACCATGGAGCATGCGTGAATATGTTGCGGCGGACGATATGCGAATGAGAGGTTATTATTACGGGTCATCGGTCGACAGATCACAGCTTGCGTTACAATATGAAATCAGACAGCATATTTGGGATCGACTCGGAATGGCTGCATGGGGTGGAGTATCCACTCTGTTTGCATCCCTCGATCATTCATCGTCTCAATGGCGTGGACAGGTATGGCTCCCCAATTGGGGTATAGGTTTACGTTTAAAACTAAGACCGAATCTTAATAGTCGCATCGATTTAGGTTTCGGGAAAAATACGATGGGAGTATTGTTTGCCATTGGCGAGGCTTTCTAAATAACCGATTAAACATTTTCTATTTATAGAAGATTTTTGTAATTTTGCAATTCACTGATTATGACTGATTATTGAAACTAATATACAAGATACTTCGTGCATTAATGCTGTCCCTGATAGGGATAGTGGTCTTAGTTCCGACATTACTGTACATCGGGCTTGAGCTTGATGTTGTTCAACGCAAAGTCAGTACCATAGCAGAACGTCAATTGTCCAATTTATTAAATGCCGATGTCAGTATAGGATCAGTGAGTATTGCTCCCTTCAATAGAGCGTGGTTACGTGATGTCAGTGTATGTGTAGGGGATTCTCATGAATCAGACACTATTGCAAGAATACGCCGGCTTGGTGCAGGCATTGATATATACAGACTCATACATGGAGACTTGGTCATAGGATATGCCGAGCTTATTGGAGCAGACCTGCACTTAAAACGCGATTCAGCAAATGCGCCATTGAATATAGAGCCGATCATTAAAGCCCTTTCATCTCAAGACACGCTGAACAATAAAAAGCCTTACGATCTGCAGATACGAACAGTAGTCCTGCGACGCATCAACCTGTCTTACGATGTTTGTGACCGTCCGATCGATTCCATTCGGTTTAATCCCGACCACATCCAACTCCGTGATCTACGTGCCGATTTACAGATACCCCGAATAAGTAATGAGGAAACATCTATAAACCTTCGGAGACTAGATTTCAGCGAGAAGTCAGGATTCTCACTATCCGATTTAAGATTCAAGGCTCTTATTTCCCCCGGTCTGCTCACTATAACCGATCTTGATGTGGAATTACCACACTCCAGGATTCTACTTAATGCTTTTTCATTTCCCTTACCTGATAAAGACCGTTCAGAATGGTCAAAAAGGGTGTCACTTCATGAAATAAACAGTACGATTTTACGAGGAAGTTACATCACACCCTCTGATTTTTCATCATTTGTTCCTATTCTTGATATTTTCCAGTCGCCAGTGCAAATAGAAGCAAATGTAGACGGAACAATCAATCATCTGAATATAAATACGGTAAATATATCGTATCCTGATAACAATCTTACTTTATCCCTAAATAAATGCCTGATCGACAGTGTGACTCTCGGTTATCAAAAAATGGATGTAGATATGGGATATTTAAGTGTGAAAGTATCCGGAACTCAAACAGCGGAATTACTTGAATCAGATACTCATCTCCTTTCAGAAAAGGCGGTCTCTTTAATTCGTAATGCTGGTGATGTATCTTTATTGTGTAATGCTACATTTAGTCAAGGATATTTAAAAACGGGAGGCAACTTACTGACCACTCAAGGAGCGATTGATTTTGAAGCGGCAGGTTATCCTTTTCAACAAAACAGAAATACCAGCACCAATATTTCAGTAAATAATCTTCACCTTGGAAACCTGCTTTCAGGTGTTTTACCGAAATCTGAAATGTTGGGTAATCTTACTATGGAAGTTTCCGCTCAAGGAATTATTAGACCCTCTTTGTCCGGAAAAGGTAGAATTTATATTTCAGAACTCACTTACAACGGGGAAAACTTAAATGATATTCAGGCTGAAGCGGAAAAAGCAAGTAACGGTGATTATAGTATTTCCTTATTTTCAAATGATTCGAAAGCGGTACTCTCTGTTTACTTGTCATCTGCTCCAACTGATGATGGTGCGCGTTACTATACGACAGAACTTGATGTTAATGCGCTCAATCTGTCGCTGATAGGTGATAAAGCGTCCGATCCCCGTACATTAAGTCTTACGGCATCCAGCAAAATAAACGGATCCGGTCCGGATGATTTTTCAGGTTTCTTACGTGTAAACAACATAAATGTTTCCGATTCCAAATCTTTTACCCATCTTGACAGTCTCAGTCTGGTTCTTGGAGGTACAGCTGTTCCTAAAACCATTTCATTACGTAGTGATGTGTTAAGTGCTGATATTTCAGGTGACTATCACATTAAAGCACTTCCACAAGACATCAAATGTATGATTTGGGATCTTTTGCCGGCTCTCGGGAATAATGAAATTTCAAAAAGAACCGATTACAATGTACCTGTCAATAATTTCGATTATGAGCTCACTATACATTCATTAGAAAAACTCTCCTCTATTCTACACTTACCTGTTTTACCAATAACGCCACTTGTCATCGAGGGATCCTTCAACAGTTTCGATCGTACTTTGGAGATTGATATTGATGCTCCTTACCTGAGGCAAGGTAATAAGATTATTGAAGCTACACATCTTAGTGCTACTATCGACGGTATGTCACGGGAAACGACCTCGGGAGAACTTTTCGTATCCTCACTCATCCCTGTTAAAAGCGGAACTACCCGTCTGGATATTTCAGTGCATGCTACAGATAATAATATTGAATCGCTCATTGGCTGGCAAATTAACCGTGACAAGGAGTACAGCGGGCGTCTGGATATAAACACTACTCTGCACCGTGATACTGAAAATGCCAAACTTTTTGCCGATATTCATTTCAATCCGAGTCGAATGGTGTTTAACGACACTGTCTGGAATATCGAAGCGTCCGACATATATGCCAGCCATGACCTCATAACTGTTGACAACTTCACGGCGAGAGGTTTTGATGGTCAGCACATAATAGCAGACGGAGTGGTCTCACACGAACCGGAGGATTCCCTGCACCTTACACTTGATCGGATTGATCTTGATTATATATTCGAAACACTTGAGATAAGTAATGCGATGTTCGGTGGACGGGCTACGGGTAATTTTTACGCTTCAGCACTGCTTTCTTCCATGCCACGCCTTTACACTGATGACCTGTTTGTGAAAAACATAAAATACAATCAGTGCAAGATGGGAGATGCGGAGATCCGCAGTTTTTGGAATGCAGAGGAGAAAGCTGTTGTAATTAATGCGGATATTACGGGGGAACGTAATAACATCTCACGAATACGCGGAATGATAAAACCGTTAACAGAAGAACTTGACTTCTCATTTCATGCAGATGATGTTCCGGTGGGATTTCTCAAACCATATATGGAAGCTTTCACTTCCGACATAGAGGGGCATGCTTCGGGGGACGCCAGATTATACGGAACATTCAAACTGCTTGACATGACCGGTGATATTTTTGCAAGGGCGTTCAGAATGAAAGTCGACTTTACCAACTGCTGGTATCAGACTACCGATTCCATACACTTACGCCCCGGGAGAATAGACATACCCGGAGTGACTCTTTATGACGTCGAAGGTCACACGGCTGTTTTTTCAGGTCTTGTAACACACAAATGCTTTAAAGAACCAGAATTTTATTTCAATATTACCGACGCCAGGGATCTGCTTGTTTACGATGTAGGTCAACGTCATGATCAGAACTGGTTCGGGAAAATATATGGCAATGGTGGAGCACATGTTGTAGGGGTTCCGGGGAGAATTGATATAGATGTGAATATGTCTACCGCTCCGGGATCTTCTTTTACATTTGTGTTATCGGATGCCGAACAAGCTTACGACTACACATTTATCAATTTCCGTGACCGAAATGGATCCGGCGAAGAAATCATAGACATATCCACACCTATGGAAGTCAGGGAACTGCAGCGTCAGTTACATAATAATACTGAAACCTCCTCGCCATCGGTTTATGAACTGGAAATAGCAATGGATGTCAACCCCAATACGGCAGTGACGTTGGTAATGGACCCGGTCGGTGGTGACCGCATACGCGCCCGTGGAGGAGGCAACCTCAACATGAAATATAACTCTATTGATGAAGAACTTGATATCCGTGGCGCTTACACACTGAGCGAAGGTAATTACAACTTCACACTCCAGGATATCATTATCAAAGACTTCACCATAAGCAGCGGAAGCAAAATAGAGTTTTTCGGTAATCCATATAATGCGCGCCTTGACATGGAAGCTGTTTACCAGCTGAATGCCAATCTCACCGACCTTGATGAGTCATTTCAGCAGGACAAGGAGATAAGCCGCACAAATGTTCCCATTCAGGCACTTCTTATGGTTCAGGGAGAAATCAGTCAGCCGGAAATCAAGTTTGATCTGCGGTTCCCTACCCTTACCGATGATACATACCGAAAGGTAAAAAGTATAATATCTACTGACGATATGATGAACCGTCAGATAATCTATCTGCTTGCATTAAACAGGTTCTATACTCCTGAATATATGTCAGGTACTAAAGGAAATGAACTTGTATCTGTGGCTTCCTCGACTATATCTTCGCAACTCTCCAATCTGTTGGGACAACTCAGTGACAACTGGAGTATAGCGCCTAATTTCCGTAGTGACAGAGGTGATTTTTCAGATGTAGAATTTGATGTCGCTCTCTCCAGTCGTCTGCTCAATAACCGGCTTATGTTGAACGGTAATTTCGGATATCGTGATAAGACCATGAATAATAATTCCTTTATAGGAGATTTCGACATTGAATATCTATTGAACCGTTCGGGATCACTTCGCTTGAAAGCCTATAACCGTTACAACGATAGGAATTTCTATATCAAAAGTGCATTGACAACTCAGGGTGTAGGCTTGATGTATCGCCGTAATTTCGATGATATAAAGGGTCTTTTCCCGTTCCTGCGAAATTTGAAAAGATCAAATGAGGAGTCTCCCTCAGTCGTCCCCGCCGACAGTACAAAGGTTCTGATAGGAAAACCTATGATAGAACCTACCGGGAACACCCAACAAAATATTTCGTTATAAAAACATTAATCATCAACCCAATACAACTATGAAGCGACAAAGTCTTCTCTACATTACTCTGGGAGCTGCGTTTCTTAACTCAGCTGCCGTGACGCCGCTCTGGATGCGTGATGTGACTATATCACCTGACGGGTCGAAAATTGCGTTTACCTACCGCGGCGACATTTACACAGTGCCGGTTTCCGGTGGCGAGGCAAAACGCCTGACTACCAACTCAGCCCATGAAAGTAGCCCCATATGGAGTCCAGATGGAACAAAAATCGCTTTCGCTTCCGATAGAAACGGAGGTAAGGATATCTTTATAATGCCGTCAACCGGAGGTGAGGCAAAGCGTATTACATGGAATTCTGCTGCCGAAACACCCGAAACTTTTACTCCTGACGGGAGATATATAGTTTTTTCAGCAGTTCTCCAGGATCCCTCGGGAAGTGCGGCATTTCCTACACGTGTACAGAACGAGCTTTATCAGGTAAGTGTCGAAGGCGGACCGGTAAAACAGATAAGTAATGCTGCAGCTGTCAATGTCAAGATGCTGGGAAATGACGGATCTTTTGTATTTGAGGAAGTGACAGGACTTGAGGACAAGTGGCGCAAACACCATACATCGTCCGTGGCACGAGATCTTTGGTTATTCGATGCCTCCACATCATCATATCGCCGATTGACCGACAGTAAAGCTGAGGACCGCAATCCTATACCTTCGACGGATGGAAAGACTCTTTACTTCCTCAGCGAACGTAACGGTTCGAATTCCAATATTTACAGTATGCCTATGGCAGGAGGCACAGCGAAACAGCTTACCGACTTCACTGTACATCCGGTACGCTTCCTCTCTGTAGGGGCAGACGGCACTATGGCATTCACTTATGATGGTGAAATATACACCATGCGTCCTGACTCTCAACCCAAGAAACTTGATATTAACGTAACGACGGATATTACCCCGCGTGATGTGAAAGTAGGTGTACGTAACGTTAGTGAAGCAGCTGTATCACCCTCCGGAAAACAGATTGCTTTCACCAATCGCGGCGAAGTCTTCTCGACATCTGTGCAGTATCCTTCCGTTAAACAGATAACCGAGACTCCCCAGGGTGAAAGTTCAGTAAGCTGGGGTAAAGATGAACGTTCTCTTTATTATGCTTCGCAACGTGGCGATGGTGCACTCTCTGAGATATACCGTGCTGATATAGCGCGGGAAGGTGATCCAAATTTCAGTAACGCCACACTTATCAATGAAACAGTAGTTGTACCCTCCGACGGAGTCGACCGTACATATCCTATAGTATCACCTGACGGGAAAAAAATTGCATATCTGCGCGACCGTACCGATATGATGGTACGTGATCTCGCCACCGGAAAAGAAATTCAACTGACCGATACAACTGATTATGCCCATCGTAGCGGCAATCTTGAAGCGCGTTGGTCACCCGACAGCCGTTGGATTGTATACACCCGTCTCACCCCCATTCATGATCCATATTCCGATATTGCCGTTGTCAATGTCGAAACAGGAGAAAAGCATCTCATAACCAATACCGGCTATTTCGACATGAACCCCCGTTGGGTAATGGATGGTCAGGCGATTCTGTTTCTTTCTGAACGTTATGGTATGCGCAACCACGCTTCATGGGGTTCGATGTATGATGTCATGATAACTTTCCTCACTCAGGATGCATACGACAAATTCCGCTTGAGTGAAGAAGACTACGAATTACTCAAAGAGCTTGAAAAGCAGCAGAAGGAGGATAAAAAGAAAGCTGACGAAAAGAAATCGGGCAAAAAAGGGAAAAACGATAAAAAAGACGAACCTTCTGTCGATGAAGATAAAACACCCCGACTTGATTTTACAAATCTTGACGAACGTACAATCCGTCTTACACCTGCATCGGCTGCAATATCTGATGCAATTCTCACCAAGGATGGGTCAAAACTTTTCTACCTGGCAAAAACCCAGGACAACTACGATCTCTGGAAAAAAGATTTACGTAAAGGCGATGTCAGCATCGCGGCACACCCGGGCGTTGGGGCTGCAGGACTGGAAATGGACAACGATGGTAATTTTTACATAATAGGAAGTTCTATCAAAAAATTCGAACCTACCGGAAGCAGTATGAAACCAGTCACCACTTCCACAACAATGAAAGTGAATCCTGTTGCTGAACGAGAATATATGTACGATGTTGTTGTCCGTGAAGAGCGCGAACGATTCTATGATCCGGCAATGCATGGTGTCGATTGGGATCGTCTTACTGCGGATTATGCACGCTTCCTACCTCACATCGATAACAATTATGACTTTGCCGAAATGCTTTCGGAACTACTCGGCGAACTGAATGTATCGCACACCGGAGGACGTTATTATGGACCTTCTGCCGATGAAACCACAGGTGATCTCGGTCTGCTGTATGATCTTTCCTTCAATGGATCCGGATTGAAAGTCGATGAGATTGTAAGCGGAGGTCCTTTTGACCGGTCAACCACATCACTTAAACCGGGATCGGTAATCACTTCCATCAACGGTGTGCGTCTTGACGGTTCAATTGATCCCGCTCAGGCTTTGAACGGAACAGTAAGACAGAAAACACTTATCGGATTCACTCTTCCTGATGGAACAGATTGCGAAGAAGTAATCGTACCTATTACTTCCGGTTCGATGAACGAGCTTTTATATCAGCGTTGGCTCCGCAATCGCGAAGCTGATGTTGACCGTCTTTCAAACGGCAGGCTCGGTTATGTTCATATCAGATCCATGGATGACGAAAGCTTCCGCAAGATTTACGCGAAAGTAATGGGTGAATATAAGGGTCGTGACGGAATTGTCATAGACACACGATGGAATGGCGGCGGCCGTCTGCATGAAGACATCGAAGTGCTTTTCTCCGGTGAAAAATATCTGCATCAGTACTCTCATGGAGTAAAAACAGCTGAAATGCCTTCGCGTCGCTGGAATAAACCAAGCATTATGATAATCGGTGAAGCAAATTACAGCAATGCTCACGGTACACCATGGGTATATAAACATAAGAATCTCGGTAAACTGGTTGGTATGCCCGTTCCCGGCACAATGACATCTGTTAATTGGGTAAGATTGCAGGACAATTCTCTGGTATTCGGTATCCCGGTAACCGGCTATAAGACTGCCGAAGGCAATTACCTGGAGAATTCCCAGATCGAACCCGATATCAAAGTAGCTAATACACCCGATGCCACGGCTGCAGGAGAAGACACTCAGCTGGTACGCGCCGTGGAGGAACTTCTCAAAGAACTTGACTGACCGTAATTAACCTTACAATTTTTGATTGCTTTTGACGGGGCTGACATTTATCGTGTCAGTCCCGTCAAACTATATTCTCCGAAAAGTGTTAAAATTATGTATTCAATTTTAAAATGACATAACCCCATGGCTACTGAGAACAATATTTCGACAACCGGAACCGCACGCGAGCAACATCGCCGGGAACCGCATCACGGTGTATTTTATGCAGCTCGACAAACATTACGGCAATACGCAACAGGTGGAAATGTGCTTATGGCTGCCACTCTTTTGGCATTGATTGTTGCTAACATACCCGGTGTAAACCAGGCATATTTTGATTTCTGGAATCAACCCGTGCGGCTTCAGGTAGGAAGTTTCAACATTTTCAGCCATGCCGGTGAACCCATGACGGTACTCGCCTTTATCAACGATGCCCTCATGGCTGTCTTCTTCTTTTCTATCGGTCTTGAAATTAAACGTGAGATACTTGTCGGAGAACTTTCCTCGTTCCGTCAGGCGCTTCTTCCCATAATGGGCGCTATCGGAGGCATGATTCTTCCGGTTTTAATTTTCTTCTTATTCAGTTACGGCACTGACTTTTCAGATGGCGCCGCCATCCCGATGGCTACAGATATAGCATTCTCTCTCGGCGTACTCGCCATTTTAGGTTCCCGTGTTCCGGTATCTCTTAAAATATTTTTGACGACTCTGGCTGTAGTCGACGATATTGGAGGTATCATTGTAATCGCTTCATTCTACTCGACTCACATCGAAATAATCTATCTGGCATACGCTGCAATACTACTTGGTATCCTGCTGCTGGGTTCATGGATGAAAATCAAGAGCAAAATATTCTATATTCTCATAGGTTGCATTGTGTGGTTCCTGTTCCTAAATTCAGGCATACATCCAACAATCGCAGGTGTTATTGTCGCATTCTGCGTTCCTGCAACTCCGGTTCTCGCTCCTAAGAAATATGTCCGTCAGATACGACGTGCTATTTCACACTTCAAGTCAGAGAACGATGAAGAACTGAATAGACTTACTATACTTGATAAGAATGAGATGAACTGGCTTAAAGAAATAGAATCGGCATCCGATAAAGTCATTTCACCTCTGCAGGATCTTGAAGACACATTGCATCCTATCGTCAACTTCCTGATAGTTCCGCTTTTTGCTTTTGCCAATGCCGGTATATTTCTTCTCGATCTTGAACCCGCCTCCATCATCGAAGGTATAAGTCTCGCAATTATTTGTGGTCTTGTAATTGGTAAATTCTCCGGAATCATGTTATTCTCGTGGCTAACGGTAAAATTCGGTTGGGCGCCGATGCCTGAACGTACAAATTGGAAAATGATGGCTTCTATCGCCATGCTCGGTGGTATTGGGTTCACAGTTTCACTGTTTATTGCAAATCTTTCGTTCGGAGGTTCCGACCCTCACAGTTTCGAACTTTTGGAGCATGCCAAACTCGGAATCGTAATAGGCTCATTGCTATCCGGACTTGCGGGATTCCTGCTGTTGCACCACTACCTTCCGAAAGAACCGCAACCGGAAGAGAATAGTGAGGAATAAATTCGGGATAATTTGTTAACATGATGAATTTTTTTGTTAATTTTGACACTTAATGTTAAACGAAAACAATAATATGACGTCTAACAGATAAGAGTACTCCGGAATCCAACAATCCGTAGTTGAATTTGTTAACATAATATAGTTAAAACTGACAACAAATGAAAAAATCGACAATATGGTTTCTCACTATTATCATGGCACTCACATTTGTGGGTCTGCTCTACATGCAGATCACTTATATGACCAACATGATAAAAATGCGTGACGACCAGTTTGCCGAAGGTGTCAAGCGGAGTCTGTCCAATGTTATCTCATCGCTTGAACACGATGAGGCAAAGCATTTTCTTGAATCGGACGTAGCCCAGATTGAAACTGCACTCCTCCCGAGTTTCACTTCAGGATCCCGGACCGGAGGAAACACCACAACTCCAATAGGAAAGGATTTGGGGAATGTACTGGATCCTACTACCAGGTACAAGTCCATGCAGGAGGTTCTCCGTAACCATTATATTTATCAGCGGGGATTGTTAAACGAAGTAATCCTTACCATTCTCAACCAGGCACGGAACCGTCCGATACGTGAACGTGCCGATTCGGCAGCAGTAGCAAGTTACCTTCAAACTGAGTTTGAAAATAACGGTCTGGATCTTCCTTTCGAATTCGCAGTGGTTAACCGAAATGGAGCAATTGTATATCGCTCCTCAGGTTACTCCTATGAGGCGACAACCCGTAACGAAACATTCTCGCAGACTCTGTTCCCGAACGATACTCATTCACGTAATAATTATCTCAGAGTGTATTTCCCTCAGAAAAATGACTACATACACTCGTCGATAAAATTCATGATACCATCGTTTCTGTTCACATTCATTCTGCTGGTTACTTTCCTATACACAATTATCGTGGCATTCCGTCAGAAGAAACTTACAGAGATGAAGAACGACTTCATCAACAACATGACTCATGAATTCAAAACTCCTATTTCAAGTATATCGCTTGCTGCACAGATGCTTGACGACAGCTCAGTGCGTAAATCACCAGCTATGCTGCAACATATCTCCACTGTGATAAATGATGAAACCAAGCGTTTGAGATTTCAGGTTGAGAAAGTTCTTCAAATGTCACTTTTCGACCGTCAGAAGACAACGCTTAGGTTGCAGGATATTGACGCTAACGTTGCCATCGCCAACATTACCCACACTTTCAAATTGAAAGTCGAAAAATACGGTGGTCAGATCGATGCCGTGCTTGATGCTGAAGATGCTGAAATAAATGTTGATGAAATGCATTTTACAAATGTCATTTTCAATCTGCTGGATAATGCGGTCAAATATCGTCGCGAGGATACTCCCCTACGGCTTACGGTTACAACCGAAGATATCGACAACGATCGTCTCCGTATAACCATTGCCGACAATGGCATTGGTATACGTAAAGAAGATCAGAAAAAAATATTTGAAAAGTTTTATCGTGTTTCAACCGGTAACCGACACGATGTAAAGGGATTCGGACTCGGACTTGCTTACGTTCACAAGATGATCCACGAATTACACGGTGAGATATCAGTTGAAAGCGAAATAAATCAAGGAACAAAATTTATAATAATATTACCTCTAACTAAAAACTGAACATTATGGAAGAACGGTTGCGTATCTTATTATGTGAAGACGACGAAAATCTCGGAATGCTCCTTCGCGAGTATCTTCAGGCTAAGGGATTTAACGCCGATCTGTTCGCCGATGGCGAAAGCGGGTATCGTGCCTTTCTTAAAGGCAAATACGACCTGTGCGTTCTTGACGTGATGATGCCCAAGAAAGATGGCTTCGCACTAGCACAGGAAATCCGCACTGTCAATTCTGAAGTACCTATCATATTCCTTACAGCTAAATCTCTCAAAGAGGATATTCTGGAAGGGTTCAAGATCGGTGCCTATGATTACATCACCAAGCCTTTCTCAATGGAAGAACTTGTGTTCCGTATTGAGGCGATTCTCCGCCGTGTAAAAGGCATGAAAGGCAAGGAGATCACTATGTATAAAATTGGTAAGTTCACATTCGACACCCAGAAACAGGTGCTTATGTTTGAGGATCGTGTGACTAAGCTCACTACCAAGGAGTCGGAACTGCTCAGTCTGCTCTGTGCTCATGTCAACGAAATACTTGAACGTAACTTTGCACTTAAAACTATATGGATAGACGATAACTACTTCAATGCACGTAGTATGGATGTTTACATTACCAAGCTTCGTAAACATCTGAAGGATGATCCGTCAATTGAAATTATCAATATTCACGGTAAAGGTTACAAGCTTATTGCTCCGGAAAACGATAACCGTAATTGATTTGTTCTTATTGACAATAAACGGACTGCACTTGTGAGGTAACTTAATGACCTGACAAGTGCAGTCCGTTTATTTGAGTATCTGTTCAATGATTATGTACCATAGCACCTGAACTTGTTTCAACTTTCGCTTTACCGCCTCTGTATTTTACGATCGAACCGGAAGATGCATCTATTTCGTACGTACCGCTAACAGTCAGTTTTGAACAATCTACGACACTGCCTGACGATACATCAATCTCGCAATCTGTTGCTTTACCGGCAATATTACATACCGAACCCGATGAACTGTCAATCTCGATTGAGCCGCAATCGAGTCGAGAAATATTAACTGCTGCACCCGATGAAGTTTCTATTTCTATTTCTTTGGATATAGATACACTGTTTGGAAGGTTCAGACTCGCTCCCGACGATAAATCAACAGACATATTTTTACTTCTGAGACTTCCGCTAAAATTCAGAGTGCCTCCGGAACTGCCTTCAATATCAAATTCATTTTTCGCTGACAATGAACTGCTGACATTGATTATTGCAGCAGATGAGACCGAATATGAAACAAATGCTTTGGCTGTCAGTGTAACGACTATTCCTCCACAATACTCTCGAAATGACTTTCTCATATATATTTTCAGGTTATCACCCTGTGCTTCGACCACTACCCGATCCACATCTTCAGGATTTCCTTCAATAACACATTTCGCACCGTTTGCACTGTTTGATGCCGTATAGTTTACGATGATTCCGTTAGATACTGTTATCGCTTTTAAAGGGGTGTTGACGGCAACCGTTCGCGAGACCTTTTCAACACCGGGAAGAAGGTTGCTTTCAGCTCCTATGATAGTCGGAATCGACAACACAAAAACAAGAGTCAGAATAAGTAATTTTTTCATAAGGGAAGGTTTTGAATTGTTTGCCGCAAATTTATCACAATTAAGACACTCCATCCAAATTTTTGAGTCATAATAATCTCTCGCGACAAAAATATAAATCAGCATATATCAACATGTTAACGCATTGAGAGAAATACATCACTTCTCACTGCCCTTAACCTATTAAGGATAAGAACAGTTCAATGTCTTCATCGGGAACATTACAGTTACGTATCTTTCCTTTAAGACGGTATTTCTTATTGTACAGAGCCGATGTAGTACAGTCAAGCAAGAGACATAGAACTCTTGACGAGAGACCGGCTGCACAATATAGCGCGACGTTGATTTCGGAATCAGAAAGTGAAGGTACAGCATCTCTCAGTCGTGCGAAAGCATTGTTGTGACATACATTAATTTCATGTTCAAGATCAGCTCTGAACTTTGGTGTGCGGCAAGCATCGATTCTCTTCTCAAGCCGAACACGCAGATTAGCTGCTACATTCGCCGATGCTGTTGAATCAATGAGCATATTGGCAGCCATTTCAACCGAATCATAACTCTCCTTGAAAAGACGTGATATAGTAGTTCGTGACCGTTCACTCATTTCACGTAATTCCTCATAAGCCATGAAAAGTCGGTTTTCAGCTTCAAGCAAACGCTTTTTGTGGATTGACCGCACGTACAGCAGCACGATTGTAAATATCACCATTGTAACCATACATATGGCGATAATAAGTAACATTCTCCTATGAGCCGATCGTGCCGTTTCCTCTTCATCAAGACGGCGCAGATGCTCCATATTGTAAAGATTGCCGTATATACTCGATGCCGAAACAGCTTTCAGGATTGAATCTTGAACCTGTGACAGGCGGTACCACAATTGTAATGCTTTACCTGATTCTCCCCGGTCGGAATAATAGCGGGCAAGGGCTTCTAAATCGGCAGGAGTCAGAAGTAATTCTTCATCTACTCCATCCATAACATACCCGGCACTATCCTTACGGTTTCGTTCTAAATAGTATTCAGCGAGTATAACACGCTGATCGACCGGAAGCCAGACGGAGTCGGAAAAAAGAGTTTTAAGTGCTGTAATGGCACGGCTACTTTTACCGGAAGCCAACGATGGTACAATACACTGACGCAGAGACTGAATAATTGCGACCGAGTCCACCGGGACAATCTTGTCAAGCTCAACGAGAGCCAAGTCATAGTTTCCCGCTTCAACCGCATAGTCGACCAATTTACGGTGCGCTGAAACATAATTCGGAGCAGTTGCAGATGCCTCGCGTGCATAAGTCAGGGCAGCTAAGTGATTGCCAGCCTCTGAGTGTGTCTTCGCAATTATCAGCAATGCATCAGCCCGTGACCTTTCCATGCCATCCGTAGAGAGGTTATCAAGAGCGTCGGAAGCAAGCGACATTGCAGATGCAAAATCCCCGTTATCCAAAGCTTCCGTAGCCAATGCTAATATTGATAATGGATCGCCTGACTCTGCTTTCCGACAACCAAACAAAAGAATCAGAGATAAGAGTAAGAAAAGCCCTCTCACCATTTCGACTCAGCGATTCTTCAATAAAACATGTTATTCAGCCGGACGTAGTTCCGGAGGCAATTCATCCTGAACCTCCTCCTTCAAAGTATCCTTACTTTCGGCTACAACAGTCTGATCGCTGAGAGCCGAGCCGTCATATTGGGTAAGCTTTTCTGCAAACTGCTTGTAAACCTCCACAAAATCCACATCAGGATATACATTCTTAGTGGCTTTCAGAGCCTTCTTGAACTTATCGCCATGATTTGAATTAACAATATCATACACATCGACAAATTTACGCATGGTTTCCATATCGCTACGATACTTATGTTCGCCACTATACTGCAAGTGCATGTCGTAAAATCCCATTAACACTGAAACCGCCTGGTCAGGAGTAAGATCATCGGCATTCAAGGCAAGTTCATCAGCCATTGACTTAATTTTCTTACGGTCGTGTTGTCCGACGGCATCCCTTAAATCATCATGCTGAACTACAGGTTCCTCTGTCACTACTACTACAGGAACCGTTTCTGTTTTCTTACTGCATGAAACGGTCAATATCATTAAAATAGTACCGGTAACAGTTCCTAAAAATTTTATCTTATTGCGCATCAGAGTCATAGTTATTAATTCAATGCAAATTTAGCGAAAATTTTGCAGTTTCGGGAAATTCTTTATAATTTTGCAGCGTAAAACTTCCAAGAGAAGTTATTCGGGGCGTAGCGCAGTCCGGTAGCGCGCCTGGTTTGGGACCAGGTGGTCGCAGGTTCGAATCCTGTCACCCCGACAGAAACGCAGACGGTTGCTTCAAATGAAGCAACCGTCGTTTTTTATTATCCACTCCCCTTTCCGGTTAGACGGAGGATGCAAACTTTATGTTTATCACTATAACGGCTTGGTGGCACGTAAGACTTCGCGCTTACCATCGGGAGGTCCGGGCAAACGTTCGATGATAAATCCAACTTTCTGAAAGAGTCTTCTTATCACACCCTTTGCACAATACGTCGTAAGGATGCCACCCGGAGTCATTGCCGCATATATTTTTGAGATAACTGACTCAGTCCACATTTCGGGCTGTTTCTCCGGCGCGAAGGCATCAAAATAAACCACATCTATGCTCGATGGAATATCCATACTTATTAGATCGTCATTAATTTTTTCAAGAGTAAAATACGGATTAATCCTTTCTGATTTATTCCATTCCGCCCGATTGACTGACACATAATCCTCCAGATATTCCGGCATCTGTCGTGTTGCAAGTTTTTCAGTCAGCTCAACTGCCACCGGATAAAGTTCAACGCTGAAATATGTGGTAGGAATATATGTCTTAAATGCTTCAACCGATGTCAATGCAGCATTGAGTCCGGTGCCGAACCCTACTTCGAAAACCCGTACGGATTCATGGCGGCTTGCATATTCATTCCATCCGAATCCGATGTAAACATGAAGGCTTTCCGCCAGTGCACCTTTTACTGAATGGTAATGCTCATCCATATCATCACGGTAAAGAGTGACTGAACCGTCAGCGGTTGTTTCAATGTTCATGACCTGCTCGTTATTTACAATGTAAAATATCTGGAATGCGGAGACGCAAAATAAAATCCTGCGACCGTTGCGGAAGGCGATAATGCGCCGTTTGAGGTAATTTCAACTCCCATCGACCGGTAATCGAGAAGTTCTGCCAGTTTGTGCATAAGCATCTGATCCGGTAATGACGGATAACCTACGGCTGGACGAATACCTTGATACCGAGCACGGCGTATCATATCCATATCCAGTGGTTCATCTGGAGCATATTTCCATACCTCAGTCCTTACGCGCCTGTGAATCAACTCCGACGCTGCCTCCACAAGCCGATCGGCAAGAGACTGTATTAACAGCAGACGGTAATCATCACCCTCTTCTCTCGTAAACTCAATACGCTTGCGGATCTCCTCACCGATAGTGATCATAAAACATCCGATATGGTCATTATAACCTTTTGGAGCTATGAAATCGGCAAGCGACAGACATACCTCACGTGTATGAGCAGCGTGTTGCCGTGGAGCGGGAATGACGATACGTCGGTCGATATTAATGGACTCTCCATCAGAGTATGCCGGATAAATACGAACGCGACAACGCAATGTAGCTCCCGCACGACAAAGTTCATCCAGAACAGCATCGGCATCGTTGCGCAACTGCATGGCTACTTCCTGTTCGGAGTTAACACGCCAGCAATTATAGAAGTATTTCCAATTAATATAAGGAATGACATCCGTTACAGAAATATTGTCATCGTCCAGACGATCATTAGCAGGAACAAAGAGTTTCTCCGAATCCCAGTCAACCGACAGTGGCTTCCGTCTTACACAACAACTGCAACCCTGTTTATTATCATTTTCTGCAAGATGCCTGTTTAGTTCTTTGAATGTCTCCGTCTCAGCTTCGGGATCTCTCAGAAAACGTGACGCAATCACGGGATTCTGCGAGGCATCCTGCACGTGTACCACTGGACCGTCATATGCAGGAGCTATGTGAAGTGCGGTGTGTAACGCAGAGGTTGCGGCGCCACCAACGAAAAGCGGCACATGCACACCTGCACGTCTCAATTCCTCGGCAACAGAAACCATCTCACGTAAAGACGGCGAAATAAGACCGCTGAGTCCTATAAAATCGGGTTTTTCCCTCAAAGCAGTTTCAACAATTGTCTTGGCTTCGACCTGTACACCCAGATCAATTACATCAAAATTATTGCATCTGAGCACAACGCCTACGATGTTCTTGCCTATGTCATGCACATCTCCTTTTACAGTAGCCAGGATATACTTTCCTTTCGATGCTCCTTCAACACGCCCTTTTTCAAGAAGCGGCCGAAGATATTCCACAGCACGATGCATTACTCTGGCACTTTTCACAACCTGAGGCAAAAACATCTTACCGGCTCCGAAAAGTGTTCCCACCTCTTCCATAGCCTTCATGAGAGGACCTTCTACTACTGCCGAGGCAGCACCGTGAATAGCAACAGCATCGTCAATATCAGCGTTTAAGGTAGTATCATCTCCCGACTTCAGATCATGTGCAAGTCTCTCGTCCGGAGTCATATTGACAGGTGAGGCGCTCTTAACATCCGTCATGACTTCCTGCCTGAAACGTGCGGCAGATTCAATCAAACGGTCGGAAGCATCCGGACGTCTGTACAGAATGGCATCTTCAATAAGTTCCAGCAGTTCGGAGGGAATATCGTCATAACGAACTTTCGTGGCAGGATCAACGATACCCATCGACAAACCGGCTTTAACAGCATGATACAAAAATACCGCATGCATTGCCTGGCGCAAATAATTGTTGCCCCTGAAGGCGAAGGACAGATTGCTGATTCCCCCACTTGTCTTTACCCCCGGCAGATTTTCATTTATCCATTGCACCGCCCTAATAAAATCAAGTGCATAACTGTCATGTTCGGGCATTCCTGTAGCGATGGTCAATACATTCGGGTCGAATATTATGTCGCGTGGTTCAAAACCTATACCTGTAAGAAGCCTGTAAGCACGCTCACAGATGCGTATCTTATGTTCGAATGAAGTTGCCTGTCCTTCTTCATCAAATGCCATTACAACTACTGCCGCTCCAAAATCGCGGATCACCTTTGCCTGTGCAAGAAACTCCTCCTCACCATGCTTAAGCGATATTGAATTGACGATCGGTTTTCCGGATATGTTTTTCAATGCACGTACCAATACATTGAAATCGGATGAGTCAATCATCCACGGCAATTTTGACACTTCCGGCTCGGCACTCAGAAGACGTAGAAAATGTTCCATTTCCAACTGCGTGTCAAGCAATCCGTCATCAAGGTTAATATCAAGTACGAGCGCACCGTCGGCAACCTGTTTACGAGCTATCGCAACTGCCTCATCATAATTTTTTTCTTTTATGAGGCGAAGGAACTTCCGGCTCCCGGCTACATTACACCGCTCTCCGACATTGATAAAACCTGCATCATCCCGCATTCCGTCAATACCCGCAATCCACGGCATATCCTTTCCGGAAGGTAGTTCATGAGGTTGAGCTGAATTTACTTCACCGGCAATCATTGCAATATGCTCCGGGGAAGTGCCACAACAACCGCCGACTATATTCACAAGCCCGTCATCCAGAACCTCCTTCATCGTTGATGAAAAAGTGGTAGCTGATTCTGGATAACCTCCAAGCGCATCCGGCAATCCGGCATTCGGATAGAATATCACAGGGAACGGCGACGTAGCTGCAAATCGACGAAGATAAGGCAACAGATGAGATGGACCCGCCGAGCAATTGAAACCCACAGCATCGGGCACAGTATAACTCATTATACTGGCGAATGCCTCCGGGGTGTGTCCTGAAAGGAGACGACCGGATGTATCGGAAACCGTCATTGACAACAAAACAGGCAAGTCAACTCCGCGACTTGACATTGCACGGCGTACACCATCGGCAGCCGCTTTGGCATTGAGGGCATCGAATATGGTTTCGATAAGAATCATATCCACACCCCCATCAATGAGTGAAGCTGCCTGGCGCATGAACACATCACTCAAGTCATCGAATGATATTGATCTCGCTGCCGGATCATTTACATCCGGCGAAAACGATGCAGAGTAGCCGGTGGGACCGATCGAACCCGCGACAAAACGCGGACGCGACGGGTCTTCACGCATAATTCGGTCAGCCTCCTCCCGGGCAAGCCTTGCACCGGCTAAATTAATTTCATCCACCACTGATTCTGTCCCGTATGCTGCCTGCGACAGAGTTGTGGCGTTGAAAGTGTTGGTTTCTATTATATCAGCGCCGGATTCAAGATAGGCACGGTGAATATGCCGAATCGTATCCGGTGATGTAAGTACTAATATATCATTATTGCCGGACAAGTCTGTCGGATGGTTGCGGAAGCGTTCGCCACGGAAAATGGATTCTGAAAGTTCCAACCGCTGAATCATAACTCCCATTGAACCGTCGAGTATCAGTACACGTCCGGCAAGAAGTTTCTTAAATTCTTCTTTATTCATTCGTCAGGTGTAAATAACGGATCCCATGCAGGAAGAAGCTGAGGTTTCTGCTTTAGTACATCCAAAACTTTTTCAGGAACAAATTTTTTCTCTACGACAAGACGGAACATGTATTCGTCCATCCAGGGATCAGTGATAATAAGATGACCATCGTTTGCGCCATTGCCCCAGCTGTTTTCTACGAGCCACTTTTTAGGTTGATCGTTTTCGTCAAGATCGACAGCTACAAGAGTCATTGCATGACTGGACGCACTCGCTCCGGTAGCAATTCTCTGTGCCTTATCCATACCGAATGTCACCCCGAACAATGATTCATAATCGTAGGCATCGACATCAAGCAATCCTCGCTCCCGGTCAAAATATTTACCCACGTCGCATGAGAAGTACATAGCAGTCGAATCTTTGATAGAAGCAATAGCAATCTTCTTGATCTCTTCCATCGGAAGATTAACATAGGTCCAGTTTTGTCCGTCATAAGCGTGACGGTCGAAGTCTATTTCATAAAGTTTCCAATATTCGCGCGACGGGTCATTCATCAGCATTACATAATTGTTTCGCAGATCGTTACCGGCATATTCCGCATAAAAACTTTTGGGAGTATAGGTACGTGTATCAACTACATTGCCTTCAGTGTCACGCCGAGTCCACTCGAATTCCACAGGAGGTTCACCCAGATTCAAAGCAAGCATTCGGTACACATCACCAAGCATCTGAACTTTGCGATCTTGGATATCTTTTGAAGAACGCTTTTTTACAACCATGTCACGCAGTTCAAGCCCGAACTCACGGAGTTTGAGAGCTATTAAAGAGCGCATGGTGGAAGTATTCTCGGCTGAATTAGTTTCCGGCATAACTTCTGCCGGGACGATACCATATTTAGTAATGATGTCCGAAAGACCGGTAAACTGGCCTCCGTCACTTAACGGATTATGGAATAACCAGTCATTCATCTTGGAATCCATCGGATCACCTGCATTATCAATCACTCCCTGTAGAAAGAGATTCGACTTTTCAAGCTGATCAAAAAAGAAATTATAGTTTTGCGACAGCTTCAATTCCGGAAGGTTATGCTCTGCCATCATTTGGGCACGCAGCACATTCAAACCCGTGAAAAGCCAGCAACGACCTGATTTTTTCTGATTAGTTATACCCTTTGACGGAACCCGGTGGGAAAAGTGATTGTCGAGCGAACGTTTTGATGCTGTATTTACAGCAAGTGAGTTTATTTCGTTATTGGAAATAGCATTATAAATGGCGCGGTCGGTGGCAGTGCCTTTGTATGAAGATTTAATATCTTCAAACATCCTCGGAGTGATACCTCCGTCAGGAGCAGCAGCCGAGGCAGTTGCATAAAGCAGCACACTTAATCCGGCGAGTGTGATACGGATATTGTTCATTATGGTATGATTTTTAATTGATTGAAAGAAAACCGTCCGGTCATCCTGTTATTTCTAACGGACTACCGGACGGTTTTATTACTATTTTTCTGTTTAATCTCAGAAGAGCCAAGCGGCAGTTACGGTCCAGTATTTGTTCTTCCCTTCAATCTTGTAATCGGTTCCACCTGTTGGAAGAGCATTGGGAAGCAGACCGGTTACAGCCTTACCCAAACCAAAACCGTAAGAAGCGCCAATCTGAAGATGTTTGATAAGTTCCACACCTGCACCTACATTCCAGGATACATTGCATTTCTTGCTTTCGAGGAATTCATTCATCGCTGCTTTTGAGGTGAGGATAGCGAAGCTGGGACCTGTCGCAATATACGGGCGGATAATGTTATTAACAACAGGAATGTTGATTTTCCACTTCAGGTTTACAGGAATATCCACGTAGTCGCGACCCTTCTTGATTACGGTATTTTCTTCTTTCCACTGAGCGGTTCTGTGAACATACATTGCCGAAACATCAACACCTACACCTATTACCGGGACTGTTAATTCCATCATCAGACCGCCGGTGAACCCTGCACGGTTATCCGAGTCAGTAAATGCTTCCTTATCGAACGAAAGCTTGTTTATGTTAACACCTACACGAGGACCCCATTTGAAAAACTGAGCATTTGCTGTCTGTGAGGATGCAAGAGAAATTACAGCCATAACAGCTACAATAATAACCTTGAATTTTTTCATACGCTTGAATTAAGTTGGTAAATTTTACGGCAAAATTAGTCAAATTTTACACAAATACAAAAAACCGAATAATTAATTTCTCTATTCATGAAACAGCGCTTTCTTCAGCACGTTTTTTTTCAAGAAATTCGTTGATTCCACACAGATGCTCACGCACTCTTCCTCCGCCAAATTCATATACTTTGCTTACAAGTCCGTCCAGAAAATCACGGTCGTGACTTACCACAATCAGAGTACCGTCAAAATCCAACAGAGCCTGCTTGAGTATATCCTTTGTCTTTAAATCAAGATGATTTGTAGGCTCGTCCAGAATTAGTAGATTGATAGGCTCAAGAAGCAATTTTATCATACAGAGACGAACCCTCTCGCCGCCTGAAAGCACCTTCACTTTTTTCTGATTTTCTTCACCGCCAAACATGAATGCGCCAAGGAGATCACGAATTTTCAGACGTGCATCACCCACAGCGATGTCATCTATTGTCTGAAATACTGTAAGGTCTTCATCAAGCAATGACGCGCTGTTCTGCGCAAAATAGCCGATCTTGACATTGTGTCCGAGCACCAGGCTACCTTCATGCTCTATTTCACGCATGATTGCTTTTACCATAGTTGATTTACCCTCACCGTTACGTCCGGCAAAAGCCACTTTATCTCCGCGTTCAATGGTAAACGAAGCATTGGAAAAGACCGGTTTTCCGTCATAACTCTTGCCGACACCTTCGGCTATCACCGGATAACTGCCACTCCGCGGACATGAAGGGAAACGTAAGCGCAGAGCCGAAGTATCCTCCTCGTCCACTTCCACGATCTCAAGCTTTTCAAGCCACTTCACTTTGCTCTGCACCTGATAGGTCTTTGAATATGTGCCTTTAAAGCGCTCAATGAATTCCTTTGCCTCGGCAATCTGCTTTTGTTGGTCGTCGTATTGTTTCTGCTGTTGCTGGCGGCGTTCCTTTCGAAGTTCCAGATAGTGACTGTAACGCGCCTTATAGTCATATATCCGTCCGAGCGTCACTTCGATGGTACGTGTGGTAATGGTATCGATAAAGCGTCGGTCGTGGCTTATAACGACCACCGCCATAGGACTTTCCATGATAAAATCTTCGAGCCATCCTATCGATTCAATATCGAGGTGATTCGTAGGTTCGTCGAGAAGCAGTACATCCGGTTTCTGCAAAAGTAGCTTGGCAAGTTCGATACGCATTCGCCAGCCACCTGAAAACTCCGAAGTGGGACGAGTGAAATCCGAGCGCTCGAATCCCAGACCGAGCAAGGCTTTCTCCACATCTTCTTCAAAATGGGTCATATCGATAGCGTAGAATTTCTCACTCATATCCGCCACTTTTTCAATCAGAGCCATATATGATGCGTCTTCATAATCAGTGCGGGTTGCGAGTTCGTTATTAAGAGCTTCAATCTCAGCCTCCATCTCCTTCAGATGCGCGAAAGCGAGCGATGCTTCCTCAAAAACGGTCCGCCCGTCTTCGGTCATCATGTGTTGTGGAAGATAACATACCGTACAGTCTTTCGGTACCGATACAGCGCCCCGGGTCGGGGTACGCACACCGGCGAGGATTTTTAGCAACGTACTCTTACCCGCTCCATTTTTCCCCATCAGCGCTATGCGGTCCTTGGGATTGATTACAAAAGAGACATCCTTAAAAAGAGTGGTTCCTCCGAATTCGACAGTAAGACCGTCTACAGATACCATAGTTATTATGAGTTGAGTTTTATTTAGGTTAGTCTTTTATTCAAGCATTGCCAGAAATTCATCTTCCGAAATCACCGGTATTCCGAGTGACGATGCTTTTTCCAGTTTTGCGGGTCCCATATTCTCACCGGCAAGAATAAATGAAGTCTTTTTCGAAATGGAACCACTGTTACGACCACCGTTCTGTTCGATTATTTCCTTATAACGGTCACGCGAATTATGAGTAAAGGTACCGCTTATAACAATTGTTTTCCCGGCAAGTCTGTCACTTGTTTCATCTGTTTCAGAAACAGGCATCGACATTTGCAATCCGGCTTTACGCAAACGTTCAACGATTATCCGGTTTCGATCATCGGCGAAGAAAGACGTGACGCTGTCAGCTATCCTCGGACCTATATCGTCGACGGCTACGAGCTCCTCGGGAGTCGCCGACATCAGCGAATCGATGTTTCCGAAAGCACGTGCAAGTTTTTTGGACACTGTTTCACCCACATACGGAATGGAAAGAGCATACAATACGCGTTCAAAACCAACCGATTTTGAGGCTTCAAGTCCGGCAAGAATCCGTTCAGCACTTCTATCGGCGAAACGGTCAAGCACTATCAGCTTCTCTGCCGTAAGGTCATACAGATCGGCAGGATCGCGAACGAGTCCGGAATCATACAGGACAGCTGCTGTTTCCTCCCCTATTCCGTCAATATCCATCATGCGGCGCGATGCAAAATGTTCTATTCTACCGCATATCTGAGGTCGACACCCGAGACGGTTAGGACATATCCAAGATGCCTCGCCTTCGACACGTACAAGCGGGGTTCCGCAGGACGGACAGTCTTTCACAAACTCCACGGGGAAAGCACCCGGTTGACGTGCCGAGACATCTACACCAGTGATTTTGGGAATAATCTCTCCACCTTTTTCAACATACACCATATCGTCCTGATGAATATCAAGCTGACTGATTATGTCGGCATTATGTAACGAAGCACGTTTAACCACTGTTCCTGAAAGCAGTACCGGCTCAAGATTAGCCACAGGTGTCACAACACCCATCCTTCCGGTCTCAAACGATACGAATCTCAGACGTGTCAAAGCCCGCTCAGCTGCAAATTTATATGCTATAGCCCATCTCGGCGACTTTGCCGTATATCCCAGATTCAGTTGCTGCCTTAAGGAATTGACTTTAAAAACCAGTCCATCCGTTGCAACCGGAAGATTGCGGCGCGCTGTATCCCAATAGGTTATATACCGGTCAACTTCGGCTATATCATGAAGTAGGGTCATAGCATCCGACACCTTGAATCCCCAGCTTCTGACAGCCATCATATTATCGTAATGGTTATCAGCCGGCAAATTCTCGCCGAGCAGATAATAAAAATAAGCGTCCAGACCACGGCGGGCTACCTCTGCCGGACTCTGTAGTTTGAGTGTACCCGAAGCGGCATTCCGTGGATTTGCAAACGGTTGTTCACCGGAGGCTATACGCTCAGCATTGAGACGATCGAACTCTCGCCAAGGCAACACAATCTCACCTCTTATCTCAAACAGTTCCGGCCATCCGTCACCTGAAAGTTTTAGAGGAATACTGCGGATTGTCCGCACATTATCCGTAACGACATCTCCTTTTTCACCGTCGCCACGTGTCACTGCCCTTATCAGACGTCCATGCTCATAAATAAGCGAAATAGATGTTCCGTCGAATTTCATTTCTCCGACGAAAGTGATTTTTTCACCCATCAGTGATTCCCTGCATCTGCGCACATATTCATCCACTTCATCTATGGAATAGGTATTTGCAAGAGAAAGCATAGGGTGAACGTGCATCTCCTGTCGGAATCCTTCAGTAATATCCGATCCTACCCTATGTGTGGGAGAATGTGGATCGTCAAACTCCGGAAAGTCACGTTCGAGCTGTTCCAGTTCCCGCATCAGCGAATCAAATTCCTGATCGCCTATGGTCGGAGCATTATCCACATAATACTGACGGTTATATTCATTGATTAACGCACGCAACCGTGCAATGCGCTCAGATATATTCTCATTGATCATGGTGCAAACTTAATAATTATTCCTCATTCCTACAACCCGCCGATATCCTATCTCTTCAAGTAGTGGTTCAGTATCTGCCCGACCGGCAACCCGATACCTATTTTTTTCTTACGCCCTATCTTGACATATGGTGTTGCAATCGGCTCCGCTTCATAACGGTTGCTATATGTGTGCTGAACGACCTGACCGCCGACCTGCACGCCAAAATGTTCATTAATCACACAATCGACATATCCGCCGAATTTATTGTACCCGTAGTAACCAGCCATCGATAATGGCATGGGCATACCATTTGCCATCAGAGGAGCTCCTCCAAAGTAATATGTTCCGAAAAGGGTTGCAGATACACGCGGTGAAAACTGATAACACAGTCTACCGTTTACACCATACTGAGTATTCACCCCTTTAAACCAGCCGTATTTGTTGACAGTGGCGCCTAAATAGAGAGTGGTATTTCCAAATGACTGATATAATCCTAATGAACCACTATCGATTTTCAGCAACCCCGGATAGTAAACACTACCTCCTGAAGCTATGATTTCTCCATTATTCCAATTGAATAAACTTGCTTGTCCGGGTATATAATATAGTTCAGGAACATGTAAGTCTTTCCGGTGTGAATCAGTATTCCGGGTGAAAATATCCTGTAAAAGTCCGTATCGGTAGAGTTGCGACTGATATTCGATGATAGCAGTTGAATCGGGCATATCAAGAATCGGTTTCGTGGCGACACTGTCGACACCGGCAGAAATGACCAATGAATCCACTGTTTCATGCTGACTGTAACACAGCAGGAATGCCGAGTGAAACAAAATAACAATTAGAATCCTCAATTTCATATCCCAAAGTTACATCAACTATTTCGAAAAGGCACAAATTGCAGACTAATTTTTTAAAAAGCTTTTTTTTAGCGTCATAAGTTAAATGATTATTCGTAACTTTGTAGCTCAAGAATATACCTAAATTATAATATCACTATCATGAACAAAACTTGTATCTGTACGGGTCTTCTTGCAGCTGTAAGTTTCTTTTCAGCTGATGCTCAGATGCTCGAAGGATTCTATTACGGCAATGATTCTGCTCCGGGAGGGCATGAATGGCAATCACCGGATTCACTTGCCTACAACAAGGAACTTCCCCGTGCCACTTTCTATCCGTTTGCTACGGTGGAGAATGCACGAAAGGTACTTCCTGAGTACAGTGAGTACTGGCAGCCGCTTGACGGCACGTGGAAATTTTGCTGGGTAAACGAGCCATCTATTCGTCCAGTAAAATTCTATGAACCTTCTTTTGATACATCCTCATGGGATAATATCGAGGTGCCGTCCAACTGGAATATATACGGTCTCCGTCCTGATGGATCTCAGGCGTACGGTAAACCGATATATGTGAACCAGAAAGTTATATTCTGGCATCAGGTCAAAGTTGACGATTGGCGCGGTGGCGTTATGCGCACTCCTCCGGAAGACTGGACTACATTCAATTTCCGCAATGAAGTAGGTGCCTACCGCCGCAATTTCGAAATACCGGAAAATTGGAAAGACCGTGAGGTTTACATCAATTTCGACGGTGTGGACTCATTTTTCTATCTGTGGATAAACGGCAAGTATGTTGGATTCAGTAAGAATTCGCGTAACGCCGCAAGGTTTAACATAACTCCGTACCTCAATAAGAAAGGTGAGAATGTTGTCGCTGTGGAAGTGTATCGTAACAGCGACGGCTCATTCCTTGAGTCTCAGGACATGTTCCGCCTGCCCGGTATTTTCCGCTCGGTATCCCTCTACTCAACCCCGTCGATGCAGGTACGTGATCTTGTCGTCATCCCTGATCTCACCAACGACTATACCGACGGAGAGCTTGCTATCACCGCTACTCTCCGCAATCTCGGGAAAAAGGACATGAAAAATGTCAGCATGGACTACACTCTCTATGCCAACCGTCTTTATAGCGATGAAAACGAACCGGTTCAGGGTGTAGGTGCGGTTTCAACTCCGGTTACTGTGACACGTGGCGCTGAAACTGAAGTTTCAACTTTGCTGAAGATAACTGATCCTCGGAAATGGAGTGCTGAGCAACCCTGGAGATATACTCTCGTGGGTCAGCTGAAAGATGCCAAAGGTAAGGTTATCGAAACCGTTTCAACTTATGTCGGGTTCCGTAAGGTTGAAATCCGCGATACTCCTGCTGAAGAGGATGAATTCGGATTAGCCGGACGATACTTTTATGTGAACGGTCAGCCCGTGAAACTCAAAGGTGTAAACCGTCATGAAACAAGCCCCTCGAAAGGTCATGCCATCGACCGCGACTGGATGGAACAGGAAGTTATGATGATGAAACGCGCTAATATCAATCATGTGCGCAATTCTCACTATCCCGATGCTCCTTACTGGTACTACCTCTGCGATAAATATGGTATCTATCTTGAGGACGAGGCTAATATCGAGTCGCATGAATATTATTACGGAAAAGCTTCACTTTCACACGTTCCCGAATTCAAGGCTGCTCACATTGCCCGCGACATGGAACTCGTTCACTCTACAGTCAACAGTCCTTCGGTAGTCATATGGTCGCTCGGCAACGAGGCAGGTCCCGGTGAAAATTTTGTTGCATCATACAACGCGATCAAGGAATTTGACAGTTCGCGTCCTGTTCAGTATGAACGAAATAACGACATCGTTGACATGGGTTCAAATCAGTATCCGTCGATTAATTGGGTACGTGAAGCTGTAAAAGGTCAGACTAATATAAAATATCCGTTCCATATTTCAGAGTATGCTCACTCAATGGGTAATGCAGTAGGTAACTTAGTGGACTACTGGGATGCAATGGAAAGCACCAATTACTTTATGGGAGGCGCCATCTGGGACTGGATCGATCAGTCGCTTTACAATTATGATCCTCTGACCGGCGACCGCTACCTTGCTTTCGGTGGTGACTTCGGTGACAATCCCTCCGACGGTCAGTTTGTGATGAACGGAATCGTATTCGGTGACATGGAACCGAAACCTCAGTATTATGAAGTCAAAAAGGTTTATCAGAATGTTGCTGTCACACCGGTAGATATGACCAAAGGACAGATCGAAATATTCAACAAAAATTATTTCGTACCTCTCGAAGACTATACTATCGGCTGGAAACTCATGCGTAATGGCGTTGAGGTTGAAGGAGGCGATGCCCTTATCGGTCCACGCATGGCAGTTGGTCCCCGTCAGAAACTCAATTTCACCATCCCTTACAATTACGAGAAACTTGATTCTGCTGCCGAATATTTCGTGACAGTTGAATTCCGCCTCGCCGAGGATAAACCCTGGGCTGAAAAAGGATATGTACAGATGGCAGAACAGCTGCCGGTTAAGGGTGCAACGGGGCTGCATTGCATGAAGTGTTCGGCAAAGGGCGGCAAGGTAACTACCGTAGCTGTCGATGACGCATACACCATTGCCGGCGACAATTTCAAAGCCGTATTTGATCTTAAGACCGGAACACTGTCGTCACTCAACTACGGCGGTATGGATGTCATCGTTCCCGGACACGGTCCTACTCTCGACGCGTTCCGTGCATATCTTAACAACGATACATGGGTTGCAGGTCAATGGTTTGCCAACGGTCTGTACAACCTCCAGCACAGCGTTACATCATTCGACTCATTTATTGATGCCAACGGAAATCAGGTACTTTCTTTCTCGGTGGTTTCACAGGCTCCGAGAGGAGGACGCATGATTGGTGGAAACGGCAATTCCCGCGGTACATATACTATCGATGAAAGCGAGTCACATGCGTTTGGTCCGAATGATTTCAAACTCATGACCAATCAGATATGGACCATCTATCCTGACGGTTCTATCGAATTAAATGCCATTATCGATTCCAATAATCCGTCAGTGATACTACCCCGACTCGGTTATACTCTCGAAGTACCGCAATCATTGGGTGAATTCACTTATTACGGTCGTGGTCCCGAAGAGAACTATAACGACCGCAAGACGGGTCAGTTCATTGGACGTTACAGCGCCAAGGTTTCAGAAATGATGACCGATTACACTCGTCCGCAGAGCAACGGAAACCGTGAAGAAGTGCGCTGGGCTGCTCTTACCGACGGTAATCGTGGAGCGATTTTCATCGCACCTGACCTGATGTCGGTTACAGCCTCACCGTACACCGAAATGCAGCTGTTCTCTGCCGACCATCCCTACAAGTTGCCGGAAAGCAAATCAACAGTATTGCACCTCGATCTCGGGGTGACCGGACTTGGCGGCGCGAGCTGCGGGCAGGGTGGTCCGCTTGAACCTGACCGTGTGAAAGCAACCGATCACCGGTTCACGTTCATAATCCGTCCGGCTACTGAAAAACAGCTGCAGACTCTCGCTTCGGTACGTCCCAAAGGAGCGAAACCGTTAGGAATAAGTCGTGACCGTGCAGGTATGGTTACTATCAATGTTCCGGATTCGACATCGCGTGTTCTGTTCACCGTCGACGGTGCAAAGAAACCTACCGTTTACGAGGGTCCGTTTGAACTCAGAAGCGAATCGACTGTAAAAGCGTGGATAGAAGATACTACCGGTAAAAACAGTGGTAACATTTCAGCTACCGCTTCATTCCCGAAAATGGAGGCAGTCCGTACGGAAGCTATCTTTGCAAGCAGTCAGGAACCCGACTACGGTGAAGCCTCAAATCTCACCGATGGTGATCCGTCCACTCTGTGGCACACTATGTATTCGGTGACTGTTGCCACATATCCTCACTGGGTTGATTTCGATGCAGGTGAAGTTAAGAATATCAAAGGTGTATCTTACCTGCCACGTCAGGACGGCAGCAATAACGGCAACGTGAAGGACTACGAGATATATGTAAGTACTGATGGTCAGAATTGGGGCGAACCCGTTGCGAAAGGTACTTTCGACAAAGGCTCGGCTCAGAAGAATGTCACTTTCGATAAGCCCGTAGCCGGTAGATTCGTACGCTTCATGACGCTGAATTCGCAGAATGGTAGCGATTATGCTTCCGGTGCTGAATTCGAGGTTATCGCCGATTGATACTGAAGTTTCCGCACTCTAAATCCTTTTAGAACTAATTCCTCCAAAAGTCAAATGACTTTTGGAGGAATTGTTTTTTACAACGGAAAATCTATATCGTATGGGATCAGCACAGACTGCATAGCGTGTCCTCACCGACCACGTTTCAATGTTCCCCGCAGATTTTTTCAAAAAAATCTGCTAAAAATTTGGTCAATTCGAAAAAAGCCTTTAACTTTGCACTCGCAAAACGGCGGGATAGCTCAGTTGGTTAGAGCGTCGGATTCATAACCCGGAGGTCCCGAGTTCAATTCTCGGTCCCGCTACGCAGACTAAGCCGGATGGTCGTAATTGACCATCCGGCTTTTTGTTTTACCACTCATTTCTTTCTTCACTCTATGGCAAAAATACAGAAGACCAATGCGGCAAGACTTCTTGATAAGGCAGGAATCGCTTATCAACTCATCCCATACACGGTCGATGAAAATAATCTTGCTGCCGACCATGTGGCGGCAGAACTTGGCGAAGATATCCGCAGTGTATTCAAAACCATTGTACTTCATGGCGATCGTACCGGTTATTTTGTATGCGTTGTGCCGGGTGATAAAGAAATTGATCTGAAAAAGGCAGCCAAAGCAGCCGGAGATAAAAAAGCAGAGCTCATTCATATGAAAGATCTGCTTACAATTACCGGATATATCCGCGGTGGTTGTTCGCCTATCGGTATGAAAAAGCCCTTCCCTACTTTTTTTCATTCTACTGCTCTGGACTTCGACAAGATATATGTGAGTGCCGGACAACGGGGATTACAATTGCAGATCGCACCAGCGGAACTGATAGATTATGTAGGGGCAACCGTACACGATCTTACCAACGAAACTGAATGATATGGGAAACACTTTCGGCAAAATATATACCTTAACCACGTTTGGCGAATCACACGGTCCCGCCATAGGAGGTATCATTGATGGAGTTCCGGCAGGCTGGCAACTTGACATTGACGCCATCCAGCGCGCCCTTGATGAGCGCCGTCCCGGCAAAGGCGGACTTGCTACTACCCGGCGGGAACCTGACCAGGTAAAGATACTTTCAGGTATTTTCGAAGGTACTACCACCGGCACACCTGTCGGATTCATAATTGAAAATACCAATGCACGTTCATCCGACTACGACTTGCTACGCGACATTTACCGCCCGTCGCACGCCGATTATACTTATGACATGAAGTATCATCATCGCGATCACCGAGGTGGAGGGCGTGCTTCCGCCCGCGAGACAGCATGTCGTGTAGTTGGCGGAGCTGTCGCCGAACAGTTCCTTACTCTGCAAGGAATTACAGTAAAAGCATGGGCTGACAGGATCGGTCCTTTGAAGCTACCCGAAGAAGAAGCTAAACTCGATGAACTCACTGCTCGGTTACGCGCTGCCGGTGATTCGGTCGGAGGTATTGTCCGGTGCTCAATAAGTGGTGTTCCGGTTGGTTTGGGTGAGCCACTGTACGACAAACTTCAGGCTAAGCTTTCCGCCGCAATGATGAGCATTCCCGGTGCAAAAGGGTTTGACTACGGAACAGGATTCGAAAGTGCCGGTATGTGCGGACTTGAAAGTAACGACCCCTTTGGAATTGATGAAAACGGCGACATAATTACTCTGACGAATAATTCCGGAGGAATCCAGGGAGGCATATCAAACGGAGCGGAGATAACCCTCAGAGTCGCATTCAAACCTATTGCCACTATTATGCACACCCAGCACTCGGTTACCCGCGACCGAATGGAAGTTGAATACAAAGCGCCCGGACGTCACGACATATGTATTGTACCACGTGCAGTTCCTGTAGTGCGGGCAATGGCGGCGATGACAATAATGGATGCGTGGCTTATGCGTCGTGCATCCGAACCATATAAATAATGAAGCCTTACCGCGATTTTTCAGATCTGCTTGCCGATCATTTCAACTGCAAGATGCAAAAACTTGCAGTCAATGCGGGTTTTACCTGTCCGAACCGCGACGGCACTGTAGGTTACGGAGGGTGTACTTACTGCAACAATCAATCCTTTAATCCGGCTTATTGCTCTCCGTCATTATCAGTAAAAGAACAGTTGGAGGAAGGGAAACGTTTTTTTGCGCGTAAGTATCCCGACATGCGTTATCTGGCATATTTCCAAGCTTATACAAGCACTCACAACACTGTTTCACATCTTCTCGACTTGTACGGTGAGGCATTGGATACTCCCGGCGTGGACGGCATTATTATCGGTACACGCCCCGACTGTATGCCCGACAACCTCCTTCGGGAGTTGTCACGTATTCATCGTGACGGTGTGTTTGTAATGGTGGAATATGGGGCTGAATCATCACACGATGCCACTCTCCGGCTTGTCAACCGGTGTCATACATGGGATGATACAGCTGATGCCGTCAAGCGTACAGCCGATGCCGGATTGCTCACCGGGTTGCATCTGATAAATGGATTGCCCGGTGAAACCGACGACATGATACTCGCCACCGTAGACAAGATCAATGAACTGCCGGTCGATTCCGTGAAATTTCATCAGCTACAGCTCATCCGCGGTACCCGCATGGCTGCTGATGTAGAAGTAGGTCTTTACGACACCCGCCATTGGGATGCAGACGAATACATTAGTCTTTGTTGCCGGATAGTTCGTCGACTGAGAGCCGATATCGCCATCGAGCGGTTTGTTTCTCAGTCACCTGACTCTCTCCTCATTTCCCCGCGTTGGGGTCTAAAGAATTATCAGTTCACCGATCGTCTCCGTGCACAACTCAACTGCTCCAAAAGTTAGTTTTACAGGATAATGTTACAGGTAGAAAAAACTATCAAATATTTTGCTCTCATTTTTGTGTTGATTTGCGTCTGTGTGTTTTCATCATGTGGTGACTACGGCACAGGAACTATAAAAATTACAATCCCTGCGGGTAGCACAGCACCTATTGTCTTTTCAACCGAAGAATTTTCTCCAACAGGTAGTACAATTACAATATTGTCCGAAATAGCTGAAGATACGGAGGTAAAATTAAAACCTGTATTTGTCCGGCAGGAAAACGCCTACGACGAAACTACATATCTCACACCCGGAATGCCGGTGAAAATGAATGTTGAAAAAGACGCCCGCTTCAAGATCGGGGTTGCTCTTCAGAATCCTTCTGACACTGACAAAATAGTAATTATCAAAATCATAGGCATCAAAACCAAAGATCAATTAGAAAAGTCCTGACCCTGTTCCGCATCCCAATTTAGAAGTGTTTCACTAATGTCTTCGGCAACCCAATCAAGGCTCTGGGTATGAAGTTCTTCATATCTTTTTATTAGTCTGTTTAGGATTAAACCTTGCTTAGGTAAGGGATATAATTTATTCACGGTATATACAGGGCAAGACGATTGTAAAGACGGTACCTTTGTCAGATGAATCGAACCTCAACTCTCCTCCATGCATATTGACTATCTGGCACGATATACTCAATCCTATCCCTGACCCTTCAGGTTTTGTCGTATAGAAAGGCACAAATATTTTCTCCCTCGCATCAGGTTTAATACCTGAACCATTATCGGAAATGGAAATGAAAAAAAGGCGTGAAGGGTAATCTGCTTTTGAAGAAACAACAATAGCTGGATCCTCACCACAAGCCTCAATAGCATTCTTCAAAATGTTTATAAGAACCTGCATTATTTGATTACGATCCATTCGCAGTATCAGATCCGTATTCTCTATTTCATACTTTATAAATGAATTGGAATACAATTTATATAAATCCACGAATAAATCTCCAATTCTGATCCAATTAAATTGCGGTTTAGCTAACCGCGACAATTTCCGATAATTTTCAACAAAGGTCAGTAATGCCGCACTTCTGTTTCTTATGACATTCAACGCCATTTTCGACTCTTCATCGCTACATGAAATGGTATCACACAAAGTTTCTGAGAGCGAAATAATTGGAGATAAAGAATTCATTATTTCGTGTGTAAGAACACTGACAAGTTTACGCTGAGCATCTATTTCGTTCTGCAATAAGAGATTGTTTAAATTATCGATTACAAATAGCTTCAGCTCCTCACCTTCAACACTGTACCGGACCATTGATATTTTGATCTGGGTTTCCGCTCCTTGATTATTTATGGAAACTAATCTTGATTGTCCGGGGACAAGTAATTGTAATAAGTCCGGCAAATCACGGTGTATGGAAGCCAAGACCGAGATATTATTGATGCGGAAACCACATAGACTCTCAATTGCCTTTCGGTTCATAAAATGAATCTTCCCCTCAGCGTCAGCGACAACAAGCGCTGATTGTCGGAATCTTTCTTTTTCATACCGTAAAGTTATGAAAATATCCGACATATGCAAGAAAATAACTAACTTATTTTATTATCAATCAACATTTACTTCTTTAATACACCTGTTGGACAGCATTATTTCCGTCCTTACGAGTCCCTAAGTGAGGTAAACGTTGGCCGTATAGGGAATATAGGGAATTTGATATTTCCAGCTTTTGGAGTCGTATAGGGACTTGCGGATTCTCCCCGATCCGGGATGCTTTTCATGCATCACATAGAATCCCCGTTCATAATGTATGAGCCGCACTATGGTGCGGGAGCTGTTGAGGAAGATGTAGACGTTGCGTGCATCCAGTGGATCGCATCCCATTGCAATGCGCACTAGCTCACAGAGGCTCAGACAACCACGGTGCAAGTTTACCTTGCCCGTGTAGATATAGAATCTTAGATTTTCGGGCAGCCTAAACATATCGCATCGCGTATTTTAGTCAGAAAACTGATCAAGGCATCCACCTCCATGACATCCCTGTCGAATTTGAGGCCGTTCTCAAACGCGATATGAACCGAGGTGGCTTTGGGTGATGGTACCGTAACCGTTATACCGACCGGTTTCAATTCTGTCAGCTTCACAAGAGCGGGAGGCTCAGCCGTATGTGGCTTGCACGCACAGACAAACCGTTCTTCTTACGCCATGACAGATACGACCAGTAGCTTACACCCTCCTGCTCGCATATCTTTTTAAGAGGCATCTAACCACTGAACTGCTCATACAGATCATGGAATTGGCTAAAATCATTTGCTGCCATAATTCTTTGTTGGAAATTATGGCAGCCAAACTAATCATATACCCTCAAACAACTTCGAGGAGTTTGGGACATTTACAGCGTTTACAGTACCTGCTACCAAGGTCGGTTATACGCTCTGATTAGTATTCACCTCCTACATGATGAGAAATCTCAGAGCTTAGTGGTACATACGATATTTGTCGCAAGCGTCAACTATTACGGCAAGTGCGAGGTAGAATACGCCTGTGAGAATACCTCTAACTATATAAATGAATACAGGGGGCTGATTCCAATGGAATTAAATATTCTTTTCTATTAGTACATTTGCCGCGATGAAATCGAGAATCATGCTTGCTATGCCAATAATTAGGTGGATTTATTACGGTTAATATTTACTTGGTATTCAAATAATGCTGACAAGCCTCGACTATTATAGATAAAGCCCACCAAAGTATAGCGGAAAGAAAAGCAGAAATTAAAAACATCCACCAGAAGTTTTCCACTGCAAATCCCGCAATAATTTCACCTAACGATGTTACAATTGCAATAATTCTGATTAACTGAACAAAACCAAACCCTTTTTCTGATTTGTTCTTATCCATATTTTTTGCATCTTCACAGAGCATTGCCCATTCTTTTTCGTCTATTTCTTCAACTTCTTCCATTTCTCTTTGATTAATGATTGTCTTATTGGTTGTGTTGCAATATTGCCTAAGTTATTGCCACCACCAATAAAAAGTGGTGGGCTTTCGCGTCTATATAACTTAGAGGTACTGGCTTACCCAACGGATATATAAACACTAAGCCCACCATCGACCATACCCGATAAGGTACAGCTAATCATGGGCGTTTAGTGCTTATTGCCTTTATCCGTTTCGAAAAGTGCCAGTTTTCTAAGTTAAGACAATAGCATAAAACGCTATTCGTTCATAAAAATTTAGCGGACAAGACCTCTGTCCTATCCGCTCGCAAATGTAGTGATTATTCTGATAATGTCAAAAATTTGCCCTATATTTATTATTTATTATTCATCATTATTATTATGGTTATCTTCCTTTGAACTCCATATGCAAAGATCCGGAAGAATGCGCCTCAACGCTAAGGTTATTATGTGTTTCCAGGAAAAGATTTGCAAATGTCGTGAATATTTATGAATTTTGCTGATGTCTCGCGGATAAGTAGCGGATTTTCATTATGCATAAAAGTTTCAGGTCATTGGTTGCGGCAATACTTTTGCTCATTCCTGTGCTGTGGGGTATGTCGTCGAAAGCTTCAGTAGCAGCGCTTAAATTGGATCGCCAGGAGGCGTTGGATGATATAGATGCTCTCGTTTATGGTATCAGCAATGTACATCCCGATATGTTTTCTGAATGCCCACAGGTTGATTTTTTTCGTGCGGTTGCGCGTTTAAAGGATTCGATAAAAGATTCAATTGGAATAGAAGAACTTTATCTTGGTGCTTCGCCTATAGTTGCTATGCTTGGCGACGGTCACACTCATTTGCTTTTACCTGAAGAATATGTGTTTGGCGACTCTGAAATGTTTATGCCGTTGTCAGTGGTTGTCGGGCAGGACAATACGCTGCACATAGTGTGGTCCTCTGACGACGCGATACCGCCAGGCTCCGTGATCTTTACTGTAAACGGTATAACAGCCGATTCGATAATTAAGAGTATGATACCGCTGCAAAGCGGAGAACGGGATCAATTTAAACTCATGCGGATAAATAACGATTTTACAGGTCTGTTCAAAATGCTGTATCCTGCCGACGAGTATTCGGTGACGTATCGTTCAGAGGGTGGAGATACTGTATCAGAAGCAATACTGTCAGCTGCACCTTGGGTAAAGATCAAATCTCATTTTTCATGTGAAGATACTGATCCACAGCAGCAACCTTACTCTTATACTATTGATGTAGCCAGAAATGTTGCTGTAATGGATTTCAGAGCTTTCAGTGATGAGAGATACATGAAGCAATTTGCCGATTCGATGTTCTCCGAGTTGCGTGAAAGAAAAATCGGTAACCTCATTATTGACTTGAGAGAAAATGGCGGCGGCAACAGCCTTGTCGGTGACATTCTGCTTAAGTACATATCGTCCCACCCATTTACGCAGATGGACCGTATTCTCGTACGCGTAACGCCATTTACCGCCCGCTTGCTGAACGCGCCAAATCTTACTCCGATGTTTCAGTTAAATGAAGTCTCCCCTGCCGAATATATTCAACCGCTGACAACAGCCGAAGGGCACTATGACGGCAATGTATATCTGCTCACTTCGTCAAAGACATTTTCAGCTGCCGCATCATTTGCATGGACTTTCTCACAGTGCGGGATCGGTACTATTATCGGCGAGGAGACCGGCGGGATGAATGTCTGCTATGGTGATAAAGTCTGGTACCGGTTACCACACTCCGGACTGGAATGCGGTATCTCGTTCAAGCGCTTCTGGCTGTTGCGTGCCGACGAATCGGCAATACACGGAGCTCTCCCCGATATACCAGTCTCAGCTCCCACAGCTCTCACAACAGCCCTTTCTATAATCGACGAGCAATAACAAAATATCGGGTGAGTGAATCGGGGAATATGGTAGGAGTGGTTTTGATCAAGTTGTAAACTTGTGTAATATTCTCAAAAACGGCATATATTCAAAAATCTAATTTTTTAATAATCAATATTATGCATCTCAAATATATTTTTTCGCTATTAGGCGGTCTTCTGTCATTGAGCGCTTCTTCGCAGTCAATCGACGAGAAGATCGGGCTCGCCATGAACTCATCCAATTGGTTTGAACTCGATTCGTTATACAATTCGGCACCTAAGGATTCGATTAATCCTTTTCTTGAAATTTTTTCTCGCTGCCTCATCGGCAATCGTCTCAATCGAACTGACGTTTCGATTCCTGCCTTTCAGGAACTATTCAATACTCAACAGCTCGGACTTGGAAATGTGGTCTCCTCCGCTCAAATGTTCGGTATTGATCTGAGCAGGGAGGGATATAATGCCGAAGCTGCGTCGATGATCAATTCTATCATTGCTCAAACTGAGCAATATCTTGATTCAGCTGCTATCACGGAGTTGACTTTCTCCGCCAGTCGATATGCAGCATTGGCTGACTACAAACTTTATCAAATTGAATTTCCCAAAGAAGGAGAAGCTGTCATTCCATTCTCCATCGTGCCTGTCGGTCCTAAAGATAAAGGTTCGGTTCATATACATTTGACCAATTGCACTATCAACGACAATGACGCTGATATTACGTTTGATACGGGAGCAGGAGTTAACATGGCGTCACAGGAAATGGCAGAAAAATATAATCTCATTCCGTTAGAGAATGCAAAGATTACAGTGGGTGGAATAGGTAATAGTGACGGCTATCTTGCGATAGCAAAAGAAATCAATTTGGGCAATATCATCGTAAGAGAGGTGCCGTTTGTGGTTGCTTCCATGTCATCTCATAACGAAGAGGCAGACGCCTATATCAACAGCTTTAATCTCATTTTGGGTAGTGAACTTATGCTTAAGCTAAAAAATCTTACCCTTGATTTTTCAAAGAATCAAATTACAATCGCTAAAGAGGTGGAACCGAGAAGAGGTGTGGCACCAAACCTTTGTTTTTCATCAGGGATGAATCTTCTGACCAAAGGCGCTGTTATGGGTTATCCATCACTTATGTGTCTTGATTCGGGTGACGCCTCTTTTGGTTCGGTATTCTCCAACTTCTATGAACTTCACCCGCAGGTGATTACTGCTGCTGCTCACCCCGATACTATCCGGGCAGCCGGAGTTGGCGGAGTAGTTCAACTCCCATGCTATTGCGTTCCTGATGTATCGGTTACAATGGGTGGCAACTCCGTCACACCTTCTGATCTTTTAGTTTATACTCATCGCGAGAATTCCGATAACTATGACGTCAGGATCGGCTTGCGCACTATGATGCTTTTCGATAGGGTAAATTTCAACATGGTTGATTTTATTGTAACTACCTTTAGCTCTGAAAACTGATTTATTTCAGAATTCAAGGAAGCTCACACCACCGATACCTGAGCAAGATCATAAAGTGGCAACGTACGCCACATTAATCCGGAAGATTGTGCCTCATCAATCGGGGAATATGTAAAAAAAACGTGGCGTGAACTTGCACGTTAACAAAATAAGCCGTAAATTTGCACGCCATTACAAAATAACGCCTTACCAGCGTATGTAATAATCTGTGTAAGTACAAAGCAAATTTTGATATAACAATGAAAAAAGAGATTCATCCCTCCAACTATCGTGAGGTTGTATTCAAGGACATGTCAAACGACGAGATCTTTATCACCCGTTCGACCGTAGCATCCAAAGAAACTATCGAAGTTGACGGTGTAACTTATCCTCTGGTAAAGCTCGAAATCACCAGCTCCTCACACCCCTTCTTCACAGGCAAGCAGAAGCTTGTTGACACCGCAGGCCGCGTTGACAAGTTCATGAGCCGCTACGGCAACCGTAACAAGAAGAAGTAATCTCTGATTTCAGAATAACCAAAGCGATCCGGTTACTTCATCGAAGAACGAATCATCAAGCCCGCCGATCGACCCTCGTCAAGGTCTTTCCGGCGGGCTTGTTCGTTAACGTAATCCAACCGTCATACCGCCATACTATTTATGACTCCTCCTTTGTTCTCCATAATAACAGTAACTTATAATGCAGCAGCAACCATCCACCCTACACTTGAAAGTGTGGCATCGCAGACGTTCCGTTCTTTCGAATACCTGGTGATGGACGGTGCATCATCCGATACTACAGTGGAAACGGCTCGATCGTCCGGTATTCCGGAAATGAGAGTCATTTCCGAACCTGATTCAGGTCTTTACGATGCGATGAATAAAGCGATGGAGCGTACGTCCGGGAAGTATCTGATATTTCTCAATGCCGGCGATGCTTTCCACTCACCCGACACACTCGCCGAACTTGCGGGAATGATCACCACGAACGATCCGGACATCATATACGGACAGACAGATATTGTAGGACCTGATCGCCAGCGAAAATCCGGGCGACATCTGACAGCCCCGGAAATACTGACATTCAAGAGTTTCGCCAACGGTATGTTGGTGTGTCACCAGGCATTTATCGTCCGGCGTGAAATAGCAGGCAAGTATGACCTGCGGTATCGGTTTTCAGCCGATTATGAATGGTGTATCCGATGTCTGCAAAAATCGCGGTTGAATCTGTACAGCAACCTGGTAATCATCGATTATCTTGACGAAGGTCTCACAACTGCAAACCGTAAGAAATCACTTCGCGAACGATTCGACATAATGTGCCGCTATTACGGAACGGTTCCCACCGTGCTCCGCCACATCGGATTCATACCACGCTTTATAAAGCAGCGACGACTTGAAAAATCACTTCAACACAAAAACCAATGATACCCGGAGAAATAAAATACTTCATAGAACAGAACGGAAAGGCTATAGGTCCATTCACCATCGATGAATTACGTTACCGGTCGGTCACTCCATCAACACTCATTTGGTATGAGGGGCTGCCCGAGTGGGTTCCCGCGGAATCCATTGAGATAATCCGTCGCGAAATACTCTCCGGAAGCACCACACCCAACTCTTCTACCGGCTTCAGTCAAAATCCGTACATGCAGGGCAATACCTTTCCCCCGGTATGCCCGTCTACCTACCTGATTCCTGCCATTCTGCTGTCCATTTGCTGCTGTAACCCCATAGCTATCGTTGCTATAGTATATGCGTTGCAGGTCGAACCGGCTTATTCCAAAGGGTTCTATGACCGTGCGGTCGATGCATCTATGTCGGCACGGCGGTGGTGTATTATAGCAGGAGTAGCATGGGTAATAATATTCATTCTCTCCAATATTAGGCTGGTGTCAGATATTTTCACTTATATGCCGACTCCTTTCAGCGGGCTTTTTTAAATGACAATCCCTATGGCAAAATTACTTATAAACACGACATTTGCAGTTGCCCACGAAGCAACCGACGATTTCATGACATGGGCTACCGACATGTGTGCGCCGGCAGCTGCGGCAGCCCGTGGCTGTTCCGATGTATTACTGACCCGCATAATCCCGTCCGAAGCTGACGAAACGCCGGCATATGCATTGCAAGTCAGGACCGACTCGCCTGAGGCGGCTCACGAATGGCTGCACGGACCTTTCAGAATGCTTCTCGCCTCTTTTTATTCCGAGCATAAACAGGAGGATCTGCTCTATTTCATTACAATGATGGAGATAATCCAATGACCGGATCGGCGAGAGAACAATTACGCAAATACGACCGGATCATTCTCGGCATCGACCCAGGTACTAATGTAATGGGATACGGACTGCTTGGTGTCGCCGGCTCAAAACCATCCATGATTTCGATGGGTGTGATACAACTCAACCGCTTCGAGAGTCATTATATGCGTCTGGCACGCATATACGAGCGTGTGCTTGGTATAGTCGATCAGTATCTGCCCGATGAAGTAGCCATAGAAGCTCCGTTTTTCGGTAAAAACGTTCAGTCGATGCTTAAGCTCGGACGCGCACAAGGAGTAGCCATGGCTGCCGCACTTGCACGCCAGGTGCCGATAACCGAATACGAACCACGAAAAATCAAAATGGCAATTACCGGAAACGGTGCAGCAGCAAAAGAACAAGTGCAGATGATGCTCATACGCATACTTTCCATATCTTCCGATCAGATTCTGCCGCAGCTCGATGCCACCGACGCCCTCGCAGCCGCCCTCTGCCATTTTTACGAATCATCCAAACCGATTCCTTCGTCGGGCGGAGGTTCGTGGAAAGATTTTATCGCCAAAAATCCTGATAGAGTTAAAAAATAAGACAGATAATGAAACCCAAGATAGTATTTTTAGGAACTCCCGATTTCGCCGTTGAAAGTCTACGGCGCATTCATGAAGCCGGCTATGAAATAGGAGCAGTCGTCACAATGCCCGACAAGCCTGCCGGCCGTGGTCATCACATGTATCAGTCGCCTGTAAAATTGTATGCATTGGAACAAGGATTGCTGGTGCTCCAGCCCGTCAGTCTCAAAGATCCTGAATTCATAGAAACATTGCAATCGATTAATGCCGATCTTTTTGTAGTGATTGCTTTCCGCATGTTGCCGGAGGCAGTATGGTCAATGCCCCGGTTGGGTACTTTCAACCTTCATGCGTCGCTTCTCCCCCGCTACCGTGGCGCGGCACCGATCAACCGTGCGGTTATGAACGGAGACACCGTAACAGGTGTCACCACTTTTTTCCTGAAACACGAGATTGATACCGGTGACATTATCGATCAACGCTCCATTACGATCGCTCCTGATGAAAATGTAGGTTCGGTGCATGACAGGTTAATGGAATTGGGAGCAATACTCACCTTAGACACACTCGAACGAATATCATCAGGTAATCTGACAGCTATTCCACAGGAGCAACTTGTAGGTGATACTGAACCAACTCCTGCTCCGAAAATATTTAAAGAGGACTGCCATATCGACTGGACTCGCGATGCCAAAGCTATTCATAATCATGTAAGAGGTCTGTCGCCATATCCCGGTGCATGGACAACACTCGAAGTTGACGGTAACAAGCTCGGCGACCTGAAGATATTTAAATCATCGCTCACCGATGATACATCGGCTCTCGAAGCCGGTACGGTAATTATCGAAGGAAATAAAGTGACCGCAGTTGCGGGTGACGGTAAAGTGCTCGTAATTGACGATCTGCAACTGCAGGGCAAACGCCGCATGTCGGCAGGTGATCTGATGCGCGGTCTTCATCTCAATGATAAATCCGTTGTCCGGCTTGTATAAAGTTGCATGTATCACGATTATTACGTAAATTTGTGACTGAAAAATAACCTTAAAAAACAAATATCAAAATGACTGTAGTTGACCGGTTTCTGCAGTATGTCAAATTTGACACTCAGAGCGACGAACTCACCAACATGACCCCGTCAACACCCGGACAGATGGTGTTTGCACAGCATCTTGAGACCGAGCTGCGCGCTCTCGGTCTGAGTAACATATCACTTGACGAAAACGGCTACCTGATGGCAACCCTCCCGGGCAACATCACCGATCATAAGGTTCCCACCGTAGGTTTCATTGCACATCTCGATACTTCGCCCGATATGTCGGGACACCATGTTTCGCCACGCATCGTCGAGGGATACACCGGCGGCGACATCACTTTGAACGCCGAGAAGGGAATAATTCTGTCGCCTTCCGAGTTCCCGGAACTGCTCAACTACGTCGGTCAGACATTGATAGTAACTGACGGTAATACACTCCTGGGTGCGGACGACAAGGCTGGAATAGCCGAAATAATCGCAGCCGTGGAATATCTGCTCAATCATCCGGAAATCAAGCACGGCGACATACGCATTGCCTTCAACCCTGACGAAGAAATCGGGAAGGGTGCCCACAAGTTCGATGTCAGCCGTTTCGGCGCTGACTGGGCGTACACCATGGATGGTGGCGAAATAGGCGAACTTGAGTACGAAAACTTCAATGCCGCTGTTGCACGTGTTACTTTCAAGGGACGTAACGTGCATCCCGGCTCCGCCAAACATAAGATGATCAACTCTATCCGCATCGCCAATCAGTTTGTGATCATGCTTCCACGCTGGGAAACTCCCGAACACACCGAGGGCTATGAAGGGTTCTATCATCTCATCTCTTTTGAAGGCACAGTAGAGAAGACAGTACTGACCTACATCATCCGCGACCATGACCGCGACCGTTTCGAGCGACGTAAAAAAGAACTTGAACATCTGACACGAAAGATAAATAACGAATTCCCCGATTGTGCCACAATCGATATTCAGGATCAGTATTACAATATGCGCGAGAAAATTGAGCCGGTAATGCACATCATACAGGTTGCGGAACAGGCAATGCGCAATGCCGGTGTCACCCCCAAGGTTGTGCCGATCCGTGGCGGCACAGATGGAGCTCAGCTTTCATTCAAAGGGCTGCCCTGTCCGAACATTTTCGCCGGAGGCCTCAATTTCCACGGTCGCTACGAATTTGTACCTGTTGAGTCGATGCGTAAAGCCTCTGACGTAATCGTCGAGATAGCGCGTTTAGTCGGTGAAGGTAGCTTTTAGGGCTTTCTTTTACTGATGCTCAACCAGTCTTATCAACATAATCAAGCACCTTCCGGTCGCCGTTGTCCCGACCGGAAGGTGCTTGTTGTCATAACAGGTGCCACAGCCTCAGGAAAGACTGCTCTCGCCATTGAGGTCGCACGCAGATTTGGATCGGACATTATCTCGGCAGATTCACGGCAGATTTACCGAGGCATTCCTATATGTACGGCAGTCCCTACTCCCGGTGAGCGTGCTGCTGTTCGCCATCATTTTATTGAGATTCTTGATCTTGATGATTATTATAGTGCGGCTTGTTTTGAGTCGGACGTGATGAAACTTCTTCCCGAACTCTGGGAAAAATCCCCCGTCCAGGTGATGTGCGGGGGCTCCATGATGTATATTGATGCCGTTACAAAGGGGCTGGATCAATTGCCCACAATCTCGCCTGAAATTCGCGAATATGCGGCACGGCTGCTTGCCACCTCCGGCTGCGACGCGGTGATTGACCGGCTCCGTGATCTCGACCCCGGGTATCTGAAAACAGCTGATATTGCCAATCCGCGTCGGCTCGTTCATGCTTTGGAGATATGTCTTGAAGCCGGTGTACCATATTCATCCTTGCGAACAGGTACGGTAAGCAAACGTGATTTCCATATTATTAAAGTAGCCGTAGATCATCCGCGCGAGGTTCTGTTCGACCGCATCAACCGACGGGTCGACGCAATGATAGACGCCGGACTTGAACGGGAGGCGCGAAATGTTTACCACATGCGACATCTCAACTCCCTCAATACAGTAGGATTCAAAGAGATGTTCGCCATGTTCGACGGTACAATGGATCGTGAGACTGCCATCGCCCGTATGGCTAAGAACACTCGCGTCTATGCCAAAAAGCAGCTGACATGGCTGAAGAGAGCCGGTGACACTCTGATGTTGTCTCCAGATAAGGCTTTCGATACAATCTGCCAATTAATAAATAAATCTCTTAACATATGAAACAATTTCGATTAACCCTCCCTGCTGTCGGCTTACTTTTGTTAGCCTCTTGCAGCTCGAAAACACCGGGATCACCGAACGACATAATACCTCTGCCGATGTCGGTAACAGCCGGTAACGGAGAATGGACACCGGGCACTACAGTTACACTCTCCATTACGGGTGTAAGCCGTGAGGATAGTCTAAGAATAGCTCAACGCATCAATATGGCTCTCCCCTCACCGGCAGTAAGCGGCGAAGAAGGTTCTGCCGACATAACCATGCACTGTATTCCGGGAGACGCCACCTCTGCTGAAGCATACAACCTGACTGTTACTCCGTCGGGCGTCAACGCTGAAGCTTCCGATCCACGCGGACTATTTTACAGTGCTGTGACTCTCGGTGAGATGCTTGATGCAGGAAACGGGAGTGCCGAGGCATCGACAATAACCGATGCGCCCCGCTTCGGCTATCGCGGCATGATGCTTGACGTATCGCGTAATTTCCGCGACACTGCTTTTGTACGCAAGCAGATCGATGCCATGGCTCGCCTGAAACTTAATCATCTGCATATGCACCTTACCGATGGTGCCGGATGGCGAATGGAAATCAAGAAATACCCTGATCTGACAAAAAAGGCGGCTTGGCGCGTCGGTGACACATGGAAAGACTGGAACGCCAATGGTAACCGTTATTCGCAGGAAGGTGATCCGGAGGCAAGAGGCGGGTATTATACTCAGCAGGAACTCCGCGAACTTGTAGCATTTGCAGCCGACAACTATATTACTATTGTTCCTGAAATAGAGATGCCCTCTCACTCCGAGGAAGTCATAGCTGCTTATCCCGAGCTCGGTTGCTCGCATGGGAACAGCACGTCGGATTTCTGTCCGGGTAACGAAAAAACATATGAATTTCTGTCGGATGTACTGACGGAAGTAATGGAAATTTTCCCTTCGGAACTCATCCATATCGGAGGTGATGAAGCTCCGAAAACTGCATGGCACACCTGCACGGCTTGTGCCGCTGTAATGAAAAAGGAAAGTATCAAGGATGTCGACGGTCTGCAGAGCTATATGATTCACCGGATCGAACGCTTTCTGAATGACAACGGACGCGACATGCTGGGCTGGGATGAGATAATGGAAGGCGGACTCGCTCCCAATGCAACAGTTATGTCGTGGCGAGGCACCGAAGGGGGTGAACGTGCGGCAGCAGCCGGTCACCGCGTGATAATGACGCCCGGCAGATACTGTTATCTCGACGGCTATCAGGATGCGCCCGCATCACAACCTGAAGCTATCGGCGGTTATCTGCCCCTTGATCTGGTTTACAGTTATAACCCGACGGAGGGTATTTCCGATTCGGCTGCGGTAAACATTTTCGGTCTTCAGGGAAATCTGTTTGCCGAATATGTTCCCACTGCCGAGCATGCCGAATACATGCTGTATCCACGTATGTACGCCATTGCCGAACGTGGATGGAGTAATCAGAACGTAACTGATACCGGCGATTTCCGCCGCCGCGTATCACGACTTGCCGCCGACATGCGTGCCAAAGGTTATAACACATTTGACATTGATCACGAAATAGGTAACCGGCCGGAAGCTACCGGAGAAGAACATCATCTCGCCTACGGTTGTCCTATCGACTTCAAATTACGCCCCTGGCGGGCATATCCCGCAAATGGCGACTCTACTCTCACCGACGGTAAACGTGGCGGATGGAATTACAATGACCGCCGCTGGCAGGGTTTCATCGGACGCGGAACGGAGCGCATCGACCTGGTGATTGATCTCGGCGAAAGCAAGGATATTCATGAGATAGGTGCCGATTTCATGCAGATTTGCGGTCCGGATGTATATATGCCCGCACAGGTGATCATTTCTGCCGGTAATACACCCGATGACCTGCAGCATCTCGCTACAATTGATCACCAGGTAGTGCGTGATTCAATAGTAAGTTTCAAACGCTTCGGATGGGATGGTGACACACAGGCACGTTACATCCGTTACCAGGCGACAGCCGATTCAGTTGCCGGAGGTGTATTATTCACCGACGAGATAATCGTACGCTGAACATTCATCACATAACGCAAAAAGGCGTGTATCTGTTCAGGTACACGCCTTTTGCGTTATTATTTGTTTCAGTTATTTTCGGGGGAGTCTTACAGTCACCCGGCTTACTGAATCGGTCGGCAACATTTCTCCGCCATCAATACTTATGCCGGAACATCTGATAAGTGCACCATTACCATAATAGCCATATCGAATTTCGAGATTTTTTTCCGGGAAATATGAAGTGACTTCATGCTGCTCCATGTCTCCGAACAAACGTTCGCATATCACCGTAAATACAAGTCGGTCAAGATCTGTTGTTTCGTGAGTAATATAACAGAATTTCACGCATACCCCTTCACCATTTTCTCTCCTATCCTTGATAACTTCTACTTTCTGGTAACCATTTTGTAATTTTTGCGGAATCAGTATTATATCATCCTCATGATTCATCTGTGGTAACGTACAAGTGCATAGATTATCTGCTAAATTCCGGCCTTCTTCATCTTCAAATACAACTTTCAAGTTATATAAACAACGGGCACCTCCCTCATTAGCAAACTCTTCCTTGTCACATGACACCAGTAATACCGCAAAACACAATAAACATGCTTTCAAAAAATGTCTTACCATAATAATAAATAATTTAGCGACAAATATATGATGTATATTTATCAAAAACAACACAATCGAAAATATTAGTTTTTTTTAACAAATAGAAACATTAAAGTAACTATTCAGCCAAAGTATTGGTGTAGCTAAATGGCGTTCATCATCAGACGAGCGCGAGTAAGGCATCAAGGGGTGACTGGTTGTT
>CAZKSF010000004.1:0-69890 GCA_964555405.1 uncultured Bacteroides sp.
CCTTGCTATAAGGCTCGAGTAGATCGATTACCTTGATACCGGTATAAAGGATCTCTGTACCGATAGTGAGTTCATCGAACTTAGGCGCCGGCTGATGGATCGAGCGCAAATCATCGCGTTTGAGTTCCGGGAGACGGTCAATTGCTTCTCCTATCACATTGAGCAGTCGTCCCTTTACCTGAGAGCCGGTGGGAACGGCAATCGGGCGCTCAAGGTTGTCGACACGCAGCCCACGCTGCAGACCGTCAGTACTTTCCATGGCAACACAGCGTACGGTGTCTTCACCGATATGCTGCTCTACCTCAAGGATGAGCATCGATCCGTCGGGACGGTCGACTTTTAGGGCGGTGAAAATCGGGGGAAGTTCATCACCTTCGAATGCCACATCGACCACAGGGCCGATTACCTGAGCTATTTTTCCGAATTTATCGCTCATAACGTTGCTTTATATTATCTAAAGGATGATTATGGAATGGAGATTAATCTTTATTAATGATCAGAAATGTAAGTTATACACTACGATCAGGGTCATCAGGACAATATTGAACAAACCGATCGGGAGAAGATATTTCCACTCAAGCGAAAGGAGTTGGTCAATTCGCAGACGGGGGAATGTCCATTTGAACCAGATGATGATAAACGACACACAAATTGCTTTGCCGATGAACCATACTACACTCGGAATAAAGTCCATGATGTGGTTAAACATATCCCAACCGGGGAAGTGCAGAGGCATCCAGCCACCCAGGAAAAGCAATGTAGCCACACCCGAAACTATAAACAGGTTCAGATACTCGGCAAGATAGAAGAATCCGAAGTGGATACCGGAATATTCAGTATGATAACCTGCAGTAAGCTCACTCTCGGCTTCCGGTAAGTCGAACGGACCACGATTGGTCTCAGCCGTTCCGGCAATAAGATAGATCACAAATGCTATAAGCGCCGGTATATGACCCTTGAAGATAAACCATAAATCCTGTTGTTCCTCTACAAGTCCGGTTATCGACATGGTACCTGCAAGAATCACCATTGTTACTACCGACAGACCTATAGACAGCTCATAGCTGACCATCTGGGCACCTGAACGCATAGCTCCAATGAGAGTAAACTTATTATTTGAAGACCATCCCGCAAGCAGGATACCGAGCACTCCAATCGAAGAAACTGCTATCAGGAAGAATATACCGATATTGAAATCGATAATCTGAAGACCGTTACCCCACGGAAGAACGGCAAAGGCAAGCATGGATGCCAGAATCACCAGATAAGGTGCAAGAGCAAAAAGGAACTGGTCGACATGATTGAGCGAGATCAACTCTTTGATGAGCATCTTGAACATGTCGGCAAAACTCTGGAGCAATCCCCAGGGACCTACGCGATCCGGACCGATTCGGCACTGGAAAGCGGCGCAGACCTTACGCTCGAAGTAAATATAGAAAAGTGCAAGCAGCGCGTATACCAGAAGCAGTACAACGCCGATCAGTACGCATTCTGTAAACAACGTCAGCCAACCCGGCATAAACGAGCTGAGCAGATCGTGGATCCATTGTGTCGCTATCGAAAAGTCTAGCATAATATTGATTGAATGATCTGTTGATATTACTTCTTAGTATTAACGGTCGATGTCAGGCACGATATAATCGAGTGAACCGCCGATGGTTATAAGGTCGGCGATCTTTTCGCCGCTTGTGAGATGATCGACCACGGCAGCCAGCGGCAGACATGGAGGAACGATTTTCAGACGATAAGGACTTGTAGTACCATCGCTCTCGATATAAACCGCAAATGCGCCACGACATCCCTCTACACGACCGAACCAGTGTCCTACAGGGAGTTTTATCACTTTAGGCACTTTCACGCAATATTCACCCTCGGGAATATTGTCGATAAGCTGTTCGATAATACGTGCCGACTGTTCGATTTCGCTCAGACGTACTTTGAAACGCGCCATCGAATCACCTTCAGTACGAACCACCTCTTCAAAGTCAAGTTCGCCATAGATACTGTATGGGTCAGTCTTTCGTACATCGCATGCCCAATCGGAAGCACGTCCCGAAGGACCGGAAATACTCCATGAAATAGCATCTTCCCGGCTAAGGGTGCCTACACCACACATACGGTTCTCAGCTATCACATTACCGGTAAATACCTTATTATATTCCTTAATATTGTCGGGAAGCACAGCAAGCAGAGCTTTAACATCCTTCACAAAATCTGGGTGCAGATCCTGCATTACACCACCTATACATTCGTAATTGAATGTCATGCGGGCTCCACATGTCTTCTCCATTATGTCAAGTATCTGTTCGCGTACACGCAGAGTATAGAAAAGCATGGTTGTAGCACCGAGGTCCATACAGAAAGTACCCATGAACAGGCAGTGCGATGCTATACGCGAAAGTTCGTCCATTAGCACACGTATTACCTGCGCGCGACGTGAGATTTCGATGCCGGCTGCACGCTCGATTGTCATACACAGACAGTGGTGATAAGGATGTGCCGAGAAATAATCCATACGGTCCATAAAGTGGAGAGTCTGAGGATAGGTCAGTTTCTCGCATATCTTCTCGATACCGCGGTGAATGTATCCGCAATAAACATCGATTTTCTTGATAGTTTCACCGTCAACAGCTGTACGGAATCGAAGCACACCATGAGTAGCGGGATGCTGCGGACCTATATTTACAACGAAATCGTTCTCGGCAAAAATCCTGACCTGACGTTTTTCCACCTTGCCGGGAGCAACCTCCACGTAAGTGTCAGTGAAATCACTCTGTCGTTCATTTTCTGTTGAAACCTCATTCGCCGCATCATTTTCGTCAAAATCCTTTCGGAACGGGAAGCCTTTCCAGTCAATTGAAAGGAACAGACGTCGCATATCCGGGTTGTTGATAAATATGATTCCGAAGAAATCATAGACCTCACGTTCGAAAATCGTGGCTATAGCCCAAAGATCAGCGATACTATGGATCATCGGATTTTCACGGCTCGGTGCATTTACACGAACGGCTATATGATCGTTACGAGTGGTGGAAGTGAGATAATAGATACATCCGAAAGCATCCTTCCAGTCCATTCCTACAATTGTAAAGAGCCAGTCGAAACCCATATTGTCGCGCAACGCGACAGCGAGATCGTGCCAGTGCGCGTCATCAATGGTGACAGTCAGTGTCTCGGACGATGTGTCGAAAGTCGCATTGGGAAAAAGTTTTGCGATCTTTTCCTGTATGTCTGCCATATCTGTTGTTGTGATTGTCTGATTGATTAGGGATAATGTTTTGAAGGTTTATTTCTCCGATTCCTCTATGGGATGATTGCGGAGGAATTCTTCCCGGTTCTCCTGTCGGTTGACACCGCCGAAGAAACGTTCCACCTTCATCTTTCTTGAAAGCTGCATAATCGAATAGATCATAGCTTCGGGACGCGGAGGACATCCGGGAAGATAGACATCAACAGGAATAATCTGGTCAACCCCCATCACCACATGATAAGACTTTTTGAATGGACCGCCGCTGACCGCACAGGCACCGGAGGCGATCACATATTTAGGCTCCGCAAGCTGATCATATAGACGGCGGACAACCGGCGCCATACGTTTCACAATGGTACCTGCAACCATCATGAAGTCAGCCTGACGTGGCGACGAACGTGCAACTTCCCAGCCGAAACGTGCCATGTCATAACGGGCTGCGCCCAACGACACGAATTCTATACCGCAGCAGCTGGTGGCAAATGTCAAAGGCCATACCGAATTACTACGTCCCCAATTGATGAGGTTATCAAGCTGTCCGACAACCACATTAACACCTGAATCCTGAAGCTCCTTCTGGAGTTTCTCAATATATTCGTTATCTTTCCATGCCTCGTAGGGCATGCTTTTGGTTGTTACTTCCATTCAAGCGCTCCTTTCCGCCAGGCGTAAACGAGACCCAGCACCAATATTACAAAGAAAATAGCGATGCTGATCAGTCCTGCTCCTCCGAGCTCTCTGACGCGCACCGCCCACGGAAATAGAAAAACACACTCGACGTCGAACATAAGGAAAAGAATGGCAAAAAGATAGTAACCCACCTTAAATTGCGCCATACTTTTTCCGCGTGTCGGTATACCGCATTCGTATGCTTCGCCTTTCTGGGCATTGTACGACCGCGGCGAAATCAATCCTGCCAGCCATAGTGCCAGTCCCACAAGTGCTATACCTGTAAGGGCAGCAGTGACAGCGAGTGTAGAATTTTGAATCGCTAAAGACAACATATTTAGTTAATTACTTAGTTTTTCAGAATATTTGCAACGCTTTTGCGGCTGTTTATCCCAAAGGACGGCACACAAAAGCGTTGCAAATATAAGCAAATATTTCCAAACAAACGTTGTAGGTTTGTATCTTTTTATCGTAGTTCCCTATTTTTTATTTTATCACTTTAGCAAAATGTCACTTCTTGACCGGATGAGGCTGACGCACGTAGCAACCGGTGAGTTCTGCATCAACATGCCAGCGTCCGCCACAATCGAAACTGATGAACATGCGGTCTTCACCAGCGTCACATGTTCCCGAAAAATCCGTGATCTTGAACCCGGGGTATGGACGGCCGTTCATTGTCGGGATTATTGTGTCGGCGCTCAGTTTATATGTACCCAGATCAAGCGTCATGCGCATCTTCACCGATGTGGGAGATGTAGGATCGCTGCTCGTGAAATCAAGATCCATTGCAGGCATATTGGGGTCAAAATCCGATTGACAAACCCTTACGGCCGCAGTGCGGGATTCCGGATTAAGATTCAGCATATAAAACATGCGTGTAGAAATATAAGGTGTTGTAGCGCCCTTCGCCAGTGTCGAAGTGGCTCCAAAGCAAATAGGATTCCTCGACAACACCGTCATATCATTATTCTTGTCTGCCTTGATACGCACTGAAATACCATGATAGATGGAATCGCCGACAATCTTATCAGGATAATAGATAATCTTGACACTTTCCATTTTCATAGAACCGCCGTCAACATTATCGGCAACAATAGTGCGTACTCCATGTTCATCGGCAACGAACGGCAGATCTTTCATCACGACATTCGAATAATTGAATGTTCCAGGTCGACCCGATGCCAAATTTACAAAGGTAATATCCGCTTTATGAGCGTTGTCATCAAAACTAACATCAATTTTTTCTAATGGATAGATTGAACTGATATGACGGTCGCCTGAGGCATCATAGCCGATATAATATGCGAATAAATCACTGAACGAGTCATTCAGACGTTGCATGTCTGGATCATCATCCTTATCTCCACATGACGTGAAGACACACAATGAAATTATGGAAACATAGAAAAATAATGAACTGAAAAATTTCATAGGATATAAACAGTTTTTTTTATTTGGTTTCAAAATTAGCACGTAATGTCACGCCAAAAGTACGAGGTAATCCACGCTGTACGAAACGGTTGCCGATCGAGACGAAACTGAACACATCATAATGTGTCGATGTAATATTTTCACACCATAGCTTCAGCGACAAGCCACCCTTGTAAAACGTAGCCGACGCTCCGGGCAAAACATAAAACGGTTGTCGCGACAGATTATCCTCATCCCAGTATATCGAACCGATACCACGGACATTGGCATTCAGTTCTACTCCATCAAGCCATGAGGCATTGACTTCCGGTGTCCATGTGATGCCCGCAAACAATGTATTCTGCGGCGCATACGGAACACGTTTGCCTGAATAATCGGTTTTTCCATTGTAAAATTCAACGAACCGGGCATCTGTAAAACCATAAGCCGTATTGACAAGCAGCGACTTTACCGGGCGGTACTTTACAGCAATTTCACCTCCAAGGCTTCGGGTTCGTCCGGCATTGGTGGTGATACGTCCGGTGGTGGTACCGTCGGGAAACATGGTCATCTGCTGGTCGCGACAATCAATATAGAAAAACGCTACGTCCGAAAGCACTTTGCCGCCGGCACACTCAAAATGTCCCCCCAATTCATAATTCCAGCTTTTCTCCGGTTTATAACCTACAATATCGTCAACATCGTAAGTCATACCGACTCCGAAAAGATTCATTATGCGCTGCTGCAAGACATCACTGAACATCTGGGTATTGAAACCGCCCGACTTATATCCTTTAGCCACTGAAGCGAACACATTCGAATTGTTTTTAGAAGGAATGTGCCATGTCAATGATATTTTAGGAAGGAGCTGAACGAACGTCTTCGAAAGTTCTCCCCCATCATCGATATTTACGGCATGATGCGAGAATGGCTCGAGGGTTCCGTCCGGTAGAAGATGTTCTATGGTGTATGAGGTCTGTGCCCGGCTTTTATAGTCGAGTGACGCTTTCTCATAATCAAGACGCAATCCTCCAGCAATTGTAAAATAACCGAAATTCAGTGTACTCTGGTGGTAAAGCGCCATTCCGTATACCGGATAGCGAAAATTACTTCCAAGTTCAAATTCACGATCATCCCATTTCACCGGATAATCCTGATTGACATCATTCAGTTTATCTTCAATCAGGTGCCGGATACCATACTCCTTGAACGTTACAGGTGCGTTCATCCGTGTATGGCGGTAAAATCCGAACAAACCGCCGAGCCATGAATAAGCCCCGACTGATCCTCTCGCAACAAAATCCTGTGTCACGGCCCATTCACGGCGATCCTGAGTGAGTGTGAAATAATCGAACGGAAGAAAATCCTGATCGAGCGTCATGCGGTCATCGATATACTGAAAACTGGTGATCGACGAGACAAGAACGTTATCGCCCGACCACTTTATCGTAAGCCCATCGTTGAACGAAGTACGTGAATAGTAAGTAGTGTCATTATAGCTGATGACACCCGTTGCCGCGTAAGCATATGGATATCCTGCCTGCTGGGCGGTCTGTAAAGCGGCTATGTTTTCGAGCGTCCATCCCTCAGCCGGGCGTGCATCCGTTTTCCAGCGGAAACTGAAATTCTTTTCCTTGCCCACATCATATCCGTCATATTCGTTCTTGAAAAAACCGCCGCTATAATTAAAATAAGCGCCCCACGACATTGCGAGAGCAGAATTCATTTTATGGTAGTAACTCACCGACATGCGTGCGGACGGACCATTACCCATTTCAGCCATTACCCGACCACCCTGGTAACGGAATGGCGAAAGGGTATAGATATTTACCTGTCCTCCCATAGTATTTCGACCGTACAAAGTGCTTTGCGGTCCGCGAAGTACTTCTATGCGTTCGATATCGCTCAAATCAAAATCATAATTATCCTTATTAAGAAACGGCACATTATCCACGTTAAGTCCCACAACGGGTTGGTCGATACGGGCTCCGATTCCTCGCACATATATCGAGGATGTCATGCGAGAACCATAGGACGGAATATAGAAATTAGGAGCGATGGCACTCACATCCTTCATTGTGAGGATATTCAGCCTCTCTATCTCAGGAGCACGCACAACAGTTGACGCCACAGGTTGTTGATCGACCACAGTTCCCTGCTTGATCGCTGTTACCGATACCTCATCCAGACGCAAAGTATCGGAGTACACGGCATACGACTGATCGACCGAAGCCTCGGCATCACCGGTCCGCAACTCCGCGGAAACCGGTAAAGATATTAATGATATAAAAAAGAGGACAATGCCTCCTATAATTTCATTTTTCATAAGCGGACAACAAAGTTACATCTTTTTTCCCACGCGGCAATAAATACTGCAGTATATATAAAAAATATAGTTGACGAGTCAACCATTTTGCGGTCAAATTGGTTTATTATGTACTATGACAAATGAAGAATTCACATACGGAAAGCCTAATATCGGGTGTATGATAGGTAAGAGCTACCAGATTCTCACTACCCGATTGTCAGAATCACTTGTAAGAGCGGGATTAGAGATAACAGTTCCCGAATACCTCATATTACGTGTTCTCTATTCTAATGATGGTATCCAGCAGTGTGAGATAGCCTCTATTCTCGGCAGAGATAAAGCAGCTATTTGCCGGTGCATAAAAGAAATGACAGCCAAAGACCTTGTAACGGTGCAGCCTTTAAGCCGCAAATGTCTGAAGGTCTTTTTATCCGGAAACGCCAGAGCTATCGAGCCGGTCATTCTTTCAGTTGCCGAAGAGCGACATAAAGCTCTCACTTCATTACTCACTCAAGATGAACTGACAGTTTTTATCAAAACATTAAATAAAATATTACACAATTAATAAAGAAAGGAAAATTATGATGACTCTTACTATATGGAGCGACTTTGCATGCCCGTATTGCTACATTGGTGAAACACGCCTTGAGAAAGCTATTGAAGAACTTGGTCTGAAAAATGATGTTCAGATCGATTACAGGGCTTTTGAACTTGATCCCAACGCTCCCAAAGAAGTCACAACTACTACACCTGAAAGGTTTGCCATGAAGTACCGTCTTTCTCCTGAAGCTGCCCGACAGCAGATTGAGCAGATATCAGATCTTGGGAAGGAACTGGGTATTGATTTCAGATATATGACCACACAATACTCCAACACGCGTGACGCACATCGTCTGATGAAACTGGCTGAAGCCCAATATGACCGTACGACGGTCGACCGGTTGAATAAAGCACTTTTTGCCGCTTATTTCACGGAGAATCTTGTTCTGTCCGATCACAAAGTACTGCTTGAAAAAGCCTTGTCTGCCGGTATGGACGAAGCAGAAGTAAAAGATGTACTCGCTTCCAACAAGTACGACGATGAAGTGCGCTTTGACGAGCGCGAGGCAATGATGCGTGGAATTCACGGTGTACCTTATATTATCTTCAACGGCACATTCGCAGTTCCGGGTGCGATGACTATCGATGGTTTCAAGATGGCTCTTGAACGGGAATTAAAAAAAAAATGACACTAAAGAACCGCAAGCCGGTGAACGCCCGCACACTTGTGGTCCTGAAGGATGTAGTCTTTCATAAAATAAGCTTCAGACGATGGTACGTGAACTAACTGTTTATGGCGTATTTGCCGAAAACTGTTATTTCTACATCGATGAAGTAACAAAGTCGGGATTCATAATTGATCCCGGAGCGCAGGCAGGCGAAATTTATGATATCATTGTTCGCAATGGATGGCATATTGAAAAGATACTTCTTACACACGGTCATTTCGATCATATGGGAGCCGCTGAGATATTGCGCGAGAAGCTTGTAGCGCCTATTTATATTTATCCGTCCGATGCCCGTTACCTGACCGACACCTATCTGAATCTCAGCGGTAATTCGGGAAGACCTGTTACTGTAGCGCATTACGAATATCTTGAAAATGGCGAAATAATACGTCTTAAGGCTAATTCAGGTTTTTATCTGAAAGTAATCCATACGCCGGGTCATACACCCGGTTCAGTAACTTATTATTCCCCGGAAGAACATGTAGCATTTGTTGGTGACACCCTGTATCAGCATGGTTCCGGTCTGACCAATTTCCCGGGAGGTAATCCACGTGAACTGGAGGATTCGATAGTGAATAAAATTCTCACTCTCCCCGATGATACCGTTCTGCTGTCAGGACACTCCTCCCCTATTACCGTTGAAGAAGAGCGTAACCTTATGCTCAGATAAAAAAAGGAGATGAATCATACTGTTTTTGACTCATCTCCTTTTCTTATTTCTCCAAAGGTAATTCCGAGAGCATTTTTTAAATCTTATTGCAAGCCATGTCATCGGCTCGGCAACCGTCAGTGCAATTATATCATTTGTCCTTGAAATAACATTGATCAATCTAAACACCTGTTGCATTCCCAATCCCCCCGTAGTTCCGTCAGCAACCGCCGCCCAATGTCACAACTTTGTCAGGATACGCAATTTCCAATGTATCAAGAGCACCCCCTGTCTGAACTGCAATAATGTCGCGGTCCAGCAATCAACCATTTTCTACTCTTTGCGAAAAATTGTCTGAAACAGGTACTTTAAAAATATGGTTTGCTGTTATGGAACCAAGAAATTCAAGCAGCATGCTGCCGAGTAAATAACCTCTGGAAGCATCTTCTGGAGACAATTCCGGAATCCAACGCGAAATATTGCCACCTTGTTGTTGAGGATAAATCAGTCTGATCGTTTTCATCTATGAAGTATTTTGCGAAGCTTAATAAAAACAGCTCCATGGACAAAAAGTTGTAGGATACCCCAAAAGTGACAATAATCCGCCTCCATAATTTTCGTGAAAAGCATACCGGATATTTAACATCTCACTTTAACATACGTCAATATCTCTTAGGAAGAGAGTATCTTGAACCGTGCAAATTTACGAATTATCTTTGATATATAGGCAACTAAGTGTTTGTTTTTTTCGCGAGTTTCAAGAGATAAACGAATGAATATTGAGAAATGTTAATTTTAACAGTTGTTAAATAGTTGTAACATAAATAGTTACAAGTGACGCGCATCTCTTCCTAAGAGATACTTTTACAACTTTAACAAAATCAACCAATTACCTTAACTAATTAAACCTAACTTAATGAAAAAGTTTTTACTTCTTTCTACTGCTGCCTGCATGGCTTTCGGTGCTGCTGCTGAACTGCGTGACATCACCCCTGCCGGTTATGATTTTGCAAAAAATCCCAACATTCCTCACATTGACGGCGTAGCTCTCGGTCATGGCGTATGGAACCCGACTCCGTTCTGGCTTGGAGAAAACCCCGATTATTACAATGACGGATGTGTGCTTTGGGTAGGTAATGCTGACTTCTCTAAAGCTATGGAAGGTTGCGGAACTGTCGATCTTGGCGGTAACATCGGTCGTGTTTTTTATCTCAACCGTCCGGGTTCAGACATCAATGAACAGCTTGAAGCTATAACCAACAGAAAATTCAACATTTCAGAAGGATTTGACGGCTATTGCATTCCTCTCTGGCATTGTAATCCCGAAGAATTTACCGGTGACGAAGGTGTACGCGTACGTATGGTAATCAACATCTACCATAACGACGCTCAGTTCACTGGTAACGACAGTCAGTTCCAGCCTTACTTCCAGAGCGCATCTAACTCTACTTATGGAGACAACGAACCGGCATCAAGAAAAGTATATTCAGGTGACTTTACCCTCCGTTGGGGTGAATACGATGCTGAAGACGGTAAAATGGACTGGACTACAGCGACTCCGGACGACATGGACTACTTCCTTGATGATGAAGATAATACAGTATGGAACTATAACCGTTGGATGGTTTACGAATTCGATCTTCCCACTATCAGTGCTGATGAAGCTCCCTGGAAGATTAAGATGGAAATTCCCGGTGGCAACTGCAATGGTTCAACCCTGTTCATTAAAGAACTCAAAATCCTTGCTAAGGACGGTACTAATGACGACATCGAACCTTGCACCCGCCGTAAGACTTGGGTTTACTATGATATTAACGATAACACATCCATCGGTACTATCGCAGCTGACAAAAAGGGTCTTAGCGTTAATGTAAATGGTTCAGAAGTATCCTTCGGTGAAACCGCCGCAGTTTATACTACTACCGGAGCACTTGTAGCAAACGTTGCAGCAGGCAAGACTGTATCTCTCGAAAAAGGCATCTATGTGGCAGCCGCCAATGGCAAATCAGTAAAATTCGTTGTGAAGTAATTTCTTTGCACACCTACTGACAAATAAAACAAAGGGAGGAAGCAGACGCGGATTTCATAGCCTGCTTCCCCCTTTTTTCCTCTCTTTTTTCTCCCTCCATCTAACTACCTAACTATACTAACTTTGATAAAACGACTTCTTACACTCTTGACGGGTGTCATGATTACGGCCTCACTCGGAGCACAGGTCGTAAATTATGCTCTTGAATTCGACGCTGAGGGTTCAGTGGATTGCGGACCGCTACCCGAACTCGATAGCCGGGACAACTACATAGTCCAGATGTGGATAAAGCCTAATGAATGGACTGCAGGTGCGCGTCTTCTTTCAAGAGGTGACGGATTCTCTATTACTCTGGGCGATCCGGGTACCGTAAACTTTAATGTGGGCGGTTCTACAGCAAGCGCTCTCAACATTCCTACGGATGAGTGGTCGCTAATTTCACTTCGTTCATCCGGCAATAAAATTTTCATAAATGGAAAACGTACGAACGTCTCTCTCGGAACCATTCCGGCTACCGACGAAAATGATCATCTTATTCTTGGTGGTGGTTATTGCGGACGTCTCGATGAAATAAGAATATGGGGTGAGGATACAGGTGCTGAATTCAATTATTTCGAGCATACCACACTCAACAATTTTAATCCCGGTTGGGACGACCTTCTGGTCTACTATAAGATGGATCAGGAACTATGTGATAATCTTGTTGACTATAAAGGTATTTATACACCTGATGCCTCTTGGAACCATCATGGGATTATCAGTTCAAAGGGTGTTCGCAGAGTTACCGCAGACAATCCGCATTTACCGTATCTGATCAACAGCGCTTACACTGCGAATGAACGTTTTTATGACCGTTCCATTCCACGCCAGCAATATCTTTTCTCCAATGATCTGATCATTCTTGGAATTGAATCTCTTCCTACCGGACATCTTCGACCCTGCACACCCAACAATCATGCCACTTTATGTGGAACAGCAGAATGGAAAGCTGAATATGAGGGACGCTCGGGTGTAATGTCATTTGACGGTGACGGATATCTTGAATGTCCGGAAGAGTGCATGCGTTCCGATGCCAAGCTCTACACATTCGAAAGCTGGATATACGTGGATCAATGGGTTGAAGGAGCTTATATCTTCCGTAAGGAAACTGATGACGGATTGAACGGTTTTTCCATCAGTCTCGGCAAAGAAAGCACTAATGAAATCATTGTACGCGTAAACGGCAACAAATTCATAAACCAACGTAAAATGAAATCCGGTCGTTGGATCCACGTTGGAATATCTGTCGATGAAGCAAGTCTCCCTTATAATACTTTTGTATGGGTATACGACGGAAAAAACATCGGACAGGGATCAAACGCTTGCGATAACAGTACTGATTACACCCCTGTAGGCAACGAAAACATACGCCCGCGGATAGGAGAAGGCTTTATCGGGAAAATCGATGACTTTACAGTGTGGGATATTTCACTCGGTCGTGGTGGTTATGAATCTCATATGCATGGTCTTCCGATGCCTGGACTTAACAAGACACTTGCCTCGGATCTTCTTCAGAGAGCAAATACGCTCTATGAATTCAATGATGCTCAAAACCCCGGCTGGTCAAGTTATTCTCAAGACAATTGGCGTAAGATAATGGAATCCGCCTATGAAGGGCATCGTGGCTTCCGTACACGTATATCGGTCAAGAGCCACGATAACTGGCAGAGTACAATAACAAATGCCGAGCGGCGCAAAATTTTTGCTCAGGATCTTGCCGTGCTTTCCGAAGGTTATGCCGGAGTAGAACTTGATCTGGAGTGGATGTACGGACAGCAAACAAATCTCGGTAGACTTGCTGAAGACATCCGCAAAGAACTTCCTGAAGATAAATCACTTATGATTTCTTGCCATAATGTGGCATATGGTTTCCCGAAAGAAAAGATGGATAACTGCGATGGATTTACTTTCCAACAATATGGACCTCAAAAAGAACATTCGTATTTCGGAAACTTCCAGTCGATGACACAGACTTTCATCAATTACGGATTTCCGCGCGAGAAAATACTCTGTTCCTACGCTACTACAACTTCCGAAGGCTATATCAATGGCTCCCGACCGAGTAATCCCCCGCCGATCAAAGGTGTAAAGGACGGATTCATGGAAGGCGACTTTGTTCCGGCTGAAGATGTGGATTACGGTGTAGCTGCCGATGGATATACTTATTATTTCGACGGACCGCTCCAGACATACATGCGTGCACGTTATGTTACCGACCAACGTCTTGGCGGTATATTCTACTGGGACATGGGTAACGATACGCGACCCGAACATCCGTATAATCTTGCAAAATGGTCAACATATGGTCTTAATGCCAATGTAGATACCCTTATAACTAAAGTGGATATACGGCACTATGATCCATCTGCCATCCGGACAATAGCGCGCGACCGCAAGCAGTCTCTTAAAGTATCGGTTGAAAACGGAGGGAATACTCTGGTTCTGGATCTTGACAAGAATATAACAATATTCCGGTTAGTAATCACTTCAATAGAAGGACGAAAAGTTGCTGAAATACGCGATTCTCTCACACGTGTTGACATTTCTTCCATTCCTTCCGGACATTACATCATAAGTGTATTTGCCGAAGGAAACACAGCATATCATTCACGATTTGTAAAGCAATAGACAATAATTCAATCAAAATCAATCTATAAACCATCTGACTACCTGACAACATGAAAAAGTTAGCCTACCTCGTTGGTATAGGATGCCTCGCCGGCATTCTCTACTCATGCGACGATGCTCCCGAAAATCCGGGCGACTTCTCTTTACAATCGGAGTTGAGTCTGGATAACAAAGTGGTTTCGTTAGTAAAAGAAGGTATAACCTACGAACTGCGGGTTGCCAACCGCCGTGACACAGTTTACCGCTATGAGTACACTATCAATGATACCGTATTCGAATATTTACCTAACGGAGACAGTACTTACGTTTATGATTCCAAAGGACAACCTCTGGTCAACAAACGCGACAGTTTCTATCTGAGTCTCAAAAAGGCAGAACTTATCGAATATGAGCCAATTCTTGTAGAGTCGTATTCCGACACACTCACTCTTGATGTGTTCTCGAATGCACGTTGGACAGCAGCCCAGCCCCAATCAACATGGTTCACCAACTACGATGGCACTCATGCCGGTGGTGGTGACAGCCGCTTCTGTTTTACTGTTTCCCGTAATCGCTCAAAGAAACGCACCGTAATTCAGAATATTATAACTTCTGATAGTATGGTATGTGCCAAACTGACTATCTGCCAGAGCGGTGAACGCGACTAATTTAACACCGAAAAATCAACCAATCAAATGAAAAAGTACATACTCTCACTGCTATGCTGTCTCTTTGGAGTGGTATCAGCTATGGCGTTTAACGTCAAAGGTGTGGTCTATGAACCCGATGGAGAACCCGCTGTCGGTGCTACCGTCATAGAAAAGGGCAAACCTAACAACGGTGTTTCTACCGACTTCGACGGTAACTTCTCTATCAATGTAGCAAGCGAAAAATCCGTACTCGTTGTTTCGTACATCGGATACCAACAACAGGAAGTTCCCGTTAACGGCAAAACCGAAATTGAAATTCATCTTAAAAGCGACGGTGGTATCAATCTCGATGAAGTTGTCATCGTAGGTTACGGTATCCAGAAGAAAATCAACGCTACCGGTGCAGTAAAAACTATCGATAACGCAGTTCTCGAATCACGTCCTCTGAGCAATGCCGTTCAGGGTCTGCAGGGTGCTGTTGCAGGTCTGAACATCACAAACGATGCCGGTGGTGGTCTTGGTACAACCATGAAAATCAACATTCGTGGTCAGGGTACTATCGGAGATGGCTCAAGCGGCGATCCGCTGATCCTCATTGACGGTATGGAAGGTGACCTTAATACTATAAACCCGAGTGATATCGAGAATATATCGATCCTTAAGGATGCGGCATCTGCTTCAATTTATGGTTCGCGTTCACCATTCGGTGTGATTCTTGTCACAACCAAATCCGGTCGTCAAGGAACCGCAAAAGTTAATTATACCGGTAATGTCCGAGCAGCCCAGCCAATCGGCGTACCCCATCAGGCTACCGGTCTTCAGTTTGCACTCATGATGAACGATGCTTATACCAATGCCGGAGGTTCCGCACCATTCAGTGCTTCACACATCCAGAAAATCCGCGACTATATGGCGGGGCTTAATCCTGGTGTTGAACCAAAATCATGGGCTCCAAACGAATGGACCGAAAACCAGTCGTGTTTCGGTTCTACCGATTGGTATGACGTTCACCTGAAAGATGTTGTATGGTCGCAGGAGCATAATGTCAGTGTTTCCGGTGCCTCTGACAAAATCAATTACTATTTTTCGGGCAACTATCTGGGACAGAATGGTCTCTTCAAATATGCCAATGAGAATTACAAGCGTCTTACCCTCACCGGAAAGGTTAATATTAACTTCAATAAATATGTTTCCTTCCAGTGGACATCGCGTATTGTAGGCACTGAAAACAAACAGCCATCAGCTTTGAACGGACTTTTCTACCATAACCTCGGACGCCGTGCATCAGTAGTGCCTCTGTATCTCGACCCGGAAGGTCCTGCTGCCGGTGAATATCATCCTGATTCACTCATTCCGGCACTCCAGGACGGTGGTGACATCGTATCAAAGAATCAGGCATTCTACAACCAGGGTACTCTTACTATCACACCTATCAAGGACTGGACTATCCACGTGGATATTAACAGCCGTATAGAGAACAATCCCTACACACGCCAGTTTAAACCAATCTATCAGACACTGCCCGATGGAACACGTAAAGCATATACAGTGCTTGAGGGTGTAACCGCCGTACACAATGTTGATGGTAACGGTTACTTCAATGTGCAGCCATCCGCCGGCGAAAGCTATTATGAACAGGCCCGCACTCACTTGAATTTCTTTACCACTAACGTGTATACCGATTACCTCAAATCATGGGGAAAGAATGAATTCAAATTCCTCTTAGGTATGCAAACCGAGGAAGAAAGCTGGAATCGTGTTCGTCTTGCCTCGTGGGATGTTCAGGTTGACGACCGCCCGTATATTCCTTCAGGAACCGGATCGGAACACGCCATGATATCTGAGAAAAAAGAAAAATGGACAAACTTCGGTATATTCTCCCGTATCAATTACAACTACGACAACCGGTATATGATCGAGGTTAACTTCCGTGCTGATGCCGCTTCCCGTTTCCCCAAAAAACAGAAATGGGGTTACTTCCCTTCAGTATCTGTTGGATGGAATATAGCTCAGGAAAGATTCTGGGAACAAGCATATAATGTAATGAACACCTTCAAACTTCGTGCATCATATGGTACTCAAGGCAACCAGAATACCCGGAATCCATATATGTATTACCAGAAGATGAACACTTACGGAGGTTCATTGATTCTTGGTAATGACCAGGCGACTATTCTTCCGATGTATGCGCCGTATTCCGAATCTCTCACCTGGGAACGTATCGAAAATACCAATTTCGGTGTCGATTTTGGATTCCTGAACAACCGTCTTACCGGTACCTTCGAATTGTATCAGCGTTATACCAAGGATATGGTTGGACCCGCACTGTCACTTGCAGGTGTATTCGGGGCAAGCGCTCCTGAGACAAACAATGCAGAACTCCGCACACGCGGTTGGGAATTGGAGCTAAGCTGGCGCGACCGCATAGGAAAAGACTTCAATTATTCAGTCAGCGGTACCATATCCGACTACAAAACGGTTGTCACAAAGTATGAATCATCCGACAACAAATTCAACGGTTGGTACGCCGGCAAAAATTATGGTGAAATCTGGGGTTATAAAGTTGTTGGAATCGCCAAAAGTGATGCCGAGATGGATGCCTATCTTGCACAGCACTCACAGGATGCTATCGGCAGTAAATGGGGTGGCGGCGACATAATGTATATGAATCTTGATGATGATCCCGCTATCAACGGTGGTTCAGGTACATTATCCGACCCAGGTGACAAAACTATTATCGGTAACAATACGCCTCGTTTTGCATACAGTTTCACAATTACAGCACAATGGAAGATGCTTGATTTACGTGCATATTTCCAGGGGATAGGCAAGCGTGACTACATGTTCTCAGGATCTGCACCGTTCTATGGAGTCGCCGAGGAATGGCAACGTTCGCTCTATCAGGAACACCTTGATTACTTCCGTTTTGCAGGTGCGGAACTCGGAGCCAATCCCGACTCATATTATGGCCGTCTCCGCATCGACCAGAACAACATTCAGGATTGCGACCGCTTCCTTCAGGATGCTTCCTATCTCCGTCTGAAGAATCTTCAGATTGGTGTTAGTCTGCCTGAGAAATCTAAGCTCTCGAAATTCGTAAAGCACGCACGTCTCTATGTGTCAGCTGAAAATCTGTTCACTTTCACAAAACTCCGGATCTTTGACCCTGAAGCTGTCAGCGGTGACTGGGGTCCCGGTAAAGCATATCCCAGCTACAGGACATATTCAGCAGGTATTGAACTTACTTTCTAATCTTCAAGCTTGTAATATACAATGAAAAAATATATATACATGGCAGTTGCGGCTCTCGCACTGACATCATGTGACAGCTATCTTGACGAAAAGCCGCAGGATTTCGCCGATGACTCAGCATTTTATAACAGTGCTGACGCTCTAAAATATGCTGTTAACGACTTCTACTCAATGCTTCCTGCCAACGACTCGTTCTGGGGAGGCACGTATGCAACCGATGTAAACAGCGACAACCAGATGGCTTCGAGTGCCAATAGTCTCCTTTATAAAGGTGACAAGCGTACTCCTATGATGGGTTCCGGTCAACCGTGGTACTTCGGACGTATGCGCGGCATAAACTACTTCATCTCAAAAGTTGTCGGTCACGAAGAGTCAATGACAGGATCACCGATTCTTATCCAGCACTATCTTGGCGAAGCCTATTTCTTTCGTGCGTATGACAATTTCTCACGCCTTACTCAACTGGGTGACGTACCTCTGCTGACTGAACTGTTACCGGATGAACCGGCTATTCTGACTGAAATGTCCAAGCGTCGTCCACGTAACGAAGTCGCACGTGCGATCATTGCGGATCTTGATATTGCAATTGAAAAGCTGCTTGAGACCGCTCCCGAAGCCGGACGTATCACACGCGACGCAGCTCTTATGCTTAAAGCCCGCGTTGCTCTTTTCGAAGCTACATGGGAACGCTATCATGCTAACACATGCTTTGTTCCTGGAAACAGCAAATGGCCGGGCAAAGATATGTGGAAAGATTTCAAATGGCAGGCAGGTAGTGCCGAAGCAGAGATCAACTGGTTCCTGGATCGTGCAATCAATGCCGCTGACTCTATAGCGTCACACCGTAATCTGAATAATGACTATCAGGCTATGTTCAACAATTTCACCACTCAATTCGGTGATAATGATGAAGTAATTCTTGCACGTTATTACAAAGACGGTGTACTCTCACACAGTTGTTCGGCGCTTCTTAAAGGCGGAGGCGGTTGCAACGTGACACGTGCTGCTGTCAACACATTCCTTATGGAAAACGGTTTGCCGATATATGCAGATAACTCCGGCTATCAGGGCGACGAGACATCATACATTGAATTTCAAGGACGTGATTCTCGACTCACCGGATCGGTTCGCGCAGCGGGCAGCTATATAACCGCTCACCTTAATGAGGAAACCGGTAAATATGAACCTGATACCATCTATTATTACCGTCCATTCCTGGAATCGGCAGGTCGTGAAAAAGCCACAACAGGTTACGAACTGCAAAAATGGCTAACTGAAGATGTGGATCAGCGTCGTCAGTATCACTGCGAGACTGCGACTCCGATTTTCCGGGCAGCCGAAGCATACCTTGTTTATCTTGAAGCCTACTACGAACGATACGGAAATCTTGGCGGCAATTGTGATAAGTACTGGCGTGCTCTACGCCGCCGTGCAGGTGTTGACGAGGATTACAACAAAACTATTGCAGCAACTCGCCTTTCCGAAGAAAATGACCTCGCCGTATGGTCACGTGGTAAGGAAGTAAGTCCTACACTTTACAATATACGTCGTGAACGTCGCTGCGAGTTTATTGCCGAAGGCATGCGTCTGAATGACCTGAAGCGTTGGCGCGCTCTTGACATGATGGTTGACTATCAGCCTGAGGGATTCAATCTTTGGGGTGGACCTATAAAAGATATGTATGCAGCAAATAAGATTACATCCGATATTGTTTCACAAGCATCCGACGGCAACTACGTTCGTCCGCTTCGTATAAACACTACATCTGCGGCTTATCAGGGTTATAATTTCCCGAAACCTCATTATCTTGAACCAATTCCCATATCGGAGTTCCTTCTTACTGTGGATCCGGAGGGGACAGGTTCTACTATTTATCAAAATCCAGGATGGCCTACCAGAGTAGACGGTATCGCTGACTACAATTATGATTGCGATTGATAAAATGCAATAATCCCAACTATCCTGGGAGGGCAGGAGGATGACTCCTGCCCTTTTCTTTTAAATACGATTCTAAAAATAACTTTTGCAGATTACGTAAATTCTGGCGATATTTGCTAATATTTTTATTTCAACCAGCGAAAAACCAATAAACACAAACATAATGCATCATCACAATCTCTTACTCCACGCTTTTGCCATGCTTCTGGCAGGCTCAACTCCGTTTGCAGCTATGGCAGAGGATTACCCGATCAATTATGCACTTAATGCAACTATTTCAGGTACTCGTTCGTTAAATGCCGTGAAACTCTCATCGCCTGTTTTCGGTATACAGAGTGTTAACGTCCCGCAGGCATCCGACCGTCTTCTATACCACAATTCCTCTGACAAACTGTTTGTAGCTGCTCCAGGTGAGAAAGTGTCTGTCACTTTTGATTTCGCGGGACAGTGGATGCACGGATATGTATATCTCGACCGTGGCAATGACGGACAGTTTTCATATACACTCGGTGATAATTCCGCCATTCCTGAAGGAAGCGATGTAATGGCTTTTTCCAATTACAACCAATTTAACAGTGCCGGCGAAAAGACCTTCAATCAGAATGTAGGTGTTAATCCGCCTGCATTCATTATTCCTTCCGATCTGCAGCCTGGTCTTTACCGGATGCGCTTCAAAATCGACTGGAACTCTATAGACCCGGGCGGCAACGATGCGAACGGTACAATACACCAACAGCTCATCACTGCTAACGGAGGCTCGATCACCGACATCACAGTGATGGTTACCAACGGCGAACGAACTCTTACTCTGAACGCTGATCATGGTTCCGTTACACTTGCCGACGGATCTCCGCTGACTTTAGAAGCCATCACTCAGGGACAACCGCTGACCATCAAATTCTGTCCTGACCAAAGCTATGCACTTGCTTCAGTATCGGTAGAGTCAGGTTTTGAAATGACTGCACCCGACGGTCATTCATTCGCCGACGGCATCGGAACAAAATCATCGATCAGCGCGATCGGAGCCTTGATCCACGACAACACCTTTACCATTCCTGGATACATGACCGTCGGTCCTATCACCATCAATGCCGATTTCCGTGAAAACGGCAATGAACCCGAGGAAGGGGAATATGAACCATCGCTTTCCGGACCCCTCTCTGGTGACGGATTCACCGGCTTCACACTCAACGGCTCACATTTCGATGTAAGCACCGATCAACGTCACTATTTTAATGATCAGATTGTCGCAGTAGAAAAAGGTAACGGCATTCAGCTTTCGGCTGATTATTCAGGAAACGCCGACCACTTCACCCTATTGCTCGACTGTAACAATAACGGTGTATTCTCCAAGGTGCAAGGTGAGGATGTAGCGACATCCACATCAGCATCGTTCGAAACAATATACCTTCCCGAAGAACTTCCATGCGGAATTTACCGTGCGCGGCTTATAGCCGAGGATGACTGTGAGATTGAATTCCTTCTAAATTATCATGCAACTGAAGTCGCTATAGATTCTCACATTCTCAACGGTATTGCTCTCGGTGCAAATAGTTCTCCGCTTGGAAACACCGTCCAATTCGGGAAATCATTCACCACATCCGTACGCCGCGCGGTTGAAGGCTTTGATGCATCTGAATTTACTATCCGCCACGGATACAATCTCGATGGTCCGCAGTATATTCACGGTAACCGTCAGTGGGAAGAACTCGTACTTGAGGTCGGTAACAATGTTGCAGTTCCGGCTGAAGCGGTCGACGGCAGCGTGCTCATAACCGCAGATTTCGAGGAATCACCTGAAAGTGAATGGACAGCTATATGGAGCGATGAATTCGATGGGGATGACCTCAATTCCGATAACTGGCAATATCATCCCCGCTACAGCTCTACCTGGAACAAACGTGTAGCCACCACTGCCGAACGTCCATATGTAAATAAATTCCGTAACGGACATTATGAATCTTACGCTATAGCGACACCCGAGGAATTTACTTCCGAACAGCAAAACATAATCACCGGTGCCATCTACAGCCACAACCGCTTCTACCTTACCGGAGGTATCATTGAGTGCCGACTCCGCACTCGCGGACACGCAGGCAATTTCCCGGCATACTGGATGATGCCTGTACAGAGCAAATATGGCTGGCCGAAAGATGGGGAAATCGATATCTGGGAACAGATAGATGACTCGTTCACAACTTATCATACGATTCACAGTGGATGGACTTACAAATCATTCGGAGCTGTAAGCCGTAATTCACCACAGTCATCCGGCTCAACAGTAGCGGATCCTAACACCTGGCACGTATATACTCTTGAATGGGATCCTGAAGAATATCTCAAATGGTATGTCGACGGCAAGCTTGTGTTCACCTACAAAAACCAGCATTGGAGCGAAGGCAGCTATACAGAAGAAATCACCTGGCCTTTCGATAAAGCTTTCTACGTGATCCTGAATCAGTCGGTAGGTGACGGCAGTTGGGCTAAGGACGGCGATGCAACTTTCGAGTATCTGACCGAATTTGACTATGTACGTGCTTATCAGAAGAAAAACAACCTGAACTATTTCACCACTGAAACCGGACTTGTAACCGCCACTCCAGATATCATCTGTGATGACAGTGCAGACTTTGATGGAGAAGCTGTATTCTACAATATCCAGGGTATCCGTGTTGATTCTTCAGCTCTTACCCCCGGCATATATATTGAAAAGAGGGGAAGCAAAACCCGAAAAATCGCTGTTTACTGATAACCAGGATTACATCTGAAATTGCAGGAGACAATCACCCGGACAAGGGATTTTGTCTCCTGCTTTTGTTTATACATCCATTGATTTTTAACTAAGTTAACAATACAATAAGCCAAATTTCATGGGTTGATTATACAAATCGGCATATTTTATCCGTTATCTTTCCGTGAAAAAAGTACAACACGACAAACGGGCTATTTTCTCCACACGTCTTGGAGCTATAGCCACTACCGTAGGTTCGGCGGTAGGACTCGGCAATATATGGCGCTTTCCCTACGAAGCCGGTGAACATGGTGGAGGAGCATTCATGCTTCTATACATCCTGTTTATCATTATTCTTGGTATTCCTGTGTTATCAGCCGAATTCGTCATAGGCAAACTTACACGAAAGGGTGTTTCCGGGTCATTCCGGACGCTCAAACCTGGAACTCCATGGCATAATTTCGGAATAATGGCAGTTATCTGCGGAATCATGATTCTGAGTTTCTACTCCGTAGTGGCAGGATGGACTGTCGAATATACTTTCAGCGCTGTGAGCGGAGTGTTTGCCGACAGTGACATTTCAAGTCTCCACCGGCGCTTTGATGACTTCACATCAGGGTGGCGTCCCATAATGTGGACTCTGCTTTTTCTGGCTTTTAATTATATAGTGATTTCGCGTGGCGTACAGAAAGGTATCGAACGGTTCAGCAATATCTTCACCCCCATACTCTTTCTGCTGATCATAGTATTCTGCATAAACTCACTGACACTTCCCGGTGCGTCGGAAGGTCTGCGATTCCTCTTTATGCCCGATTTTTCAAAAATCACACCATCTGTAATTATTGGAGCACTCGGACAGGCATTCTTCTCATTGAGTCTCGGTCTTGGCACCATGCTTACCTACGGGTCATATTTTACCGACAATACCCCCGTTGCACGCAGCGCAACAATAACAGCCGGGCTCGACACTCTGATAGCTATTCTCGCAGGTATTCTCATATTTCCCGCCGTGTTCACGTTCGACATCGAACCGGCTGAAGGTCCACGACTTGTATTTGAGGTTTTACCGGTTGTATTCGCGCACATTCCCGGAGGCAGCATATGGGAACTGCTTTTCTTTTTCATGCTCTTTCTCGCTTCACTGACATCCACCATATCCATGTGCGAAATCGCCGTGGCGTGGCTGACTGAAGAACTTTCCATAAGTCGCGCAACCGCCTCCAAGCTGACCATCGGAGCCGCAATGGTCCTCGGTACACTCTGTGCCATGTCGTTCAGTTATTTCACCGATATCAAGGTTCCGGTTATCGGACAATTGAATTTCTTCAACTGGTTCGACTATGCCTCATCCAACATATTGTTGCCGCTCGGGGGTATGCTTATCTCAATTTTTGCAGGTCATATTCTCGACAGGAAGCTCCTGGTTCATGCTCTGACCGACCGCAACAGCCGGCGCGCACATCTTGCATGTCGTCTCATCACGTTATCACTCCGATGGGTGGCACCACCTATGATAGCCCTGATATTCATAGTCAATCTATAATATTCTATAGGAGTATTTCATCAGTTTATTTTGCATAATCGGGGATATTGGCTAATTTTGCAATATGACCGACAGAACAGCTACATCCCCGTTTTCCGAAGACCTCGAACGTGCAGCCGCTATTATTCAGAAAGGAGGCATCATCTTATATCCCACCGATACAGTTTGGGGAATTGGATGTGATGCCACACGTTCCGATGCTGTACGCCGGATTTTCGAACTAAAACGGAGAGCGGACTCCAAAGCCCTTATCACACTTCTTGGCAATGAATCACATCTTCCGCGGTATGTCGATGAAGTACCGGAAGTAGCGTGGCAGCTCATAGAGTTTTCAACCCGTCCTCTCACTATAGTTTATGACCGGGGACGTAATCTCGCACCCGAACTGCTTGCCGAGGACGGAAGTGTCGGTATCCGCATCACTCACGAAGCTTTCTCGGCAGCGCTTTGCTCACGCATCCGGCGTCCGCTTGTCTCAACATCGGCTAACATAAGCGGGCAACCCACACCGGCATGTTTCAATCAAATCTCACCTGAAATAATTTCGGGAGTCGACTATGTGGTGAACTACCGGCGCGACGACAACCGCCAGGCACAGCCATCAAGTGTCATGCGGCTCTCGGCTGACGGGCTATTCAAAATCATTCGTCCCTGATTCACGCACCATGATAAGCCCGCGACTACAGCGCTCTAAATATGTCATAGCAGACTATCTGTCGACTAATGCAGCATGGATGGCTTTCAACGTTATCCGTTTTCATCTGCTTGGTGTATCCCGGGGTGGCTTTCAGTCGCTGTGGAGTTATCTGTCCTCCCCGACCGTTGCGGTCGGACAAATTCTTTTCCCGCTTGTGATGCTATGTATCTACTGGTTGTCGGGTTATTATAATGATGTGTTCCGCAAATCACGGATCGATGAATTTGTCACCACCGCCGTATCGGCGCTTATCGGGGCTATACTGATATTCTTTGCTGTTCTGCTCAATGATATGTCGGATAATCTGGCTACAGATTACGCTCTGTTCGGTATATTGTTCGGGCTCCTGTTCATAATCGTATATCTGGTCCGATGGATTATTACCAGTGCCACACACCGACGGATAATGTCGGGTGAGTGGGGATTTCCGACACTCGTTATCGGTACAGGAGCCGAAGCTGCCGCGTTCGACTCACGTTTGTGGACACTCCGCTCAATGGGGATAAAGGTTGCCGGCTATATATCCATCAATAACGAAAAACCTCATCCTGCCGTAGAAAGCAGTGTCATCGGGAATATTGATGACATCGACCGCCTGATAAGTGAACTCGGAATACAGCGGCTGATCGTCATGTCGCGTCCCGGCGACGGAAGTGAGACACTGAAACTGATCAACAATCTGTTCCAACGCGAACTTCCGATATATATTCTGCCCGACCCGCACCAGATTCTGCTCTCGTCGTGGCGCACACAGTTCATCGTGGGAGATCCTCTGATCGATATCTCCCGGTCCGACATGCCTCATTCAACGCTCAACTGCAAGCGGGTCAGCGACATTCTGGTCTCCACACTCTCTCTGGTGATATTATCGCCTGTGATAGCCGCCCTCGCTATTGCCATCAAACTCGATTCGCCGGGTCCGGCATTTTACCGGCAACAGCGCATCGGTTATCATAAGCGCCCGTTCAATATCATTAAATTACGGACCATGTACACTGATGCTGAAAACCGGGGTCCGATGCTCTCTGACGGCGACAATGACAGGCGTATCACACGCATCGGAAGGTTTCTGCGTAAATACCGGCTTGACGAACTTCCGCAGTTCTGGAATGTTCTCCACGGCGAGATGTCGCTTGTTGGTCCACGCCCCGAACGCGAGTATTTCATCAGACAGATCATGAAACGTGCGCCCTATTATGCGCTGCTTCATCAGGTACGTCCCGGCATCACATCATGGGGTATGGTACGTTACGGATATGCGACCGATGTCGACCAGATGATCGAGCGTTTGCACTACGATATGCTTTATCTTGAAAACATATCGTTCGCTGTGGATATGAAAATTCTCCTCTATACTATCAATACCGTATTAAAAGGAAGCGGAAAATGACTGAAGATTCTTCCATACAGAACGACAATCAAAATAATAACGGAATCCCCGGATATGGCAACAAGCTATGGATGCGGATTTTGATATGGCGCGAACGACATATCCAAGAACGTTCATTTGTGGTGATATTGTCATTACTTGTCGGAATATTCTGCGGATGTGCGGCACTGTTGCTGAAATGGCTCATCCATCAGATTTCGGGAGCCCTTACCGCACATCTTGCTACCACGGCAAGTAACTGGCTTTTTTTCATATATCCCGTCGTAGGTATTCTCATCACATCCATATACGTACGGTATGTGGTACGCGACAATATTTCTCATGGTGTGACACGAGTGCTGTATGCTATATCGCAGAACAAGAGCCGACTGAAAAACCATAATATCTATACCTCAGTTCTTGCATCTTCCATTACCATAGGTTTCGGTGGATCGGTAGGAGCCGAAGGTCCTATCGTTTTCACCGGGGCGGCAATCGGTTCACGATTAGGATCGGTTTTCCGCATGTCTCCCCGAATTCTAATGATCATGGTAGGTTGTGGGGCTGCCGCCGGTATTGCCGGAATATTCAAGGCTCCGATAGCAGGAATGCTTTTCACGCTGGAGGTACTTATGATCGATCTCACCACTGCCTCTGTGATGCCTCTAATATTGTCATCAGTGACCGCTGCAACCATAGCCTACATTTTCACCGGCTATGATGTGGAGTTCTTCTTCATACAGAGTGAACCGTATGTAATGGGGCGTATTCCCTATACCATACTGCTTGGCATTGTATGCGGACTGATATCCCTTTATTTCACAAAAGTGATGAATATGATGGAAAATTTCTTCCGCCGCATAGCCTCACCATGGATAAAGACCGCAGTCGGTGGAGTAATTCTTGCATCCCTTATCTTCCTTCTTCCTCCGCTATATGGCGAAGGCTATAACGCGATCAACGGACTGCTTGACGGCGATCCCGGAGTCATTGTCAACGGTTCATTATTCTATGGCGATCGTAATCAGCCATGGTTTATCGTCATATTCATTCTCTTCATCATTGTCACTAAAGGATTTGCCACTGCAGCTACAAACGGTGGCGGAGGAGTAGGCGGTACGTTTGCACCTTCTCTTTTCGTAGGGTGTATGACCGGCTTCCTGTTCGCATATCTGCTCAACCACCTCTTCGGGCTTGATCTTTCGGTCAAGAATCATGCTCTGATGGGAATGGCTGGAGTGATGGCAGGAGTGATGCACGCGCCGCTCATGGGAATGTTCCTCACCGCCGAACTTACCGGCGGATATGATCTCTTCCTTCCTTTGCTTATAGTTTCGGTGCTGAGCTACGGAACCATAAAGGTGTTCCTCCCCTACAGTATTTACGCAATGCGTCTGGCTCAACGTGGCGAACTCATGACTCACCACAAGGATAAAGCGGTACTGACGCTCCTTAAAGTATCGAATGTTATCGAGACCGATTTCCACACGGTGCGTCCGGAAATGTCTCTGAAGGAGATGGTAAAAGTAATATCTGCCTCAAACCGAAATCTTTTCCCGGTAGTCGATGCCGACAACAATCTTATCGGTCTGGTTTTGCTCGACCACATACGCAACATAATGTTCAGACCGGATCTTTATCACAAAATGTATGTTTCCAAATTCATGAGTATGCCACCGGCGCGAGTCGATGTGAACGACTCAATGGAACAAGTCATGAAAATATTCGATGATACGGGTGCATGGAACCTTCCGGTTGTTGATAACGGACATTATATCGGTTTCGTCTCAAAATCCAAAATTTTCAATTCCTACCGCCGTGTGCTAAGGCACTACAGCGAAGACTGATCCTCGCTCGCAGGATACTTTTTCCCCTTGGACAGAGACAGGATCCCGAAAAAATCCGGGAACCGGGAATCCTTCGTCTTCAGGAAGCTTGCCAATATTTATATTCACTTATTTTGTGAACTCAAATTTTAATAGTAGATTTGCAGCATAGTTACCGTCGTATGGAAATAAGATTTAACAAACAATATCTTAAAATCTGTATATAAAGGGAGATGGAGGCAAAAAACATCGCTTTCAACCTCAGATTGTAACCCGTTACATACGCGTGATAGACTTGATGATGACTCTCCCCGACATACTAGCTCTCACCCAGTATAATTCGTTACGCTATGAAAAACTTATTGGAAATAAAGCGGGTTTATCCTCTGTAAGGATAAATGATCAGTATCGGATAGAGTTTGAAGAAATTTTAAAAGACAACGATGTCATAGCTTCCATATGTAATATTATAGAATTATCAAATCACTACAAATAATTATCAGATATGGCGAATAATGAAAATAATATGATTGCAAATAATCTGACTCCAGCATTTCCTACTCATCCTGGAACCATTTTAAAAGATGAAATTGAATATCGCGGTATCTCTCAACGGAAGTTGGCTGCCGAAATGGGAATGCGCTATACAGTTTTAAACGAAATACTAAATGGGCATAGACCTCTTACGGAGAAAACAGCATTGATGTTAGAAGCAGTATTAGGAATTGACTCCGAACCATTGTTGCGGCTTCAAACGAAGTACAACATGCTCTCCATAAAGCAAGATCGTTCTTTTATGGACAGACTGTCAAAACTCCGTAAAATTGCTGCACTCTGAAATGGAAGGAACCGAAGTGAACCGCGGATTTTATTTGCTTTTTCCAATTTTTTGGGGAGCTACATACCCAGCTGCCTTACTTTAATCTAAGGTCTTTTCCACAACAAGTGACTTTACTCAAAATCATTTTTAGCTGTATTACAAACAAAAGTATTAAATTAGCATCATGAAATCGTGTAATGCAGTCCTATTTGAGAATTACATATCCCTCAGAGTGTAAATGAAGAAGAAAGTCATGATCATATTGTATTCTATATTAGCTATTATCACCATTACGGGAATTACTGTGACGTTCCATCCTGCTTTCGGGAGAAGTCCAAGAGGAGAAAGGCTTGAACGAATCAAACACTCGCCCAATTATCGTAACGGAAGTTTTCAAAACCTCCAGATTACACCTGCACTTACTTCTGACAAGAGCTTTATAAGAACTTTCTGGGATTTTTTGACAAATAACGGAGCAGAAAATACTGTTCCTACTCGCCCTGTTGATGTTATAAAAACTGATCTGAAACATCTCGACCTCTCCAAGAATCAGATTATTTGGTTCGGACACTCTTCCTATCTTCTGGTCATTGATGGGAAGAAGATTCTTGTCGATCCGGTTCTTACTTCATCATTCCCGGCAGGAATAACTATGAAACCTTTTAAGGGAACGGATATATATACCCCTGAAGAGATCCCCGACATCGATATTCTCGTGATAACTCATGATCATTATGACCATCTTGATTACGGCACTCTTAAGGCTATAAAAGACAGAGTAAGTAATGTAATATGTCCGCTTGGAGTAGGAGAGCACCTTGAATTGTGGGGATTTACCGACTTATACGAATTGGATTGGAACGATGTCGCCAATCCCACTGATGCGGTGAAATTCACTGCCCTCCCCTCCCGACATTTTTCAGGACGATTTCTTAAACGAAATACTACTCTGTGGGCATCATATATACTTGAAACCCCATCAGGAGTAATTTTTATCGGTGGTGATGGAGGTTATGGAACTCATTTCGCAACGATTGCTGAGCTATTTCCCGAAATAGATTTAGCTATCCTTGAAAACGGTCAGTATGACAAAGATTGGAAATACATCCACACAATGCCGTCAGAGCAGGAAAAAATAATCCGGACACTCTGTCCTTCAAAAGTACTTTCAGTTCACAACTCCAAATTCAAACTCGCCAACCATCCGTGGGACGAGCCATTAAAGACCATGGACTCCATAACTGCAACCGATCATTCATTCACCCTTCTTCGCCCAAAAATTGGTGAAATCTTCCAGCTTAGTGACACGAATCAAACATCAACATACTGACTACTTCGTCATCTGTTGGATTTCAACCCCGCCGACATAGATTAGGTAGCGTCCTTATGAAACAAGGTTCCGGTAAAGGTAATACATATCAATTTGTTAACAATGGTTAATTCGTAAAATATAGCCCTTTGACTTTGTGTATATTACGTTGTTTTTAATTTGATTTTACCAAATACAGCCCTCTTCAATTTATGCAGAAAGGCTATACCGATTTACGTCTGAACACGACAGATGTTATTTGGAACGCACGTGTGTCAAAATCTATTCTAAAAGGAGCTGTAATATTTATACTGGACAGTTTCGACATACTGCACCATTTAAGTAACATAAACTACACTGTTAACGCTCAAGCCAGAACCGAGACTGTCAGTAATGTAGTCCCGTCTTACGCTATCTTACATATCCGCTGGAATATTAATAAGCAACCAGGGCGCAAATAGAATCTTACATTATCAAGGGGATTTTGCCTACGAGTATATACTGATAAGGAAATTTCTGATATCAAATAAGCCTGTTACGCCTGAGTCCTATTGGTTACTAAGCGGAATTACCGTAGGTTTTAGAATATATATTTTGCTATTTTTACTATTTATGCGTTTATAAATATTAATTCTCATTCAATCTTCGAGTGGATATATTTTTTCGGTAAAACTCAAAAATTCAAGTATTTATTGACAACTATTTGCACCATGACCAAGACTTTATGTAATTGTAAAGTTCCTGAGGCATCATATTGAGGACTTTAAAGTACTCTCGCTTGGTAGATAGTATCATATCAGGCACAGTATCGCCACTATTAAGTCCTCTATAGTGTGGAAGATGAAAACATTTACCATAGATTTGTAAAGGTCTGTATCCAAGAATATCAAGTCTGTGAAACCGTTCCATATCCTCTGGACCCCAACAAAGAAAATACTCGTTTTCCCATCCAAGTTTTCGATATTTTTCAACATCAACAACATATGCACCGCCAAGTGAGGATAATCCAAACATATATTGTTGCGAATCTGCATAATTCAACAAAGCATTTATATCAAGAGTTTTTCTAAAAGTATTAGCAAATTTTGCTGATGAATTAATCATTCGACCATCATACGGAATAGCCATTATGTACTGACCTTTCAATATCTCATCGTTAGCTACTTTAAGTTGGTCAATGGGCACTATTATATCAACATCTATATTTGCAGCGTTGCGCGTCTGAATGCGACGGAATTCTTCATTCATTAAATGTGTACGATGAAGCATGGGATTATTATCTTCTATAAATATATATTCCACATCAGGGAACTCCGAGCGCAATATTTCTGATAGATAGGATAATCTATCCGATTCTATAATCATAATATGTGCATCTGTATATTTCCGATAGTACCCAAGCGAAGCCTTCACATTTGCTAAACGATCCTTGGAGTCAATTCTAGTTGACATCATAATAGTCAAATCTGGTAAATGTTGTTGTATCATAGTTCATTACCATTAATACTATTTGACAACATACCAAGACCTATCCCAACAAGATTGTCAATTTTAATATTGTCAAAGTTTACTGATCGAAATACTCCTGAAAATAACTCAGGTAAATCATACAAAAAAGCAATAGTTCCAAGATAACTCAACTCCTTGTCATTCCACTTACGTTTTACAACACTTATACCACTTAAATAACCAAGTATATAATTATCAGCTGGATTAGAATTAATCTTATCATATTCGAAGCTGGCTATATATTCTTGTAGCTGAATAGCTTTATAAGTAAAGATTTTCTTTTCTTCAGCTAATTGCATAAAACGTAAAGTAGAATGAAGCACAGACGCTTTAATCGTTGGATTACCGTGAAAGGAAGGATCATATCTCGTCAAGAAATACTCACAATCTCTCATAAACAAGACTATAAATTCAACCAGTGAGTAGAATGGAATACCATCCAAAAGTTTTAATGCTTTAAGGGTAACGAGTCCAAAAGGATATATAATCAGGTCTTGCGTCAATTTAATCGGGTTACCATAGCAATAAGATAGACTATGATACACAGCATCTTTTACAACTTGTTCAAAAGAATGACCATATGGGAGACTTACAGCTTTATTTTCAAGTAAAGTTGCAACAATCCATAATTTCCATATCTCAACTTGAATATGTTTTGCGTTAAAATTGAGTAGTCTTTTCATATCCACCGAAAAGAGACTGTGCGTTTCTTCTTTTCTTGAAACAAGAGCATTTATAATTGACGCCCCACCCCTGCCTCCAAATATTGAATTAGAAGGTAATTTATCAAGACAATTCTGCAGTAAGTTATTTATTTGTAAAAGCGTTGTCATCTGGTTTTTTAATATAATTAATAATTAAATGCGTATAGATCAATATATGTTCATATATAGTCTAGTAAAACTACATAAAAGTTCAGTAAATTATTTCTTCCATTGTCGTAGATTTATACTAGTTATACTAGTTCGGTAACAGATTATACTATGATTCTTCATTGATTATTTTCCCTATTTTTAATTTTCTTTAATGACAACTCCATCAACCAATATTCATAGGATGTGTTACAGAATTGTACTCATTCCACATCCTTTGTATAAAAGAATCAGTCTTAACCTCTGAGCATAATAAGTTACTCATTTCCTCAAACGCCCTTCTTTCATATTCTCCATTTTTCAAAGCAATCTGGGCGCAAGTTCTATATATCAACCTAATGTCCATAATAAAAAATTTATGTGCAGGAGAAAATAATGGCATTGTACAATAAGTCTGAACCAGCATTTCAATTATCTTTATAAGAGATTTAATTCGTGAAAACTGGGGAGTCGAGGACGTAATTGAACCAGTTCTGCGATGACGATAGACATAGTGAGGCATGACACCAAACGTAACCGATTCAGCATGTAACAACATATTTGGAGTCCATAATTCATCCTCATGTATTAGCCCCGGCTCAAATTTTATATTTGATTCCACCAACTTAGAGCGACGACAAAAGTAGTTATATACCATTGGTGTGAACTTCTTAGACTGAACAATAGTATTAAGGTATTCTTCACCCGAGATTATAGGTTGATCCGAATGTAAATTATCGTCACACTCCCATAAGCCAATTCTCCCATTCTCATAGAAGACATTGACTTTCCCAATTATGACATCAACATCCTCTCTCTTTGCAAGATTTAAATAGTAAAATAATGTATCAGGTAATATCCAATCGTCACTATCTACAAATAGTACATAATCCTTAGAGGCGGAGTTTAAGCCATTATTCCTAGCGACTGACAATCCTTGGTTACGTTGAAACATAAATCGAATGCGACTATCATGTTCGGCGTATTGTCTTATAATATCCTCAGAATTATCGGTAGATCCATCATTAACAATGATAACTTCCATATCAACTCCTTTTTGTTTCAAAATCGAATCTAGACATTTTGCAAGATATATCCCTGTATTATATACCGGAACTATAACTGAAATAGAAGGAATAGATTGCTTGCTCATATAAAGTAAAATTGAATTTTCATTTTTCAAACATATTATCAATCTAGTTTGTTCACTTAACTCTAAATAATTTCTTAACTCTAAATAATTTAATGAACAATATGATAAATAATAACGTTAAAAATTAAACTACCAAAGATTACCATATATTATGTCCGACTACCCATCCATATCCGTCCTAATAAGGTCCCATAATGCTCTGACGAGAATTGATAAGTGCATTACATCAGTATATGCACAACAAGTAGTGCCACCAGACAGAATCTTTATATGCGATGATTGCAGTTCTGATGGTACATGGGAATTTCTACTATATAAATACGGTTTAGATAAAAGAGTTGTTTTACTTAGGAATAATATTAATTATGGACCAGGATATACGATGAGACGTCTGATTATGGCATGTAACACACACTTCTATATGCTCATAGATGATGATGATACATGGATAAGGGCAGATGTAATTGTTCGTGTTAAGCATGACATTTTTGCTTACAACTCTCCAGATAAAATTTATTATCGAGCGAATGACGTTTGCAATTGGAGGCTTCATACAATTTTCTTATATAAAACTGTAAAAATGCAAGAACTCACGTACTTCTCTCTTTGGAAAAATGATGATGATTATACACTTCAGACATTGGGATCAAACTTTAATGAAACAATATTAGATGACTATGTCTTCCAATGTCCCTATATAGGTCATAGTGTTAGTCGTCTTCAGCCTTCAAGTATATACCGTTACTTACACATGATCTGCAAAAACATTTATTTAGGTAGGATTAAGCTTGCAACACAATTATATCAACAGTTTGTTCATAGAGATGAATGTTCTGTCCAAGAACGAGTAATTTATGATGAACTGACTGCCTTTTTTAGCAAGCAAAATTAGTCAAAATAATTATTCCATCTGGATAAGACTTCGGAATAATTTTACATACTTAGAAGCCATTGTTTCCGCAGAATATTTTGTATCCAAAAGTTTTTGATTATAAGAAGTATATCTTTTTCTCATAGAGGGCGAAGATGAGAGAGCTGCGTCAATCTCAATACATATTCTTTTAGCATAATTCTTTACTTTCAGAACATTTCCTATACGGGCAACAAATGAATTTTTTCTATCCAAAAACATATCTCGTAGACCTATACCATTAGATGAGACTACCAAAAGTCCAGCATCCATCATTTCAAGAGCTGCAAAACTACATTGCTCAGAATAGGAAAGCATCACTCCTATATCTGCCGCTGCATACCATTCTCTTAGTTCGGATTTAGTCATAAACCCAGGCATTATGATATTAGACGCACAAGCCTTATACACATTCCAACGGTTAATTATTTTATAAATATTCCCAACAATAACACATCTCAAATCTGGGTATTTTCGTCTTAATTTTCTTACAGCTAAAAGTAAAGCATCAAGACCCTTGCTTCGAACAGGACGACCTACATAAATAATTACATGGGCAGCTTTAGGAATACCTAATTTTGTACGAATCCGCATTTTGGATAGCGAGTGTTCAAATCGTTGATGGCTACTTATTCCATTTTCAATTTTCTCTATTTTATCTTCCGAAAGATTATATATATGTGACAATATTTGCTTCATTGAATCAGATAGACACACTACCTTATCAACTAAATTGTAAATTTCAATTTCTTTATAATAATAATCTTTAACAAATGCTGCTGTTTGCTCCGATACAAATGGAGGTGTAAGCTCACCAATAATTTTTAATAGTATTTTTTTATCACCAAGCAACGGTGAGCACCATCCTTGATCGTGAACTATAAAAATCCATTTCGATAATGGGTAGATCTTTTTTAACTGAGTGATAAATTCGCCACAGGGTGAATAGTTCAAAATAAAAATATTATCAAACTCATCATTAATTTTTAATCTTAAACTATCTGCAATCTGCGTTCCTCCTCCTCGCCAATTGCCTTCATTATACCGAGGAATTAGAATCTCATTCCATTTTGATCGTTTTATTTCATACACTTCATTTACCTCTGAATTGAGTGATATAATAGTTACCTTTAGTTCGGTATACGCAGAGATAAAAGATGTAAAAACTTCACGAAATGTACCAATCCCATTTTGGATGGAACATGGGTAGTCATCAATAAATAATATTCTCATAAAATATCGCTTATAAGTTTGAAATCATCAACACTGTATGGCCAAATAATTTCTCTTCCATTTATTAACACTGTAGGAGTTCCTGGTAAGACATTATTCTTTGCCCAGGTCTGTTGTTTATGAAATTCTGCTAAAACATCTGAGGTCTCTATATTAAGTTTATATTTTTCAAAAAAATCTTTACCCAATGCTGTTCCTTTTTGATACCACTGATTAAGAATATCCCAAGTTACTTCTTCCCCTAATTGTTGAAAAGCTGCTATAATATTACGATTAACTTGGCTGAACTCTTCGTTAAAATAGGTTAAAATATACCTCACCTTCACTTTCTCACCGGGAATATCTTTCAACCGCTCATGCATTACTGCACATGGTGAACAATATGGATTACTGAAAACTGTAAGTTCCACAGAGGCTTTAGGATTTCCAAATACCAGTCCCGATCCCGACTCAACATTCAGGCTTTTATCATCCTGAAAATAAGAAGAAAGCACTCTATCTTGCGATTTAAGATTGATGAAATCTGATTGCCAATGCTCTGATTTTATTTTTCTAGAAAGAACATTCATAATGATATTGACTGAAAAATAAAATAATAAATACATGAAACATATAGTACATAATGGATATATTTGGATTGTATATTTTGGTATAATCCCGCTAAAGTAATATAGCAGAGCCTGAACCCACATTGAAACCAAAATACAAAGACACAACACACACCATTTTTTTGCTTTGAACCTCTGATACCAAAGGCTCCAAAAACTAAATGGCAATACGATGTATGATATAATACCTAAAATAGGTATTGCCTGAGAAAATATTAACAATGTAATTACATTTGTTATGAAAAAAGAAAAACCGATCTCACTCAGCTTAAACAAACCAAATAATTCAGCTCCCGTCGACTGCGTAACACTCTTACAGTCACCGGATTTAACAAGTCCACACACTTTATCAATGAATGGAGTATGAAGTTTTAGTTGATTCCGTAGTAAGAACATTGACACCAAACACCCCAGTATATTCGTTACTAAAATACTCCACCAATTCCATTGTAATATCAGTGGACACTGAGATATAAATAGACATATTATAATAGTCAAAGAAAAATAAAAACCCAGATTTCTTATTTTTATCTTCAGATCATTATTTCTATGTTTTTCATAATCAGGCTCTTTTGAATGATCATCTAGTATAGGAATAAGAGCACTACCATCCCATTTATTTTCAAATTCAGTTCTATTTACTTTAACAGACTCTAATTTGGGAGACACTAGTACAACCTCAGATTCTGACACCTGTGTTAAAATTACAAAAGACCCATTGTATAATACGATACAAGGCATCTCGCTAGCCGACAAGTCGCCTTTCGTCTTAAATCGCACACTGTCTGTTGATACTTTGTAGCATGCAAGAATCAGACTTAATCCGTAAAAGCTATTCTTAAACGGAACAGACTTCACGGTTTCTGTTAGAAACGTAGTTGTGAACGGAATTTTGAGCAACTTTAATAAATTACCAATTAGTTTTTCGCTCATATATAAATTTATCAAAAAATACTAATAAACAAATAGAATAAATATTAAATATAAAAATGTTTATTATTTATAACTTCCATGATTTGCTTAATGACTTATATGAAAAAAAGCACCAAAGTGTTCATATCAAATTTAAACTACTACTTATCTCCAGAACTTTACATGGTAAAGAGGTTGTCCCACTAAAGGATGTGAGACTCCCTCTTCGAATTCAAATATGAGAATGGATTCATATTTTTACAAGAGTTTTATATCGTCAGTCTCAGAAAAGAAGTCATTTCTCAGTCCTCGATATGTATCAGAACCGTCCGTGTCAGATCCACCTGTACCAGACCCTCCTGTGCCAGACCCTCCTGTGCCAGACCCATCTGTGCCAGACCCGTCTGTGCCAGAATCGCCTGTTCCGGGAAGTTCAGTTCCAGATCCTCCTCCAGGGAGTACCGGGAGTCCCGTACCAGATCCTCCTGTTCCGGATTCGTCTGAATTTCCAGGCCAAGTGCTCGGATTACAACGAAATTCATCTCCAGCATATCTTATAACAGAGTTTGTTGGATCACAACTATGAATGAACTCATTACATCTTACCGCAGTTATGTAACCATTATTAACCGGTCCTTCGGATAGTGATGCCCAATTACCATCACAATTGGTCTGGCATTCTATTACAATTCCATTTCCGCAAATGAAGAAATGTGAGTATTCATACTCGCTTTTTGCTGATTTTGAAATCTGAATCGACTTCATCTCAGATGGTGTCAACTTGTAAACTTTTGAGTCGTTGTTCATACATGTATAAATTTAAAAAATATAACTTATAACACTTATAAGGAGGAAAATGTTTTATGAGTCAAAATTTAAGTAGTGGAGCATATTTTTAAAATTAGATAATAAGTTAGGGTGTTAGTGGAGGTAATCTACTGAAATTATATCCGCCCAATTGATATCTTTGTCAAAATTGAAGGATCGGAGGATGTTAAGAATGACCACTTCAAGGTTTGAAAACATAAGGATGACCTTCACTGAAAAGTGATGACAGATTTGAGAACGATTAACTGATGTGGTTTACACGTTGTGTAACGTTCAACCGATTTACTTTAACGTGAGTTCGATGTAAATTAAGTAGGTGAAAATTTAGTGATTAGCGATAAAAGTAGTAAATTTTAAGTGCTAAATTTTAAACAAATACTCTTATCGCTATGCTCTCCGAGGACAAAGTTATTGAATTCTTTGTAATGGCGGATGAATTCTGCAAGATTTTCAACGCAATGCTTCGCCATCGTGGTCTTGACATGACCAAAGATGGGAGGAAGCATGATTATCACCGTGATTGTCGGACGTCACAGATGGAGATTATCGTCATCATGATCATGTTCCTCTCTTCAAACCATAAGTGTCTAAAGCACTTTTATTGGGATGAGATTTGTGTCAGAGACCGTCATCTGTTTCCTAACACCGTTTCATACAATCGTTTTACAGAATTGGAAAAATCCGTTGTGGTACAATTCGTTTTCTTCGTAAAGAAGTACCTAATGGGGAAGTGTACCGGAATCAGTTTTATGGATAGTACATTACTAAGGGAATGCTGGCACCAGTGCATAAACATACCCTCATAGAGTCTGTCAATGACGAGCTGAAAAATATCGCACAAATAGAGGACTCGAGGCATCGGTCGTTTACCAACTTTATAACCATGCCATTGCTGCTTACTGTTTCTTCCTCTAGAAACCATCCATATCTTTGGAGTTCATTTTTGATAATCAGCTGACTTTATTCAGAATCCTTATGTCGATCTCACGTTAATTACGCCTCCTTTAATACGATTAAGGATAAAATCCTTGCATATCCCGAGTAATATAACGAAATTTGTTATTAAATTCCGAAAAAAAGACCAATAGTAGGTAATAGGTGTGGTTTATTACTAATTTCCAAGATTAGTATATTCCTGATTTATAAATCTTTAGAAAATAAATCCTACCTATGGGTATTTTATTGATTTTATTATGAATATTAGAATACTTCCGATAATTTATTTCATCTTTTCGATGTGTTCACTTATGGCGCAATCGAAAATGGTTCAAATTACGATACCGATTAGAGACGCTGTTATGAAAAGCTCTTTGAACAATGACCGGCATAGTGTCGCATTTAAAATATGCAGTATTGTTGATTCTACAGTAATCGCTGAATCTATTTCCATATTTACACCAGGTGTTGATCCGTCAACAATGATGAAGAATCCTGGTGGTGAATATATTGTGAAAGTGATGGTCTATGATACGGATAAAGGAGCGGACGGCAGACTTGAGCGGACCGAGTCCACTAAATATGAACCGGTATCATGGCATAATATCTTCATACCCGATGGAGTAACTCAGATAACAATTGATCCTATATATATTTCACTAAAACGGCACATTGAATTAGATGAGGTTTCGGTTACGGCATCAAAAGTGATGTTTTATCATAATGGAGATACTCTGATTTTCAATGCAGACGCATTTATCTTGCCACAGGGATCAATGCTTGATGCACTTATAGAACAATTACCGGGAGTCAAAATTTCTTCCACAGGAGTAATTTATTGCAACGACCGGAGAATTGACAATCTACTACTAAATGGTAAGGATTTGTTCAATGGAAACCAGAAACTTATGCTGGATAATCTCGGAGCCTATACTATAAAAGATATTGCCGTATACAATAAGAAAGGACATCTATCAGAGATGTTCAACGAAAATATGGGTGATGCCTTATATGTGATGGATGTCAGACTAAAGCGGGAGTATCAGTATGGATATTTATTGAACCTTGAAGGTGGATATGGAACCGAGAACCGTTATCTTTCACGACTTTTTGGGATGTTGTTTACTGACAATTTTTCATCTACAGTGTACGGTAATGCTAATAACCTGGATGACAAAGGAACGCCGGGTCGTGATGATAGTGCATGGTCGTATAATCAATCAGGGACTGGTGTCGCCTCGGTACAAAATGGTGGCATGTCTTATTATTTTCAAGTACCAGATTCTAAGTTAGAACTAAAGGGAGATATGGGTGTGGAGTACTCTGATAATCTAAGTACTACATCATCCTTGCGGCAAAGTTTTTTTACAACAGGTGATGTCTTCTCTTACTCTCATAAACACAAAAATGACAGAGTATTTTCTGTAAAAAGTGCTCACAAGTTATTTTTTAAAGCAGGAAAACGTGTATTGTTTAACTTTTTACCCAAATTCGAATACTCAAGAAAAAATGATTATGCGAGCGCTATTGATATAAGTATGAACGAGGAATTACATGAAGTTTCTCTGGATATTCTTGAGTCAATATATGAAGATGCTTCGGCTTATAAAACAAAAGTTATTAACCGTAGTCGTACTAATGACCTTTGTAAGGGCAAAAAAATAGAGTGTTTCTTTGAAGCCAGCACTGACATAAAGTTAAACTCTCTAAACCAACAACCTTTATTGCTTTCGCTGAAAGGGAGTGCCTTTCTTAATCGAATTCATAACGACTATTTTTCTAAATATGTTATCAAGTCAGAGGCCATGAGCAAACCATATTATAATGCTAACCGATATACCAAAGGGTATCCCACCCGAAAAGAGTTGTATTCAGGGATGATTGAACTATCTAAAAGTTTGTCTTATGGCAGATTCAGTGGAGTTCTGAAATTCAATTATACTTTTGATCGAACCAACGATGAAGTAACGTCATCTATGTTTTTACTGAATCTAATACCTGGATATGAAGATTTCGGCACCTTACCGTCGGTAACTGAGTACGCTCCTACGTATTCGCCATTGGACAGCTACCATACGTCAGCGGCATATAATCGTCACCACATAGAGGCTAAACTGGAATCTGCGCAATTCATGACGATAGGCGGCGGTTCTCCTATATATTTCCGGGCATCCTTACCCATGGATATATATGATCGTAACTTTCTGTATGATGGGAGAAGTGAATATCAAAAGATTAATCGCATTAATTACATTATGAATGGGTCGGTGGGTGCCTATTGTTTCCTACCCAAAAGGCATTTCGTACAATTGATATTGCGCACGGAGAGCGTCCCAAACAACATGATTGATCTGATATCTGTCACAAACGACAACGACCCGCTCAACATTTTTACAGGAAACGCTGATTTACAAAATCCACGCAAATATGAAATTAATTTTCAATTTAAAATAGATAGAATCACCTCAAAACATAATCTTTACTTTGATTGGGAAAAAACGATCAACGCTATTGCATTAGGATATCTCTACAATCCTGTGTCAGGAGTAAGAACAGGTCGTATGCTTAACATTGACGGAAATTGGCAGACTATAGGAACCTATGAATTTAATACTTATTTCGGCTCCTTTACCAAACCCCGGCTTTCAATGATAACAACCGGCAGCTATCGTCGAAGTGTAGATTATTTCGGGACCACCATGCTTGACACTTTTTCCGATATTCCGTTGCGTACGGTAAATACCGTAACAGTTAAAGAAGATGCAAGACTTGATTGGCAAACTGGAAAACACCGTCTTTCTGCATTCTGCGATGTCAAGTTCAATCGTTACCTGAGCAAAGATTCCGGATTTACCAATTTCAACTCTTGGAACTTCAATGTCGGAGCAACCGCCGTTGTCTATTTGCCTTACGAATGGGGTATATCTACCGATTTAGCTCTTCATAAGAGGAACGGCTATACCGATTTACGTCTTAACACGACAGATGTTATTTGGAACGCACGTGTGTCAAAATCTATTCTAAAAGGAGCTGTAATATTTATACTGGACAGTTTCGACATACTGCACCATTTAAGTAACATAAACTACACTGTTAACGCTCAAGCCAGAACCGAGACTGTCAGTAATGTAGTCCCGTCTTACGCTATCTTACATATCCGCTGGAATATTAATAAGCAACCAGGGCGTAAATAGAATCTTACATTATCAAGGGGATTGATTACACCATTTCCAATACTTGAATTTAGCAACAAATTTAATCGAGTAAATAGGTCGCAGTGGTGAGGCTTATATTTTTAAGCAGACATCTGCACGGTTTATGCTCTAAAAAACGTAACTTTGCTGTAAAGAAACGTGACCATGCAGAAAGTAAGACCTAAAAAAGCACTCGGACAACATTTCCTTACCGATCTCTCGGTAGCTCACCGCATTGCTTCGACTCTTGATGATTATAAAGGACTGCCGGTTCTGGAGGTTGGTCCGGGTATGGGTGTCCTGACCAGATTTCTTATTGACGAAGGGCATGATGTCACCGTAGCGGAAATTGATTCGGAAAGCGTCGGATATCTCACTGAAAATTTCCCTGAGCTCAAAGAACGCATCATCGAGGGAGACTTTCTGCGCATGAATCTTGACACTTTGTTTCCTGAATCACCGAAATATTGCGTCATAGGCAATTATCCCTACAATATATCATCGCAGATTTTCTTTCACGTTCTTGACAGCCGCGACCGCATAATATGCTGTTCGGGAATGTTGCAACGTGAGGTAGCCGAACGTCTGGCAGCTCCGGCAGGAACTAAAGCACGCGGAATATTGAGTGTACTACTTCAGGCATGGTACGACATTGAATATCTGTTTACTGTGAGTGAACACGTTTTCAATCCCCCACCCAAGGTAAAAAGCGGAGTGATACGGATGACCCGTAATTCTGTAACCGAACTCGGATGCGATGAACGGCTGTTCCGCTCGGTTGTCAAGACAACATTCGGTCAGCGACGCAAAACCATCCGCAATTCGATTCGTGGACTGATTCCGCCGGGCATGGCGCTTCCCGAAAATCCCCTGATGGCGTTACGTCCCGAACAGCTCACCGTCGAACAATTCATCCGGCTAACCAATATCATAGCCTCACTCCGCAATACCGAACAGCAATGAAAGAGTTTTCAGAAGAATATCTCGACAATCTGCGGAAAATTATCGCAGACCATGACGAGAATAAAGCAAGATATGAGCTCGAGAATCTGCATCCTGCCGACATAGCCGAACTGTTCAATGAACTTGACACAGATGAAGCGGAATATCTCAACAGTCTGATCGACGGCGAAACCGCGGCTGAGGTGCTGATGGAACTTGACGAGGATGACCGCCGAAAGTTGCTCAGCAACATGGAGCCGGAGGAGATTGCAAAGCAATATATCGACAATCTCGATACCGACGACGCTGTCGATATTATCCAGGAACTCGACAAAGAGGATCAGGAAGAGGTACTTTCGCATATTGATGACGTAGAACAGGCAGGCGACATCATAAACCTGCTGCGTTACGACGAAGACACTGCCGGCGGTCTGATGGGAACGGAGATGCTCGTTGTCAACGAAAACTGGTCAATGCCGGAGTGTATCAAGGAGATGCGCATGCAGGCGGAAGACATGGATGAGATATACTACGTTTATGTGGTTGACAATGATTATAGGCTCAGAGGTATCCTTCCGTTGAAAAAAATGATTACTCATCCGTCCGTCTCGAAAATCAAACATGTGATGGAAGAGGATCCGGTGGCTGTGCGTACTGACACGCCTATCGATGAGGTTGCATTGAATTTCGAAAAATACGACCTTGTGGCAATGCCTGTCATCGATTCCATAGGTCGGCTTGTTGGGCGCATAACCGTTGACGACGTAATGGACGAAGTTCGTGAGGGCGCCGAACGTGACTATCAGCTCGCTTCCGGTCTTTCGTCGGATGTCGAAACCGATGATACGCTTTTCACCCAGACCAAGGCCCGTCTGCCATGGTTGTTGATAGGAATGCTCGGCGGTATCGGCAACTCTCTTATTCTCGGACACTTCGAAGAGGGTCTTGCCATGGATCCCACTCTGGCGCTGTTTATTCCTCTTATCGGAGGTACCGGTGGTAATGTCGGAACCCAGTCGTCAGCTATCGTCGTACAGGGTCTCGCGAACGGTTCACTTGATATCCGTAATTCCGGCAAGCAACTGCTGAAGGAACTTGGGGTCGGACTTATCAACGGATGTATCATATCGTTGCTTGTGCTCATCTACAATATGATTAAATTCGGATCGGCGCATCAGGTAACTACTTACAGCGTTTCGCTGTCACTCCTTTCGGTAGTGCTTTTCGCATCAGTATTCGGGACATTTGTTCCCCTTACACTTGAGAGGTTCAAGATCGATCCGGCTCTTGCTACCGGTCCGTTCATATCCATTACCAACGACATAATCGGTATGTTCATTTACATGAGTATAAGCACATTGCTTATGCTTACTTTATAAAAACAACAAAAAACAACAATGTGCGCGACCGACTTCATAGTCCTTCGCGCACATTGTATTAAATGGGTTTATCTTAAGCAACTATTCGTAACGTATCGCCTCGATAGGATCGAGATCGGCTGCCTTGCGGGCAGGATACCAGCCGAAGAACACTCCGGTAACTGTACAGACTGCAAATGAGAGTCCGACAGAGTACATCTGAACCGATACTGGCCAGTGGGCTATGAGATTTACAAGCCACGATGCCACCAGGCCTAACAATATGCCGATTATTCCGCCGGTCACACTGATAATGACAGCCTCGATAAGAAATTGAGAAAGGATATCTATTCCACGGGCGCCGATGGACATGCGCAAGCCGATTTCGCGTGTACGCTCGGTTACGGACACATACATTATATTCATGATTCCGATACCGCCCACAAGGAGCGAGATTCCTGCTATACATGCCAGCAAAACGGTCATCATATCGCTCGTAGAATTCATCATCTCGCTCAACTCCTGCTGAGAACGGATTGTGAAATCATCCTCCACACCATCCTTCAACCGATGATTCGTACGGAGCACCTCAGTGATAGCCTCGATGGTTTCCTCTGTACGGTCTTCATCAGTGGCGCTGGCGAACAGCCCCTGAAGATAGTCGATGGCAAGCATACGTTTCATCACTGTAGTGTAGGGAGCAAGCACAACATCGTCCTGATCCTGTCCCATCGAGTTGGTACCCTTTGATTCCAGCACACCGACGATGGTCATAGGAATCGATCCGAAACGTATCACACGCCCCAGGGGATCCTCGCCATTCGGGAAAAGATTATCTACCACAGTCTTACCGACAACGCATACTTTTGCGGCTGTATTGATATCCTGATCCGTGAACATCACACCGTCCTTTACCTTAAGCTTACGTATGTCAAGATAATCGGGTGTTATACCATAAATAGTAGAGGGCCAGTTATTATTACCGTTTACAAGCTGCCCCCCGGAATTAACCGAAGGTGAGATGGCAGCAATCCCCGGCAGATCTTTCAGGGATTCGTAATCGCTGACCTCGATGGTCTGCATTGCATCGGCGCTCTGACGTACACCTCCACGCTGCATATTTCCGGGATGAATCATTATCATATTTGATCCCATCTCCGAAATCTGAGCCTTAATGCTGTCTTTCGATCCCTGACCGATGGCAAGCATAGTGATCACTGACGCGACACCGATAATTATGCCAAGCATAGTCAGGAAACACCTGAGCTTGTTGTTGGACAGCGCTTTTACAGCTATTTTAAGTAGGTTGACTATATTCATCAGTCATTATCGTTAGGCAGTAATTCATATGCCTCGCGTGCCGAGGCTGGTGTAGGATTATAAGTGTCACTGACCACTTTCCCATCACGAAGCACTATGTTTCGTGATGAATAAAGAGCAAGATCAGGGTTGTGGGTCACGAAAATAATTGTACGTCCTCGTGCATGCAGATCCTGAAATAATGTCAGGATACTGAATGATGTACGCGTATCCAGATTACCTGTCGCCTCATCGGCAAGTATTATCACCGGATCATTGACCAATGCGCGCGCTATAGCCACTCGTTGCTGCTGACCGCCCGACATCTGGTTACTCTTATGATAGAGACGCGACTGGAGTCCCACCGCCTCAAGCGCGTGTATGGCACGTTCACGCCGCTCGGTGGCAGAGACCGATGAATTGTAAAGCAACGGCAGCTCCACGTTTTCTATAGCGGTGGTTTTAGGTAACAGATTGTAATTCTGAAATACAAATCCGATCTTTCGGTTACGGGTGACGGCGCGCTGATTCTTACTCATGCTCTGAACCGATACACCGTCAAGATAATATTCACCCGAAGTAGGTGTGTCAAGGCATCCGAGGATGTTCAGCAGTGTGGATTTACCGGAGCCCGAAGTACCCATGATGGTTACAAACTCACCTTCATGGATAGTGAAGCTTACACCCCGCAAAGCTTTCACTTTCTCACCGCCAACGATGAATTCGCGGCGCAACTTCTCTACCCTGATAATCTCCTTCCGCTCATGACGGCGTTCATCTCCGCTGTCATGCATGTGTTCCTTATCTGATTGTCTGTATTCTTTATCCGACATAATCTACTTATTTTTTCTTGCCGGGAGGACGCGGGGCAAAAGGACTCTGGTCATTACCCTGACCACCCTGCTTCTGTGGCGCTTCAGAGTAATTTACAGCCACCGTCTGACCGTCACTGACTCCCGAAATGATCTGTGTTTTCAAACCGTTATTCTCTCCTATGGTTACTACAGTCGGAACGAGTGATTCTCCGTCAACCACCCAGACATAACGCTGGTTGGAAGCGAGTGACGCGCGATCGGCAGAACCTTTAGGCTGAGGTAATTTTGAATCAGAGTCGGCGAGCGGTTCAAAATGGAACACATTCGACGGCAACAGAAGAATATCCTTCTCCTCCATTACATTAATTACAAGATTTGCCGTAAGTCCGGGTATAAGTTTGTGATCGGGATTATCGGATGCAACCACAACCTCATAAGTCACCACATTGCTGGTAGTGGTAGGATTAAGACGGACCTGAGTAACCTGACCGTGGAATACATCATCGGGATAAGCGTCCACTGTGAATGTCACGGTCTGACCAACTCTTACACGACCGATATCAGCCTCATCCACATTTCCTATTACCTGCATGTGGTCAAGGTCGGCAATTGTGTATAGATTGGCGACGTTCATGCTTGACACCACAGTCTGACCGACCTCTACTTCACGTGATATGACAATACCGTCGATAGGTGAGTAGATTTCTGCGTAATTAACATTCTTTGCGGCTCTTACCTTATCAGCCTTAGCCTTCTCATACGCTTGTTTCGACACTTCATACTCCTTACGCGAAGTTTCAAACTCGTAATCACTTATAAGTTGTTTGTCATGCAGCTGACGGTCGCGGTTGTAGTTGGTGGTATTGTATTCATAAGTTATACGTGCCTGCTCTACATTTGCTTCCGCACTGCGTAGTTCGCTTTCAAGAAGAGTCTTTTCAATCTCCGCTATCAGTTCACCTTTCGACACCACCGAGTTGTAATCGGCATAGAGTTTATCTACGATACCGGTAACCTGAGTACCGACATCTACTGAAGTAACCGATTCCAGAGTACCGGTAGCAGTCACGGTCTCGGTAAGATCACCCTTTGTGACCTTAACAGTCTCAAGCGAGACCTCCGGCTTTCTGTCGCAGGCTACTCCCATCAGAGCAATAGCTGCAAAGAGATACAGTCTGTTGATTTTCATATAATGCAATTCTATTTTGTTTCGTCAATATTAAATACTCACCTGAGCTGTCCGGTAATATGTGATCATTTTTTGCCCGAGAATCGCCATATACTTTGCCTGAAGCAAAGTGTGCTGAGCCTCCAGATAATTGTCATGGGCAGTCATCAGTTCAACCGGATTAACAAGACCAAGTTGGAATTGTTCATTTGTAAGATCCGCCGTAAGGCGCGCCGATTCAAGCTGTTGCTCTGCAGCTGTGAAGCGGGCTTGTGCCGAGCGAGTGTCTATGTACCACGACTCTACCTGTTGCGCAAGTTCAGTATTCCGCAGGTCAATGTCAAGACCGGAGTTTAACTGCTGAATTTTGGCACGTGCCACTGCGGTACGGGTCTTTTTTCCGTCAAGCAGCGGTACCGAAAGGGTCAGACCGATCTGTTCGCCCCATGCCTGCTTGATCTGAGTGCCGAAAACAGCCCCCGGCGCCGTGTAACCGGTTCCAACACCGGCATTCAATGACAGAGAGGGTCGACGTCCGGCTTTAGCTATTTCGATGTCGATTTCACTTTCTTCCTGCTGTAAACCGAGACTTTTAAGTTGCAGGTCGGTACTACATGCAAGCTGAAAACTTTCATCTATGGGAGGAAGAGCGGCAAGCACCTGTTCGGCGGTCCATTCCTCATCGGCAGGTTCGATATCCGCATCTATTCCAAGTTCCAGGAGTTTCTTAAGTTCCATACGGCGCGAGTCATAGGTAGCGCGTGCGTTTACACTCGCGTATTTATCCTGCTCGTACTGCGACTGAAGCTGTGCATAGTCAACACGCGACACCCTGCCGGCTTCCATCAGTTGACGGGCACGGTCAGCCTGAGCGCCACTCAGTTCTTCAGCCGATTCGTAGATAGTTATGGCTTCGCGTGCATACAGCAGATTGACATATACCTGCAACAAATCGGTTTCAAGAGTCCGGAGTGTCTGACCAGTGGAGAGTTTGTTGATTTCGGTCTGGATCTGAGAACGTTTTATCGTATTCTCTCGTTTTCCACCGTTCCATACAGTCCATCCTGCATTAAGCTCCACTGTACCATTGTAGGAATTCTTGCGATTGTCACTCCAGGGATAGTTTGAATAGGAGTGCGATGTCGCAAAATCGATAGTAGGCTCCCATTGTCCCTTGGCTTCTTCAAGATCGTAAAGACCGCTCTGCTCCGTGAGAACTGCCTTACGAAGGTTGATATTATGCTCGCGCGCATAGTTCACGCAGTCACTGAAAGTCCAGACTTCAGCCCGGACGGTGAATGCCATCATTAGCGCGGCAGCTGTAAACAGTTGTACTTTCTTCATCTTCATGTTGAATTACGCTGCAAAAATATGACACCTTCTTTTATATTGCACAATTCATTCAGTCAATCCCCTTAAACATTCAGTGAATACCGTCGGTGAATACCTTATGAGGAAAAAATCACAGCTTTCGAACCGGTTATCCCGAAAATACGTAAATTTGCAAAATCATGATTCTACAGCTGATATTCGTACTCGCCGCCATCATAGTAGGTGCCCGGCTCGGAGGTATTGGACTGGGCGTCACCGGTGGCGCCGGAGTGGCAATACTCGTTTTTTTCTTCCATCTTCAGCCTACCTCACCGCCTATTGACGTAATGCTGATGATCGCCGCTGTCATAGCGGCTGCCTCGGCAATGCAGGCAGCCGGAGGTCTGGACTATCTTGTCGGGCTTGCCGAACGGTTGCTTCGACGCAATCCCTCACATATCACCATAGTCAGTCCGCTTGTAACGTACGCTTTCACACTATTCGCAGGCACAGGACATGTTGCGTATTCTGTGTTGCCGGTAATAGCTGAAGTGGCGCGACAGACCGGTATCCGCCCCGAACGTCCGTTAGGAATCGCCGTCATAGCATCACAACAGGCTATCACGGCAAGCCCTATCTCGGCTGCGACAGTAGCTCTGCTCGGCATGCTCACCGGATTTGACATCACGTTGTTCGACATTCTCCGTATATCCATTCCCGCCACTCTTACAGGAGTGCTCGCGGGCGCTTTCCTGTCCAAAAAAGTGGGTAAGGAACTAATGCAGGACAAAGAATATCTCTCGCGTATAGAAAAGGGGATGTCGATGGAAAACGAACAGAAATATAATAAAGTGGAATCAGTGACTAAAGCACGGATCTCCGTTATCGTATTTCTTTTGGCAACCGTTGCCATCGTGATTCTGGGTTCAATTCCCCAACTTCGACCCTCATTTGACGGATCACCGGTAGATATGCCTGCGACTATAGAGATAATAATGCTTACCGCATGCGCCATCATCCTTCTGACTACAGGTATAAACGGAATTGTTCCGACTCAGGGTAGCGTGTTCATTGCAGGAATGCAGGCTGTGATAGCAATTTTCGGTATAGCATGGATGGGTGACACATTCATCAACGGAAATCTCAGTACACTCACCGCTGCCATAAAAGGGATGGTAACCGAAGCTCCGTGGCTCTTCTCACTCGCGCTGTTCGTTATGTCGGTTCTTCTTTACAGCCAGGCAGCCACCGTACGCGCCATAATGCCCCTCGGAATCGCCCTCGGAATCGCTCCCATGACACTGATAGCTCTTTTCCCGGCGGTAAACGGTTACTTTTTCATACCTAATTACCCGACGATAGTCGCCGCCATCAATTTCGACCGAACCGGAACCACGCGTATAGGACGCTGGGTACTGAACCATTCTTTCATGATGCCGGGAATGGTTGCCACTATAGTGGCTATCGCGACCGGACTGCTGCTCGTAAGTCTGTTCTGAAAAGGGCAACATCTTACATTTTGTCGGCAACACAATTATTCGTACTTTTGTGTATCATTTGGATACCTATGGAAAAACGGATAATAGAGTGTGTCCCGAACTTCAGTGAAGGACGTGATATGACAGTGATTAAAAGCATCACTGAGTGTATTGAAAGTGTCGACGGTGTACGACTCCTCGATGTCGACCCGGGAGAAGCCACCAACCGCACGGTAGTTACCTTTGTCGGCGAACCTGAGGCAGTGTGCGAAGCTGCTTTCCTTGCCGTTAAACGTGCTTCGGAATTAATTGACATGAGCAAACATCACGGTGCTCATCCGCGAATGGGTGCTACGGATGTACTGCCCCTGGTTCCGGTAAGCGGCGTTACTCTGGAAGAATGCGCCGAAATGGCACGCAAGCTTGCTCAACGTATCTCCGAAGAACTTGCTATCCCTACTTACTGCTATGAGGCTTCGGCTTTCACACCTGAACGCAAAAATCTTGCCGTTTGCCGCAAAGGTGAATATGAAGGACTCCCCGAACGTCTGGGACACGCCGGAAGCGGCGCCGATTTCGGGGACCGACCTTTCGATAAGGATATTGCACGCACCGGTGCTACTGCCGTGGGAGCACGCGATTTTCTGATTGCCGTAAACTTCAATCTGAATACCACCTCGACACGTCGTGCCAATGCCATAGCGTTTGATGTACGCGAAAAAGGGCGTCCGGTGCGTGAAGGCGGTAAACTAACCGGAAAACCGCTGAAAGATGCCGACGGAAAGACAATAATGCAACCCGGCACTCTCAAAGGCACCAAAGCCATAGGATGGTATATTGATGAGTACGGCATTGCCCAGGTATCAATGAATATAACCGACACGCGACGTACACCGCTACACGTGGCGTTCGATGAAGTGAGCCGTGCGGCGGCTGCACGCGGACTACGTGTTACAGGAACAGAGATCGTGGGTCTGCTCCCTAAAAGCGCAATTATCGATGCCGGAAAATATTTCCTTCGCAAACAACAGCGTTCACTCGGAATTCCGGAGAAAGATATTATCCACATTGCTGTAAAATCAATGGGGCTTGATGAGCTGAAACCGTTTGTTCCGGCTGAAAAGATCATTGAGGACATGATTGCTTCAAGCGGTAAAAGTAATGACCTGGTTGATATGACATGCCGTACGTTTGCCGAAACCACTTCCTCGGAATCGCCGGCACCGGGCGGAGGATCTGTTTCGGCTTACATGGGTGCTCTCGGTGCAGCACTCGCCACTATGGTTGCCAACCTGTCGGCGCATAAACCGGGGTGGGATGACCGATGGGAGGAATTCTCAAATCTTGCAGAGCAGGGAATATCATTGATGAACCGCCTGCTTGCTTTGGTTGACCTCGACACGGATGCCTTCAACCGCGTAATGGCGGCTTTCGGCTTGCCGAAAGGAACCGATGAGGAAAAGGCAGCCCGCGCCGCAGCTATTGAGGAAGCTACCACTTACGCTGCCCGCATACCGCTGACCACCGCACAGACCGTCATTGAACTGATACCGGTTTTGCAGGCGGTCGCAACCGAAGGCAATCCGGCGTCGGCAAGCGATGCAGGTGTGGGTATCCTTGCCGCACGCGCCGCTGTCCACGGAGCGGCTCTTAACGTGAAGATAAATGCCGCGTCGCTCAAAAATTCCGACATAGCAGCTGAACTTACCGCAGCTGCTACTTCAGCCTGTGCAACAATCGACATAGCTGAACGTGAGATAATGCAGATTGTCAACAACAAAATTTAATGAGGTATGTCCCAACCCGATTTTCAAACACAGATCCGTGAAGGTATTCCTTCCTATCTGCCGGAATCCAAACCTTATGATACGGAAGTGAACCATGCTCCCAAACGGAAAAAAATACTTACTCCCGACGAAGAACGGCTTGCGCTCAAAAACGCTCTGAGATATTTCCCTACCGAACTGCACAGCGCACTTGCCCCGGAATTTGCAGAAGAACTTCGTACATACGGACGTATCTACATGTACCGTTACCGCCCGGATTACGACATGTATGCCCGCCCGGTGAACGAATATCCGGCCCGGTCGCGGCAGGCGGCAGCCATAATGATGATGATACAGAACAACCTTGACCCGGCTGTCGCCCAGCATCCCCACGAACTTATCACCTACGGCGGTAATGGAGCGGTGTTCCAGAACTGGGCTCAGTATCGCCTCACAATGAAGTATCTGAGTGAAATGACCGATAACCAGACTCTGGTGATGTATTCGGGTCATCCGCTGGGACTTTTCCCGTCACATCCCGGCGCCCCCCGTGTGGTAGTGACAAACGGTATGGTGATACCAAACTATTCAAAACCTGATGACTGGGAGCGCTTTAATGCTCTTGGTGTAAGCCAGTACGGACAGATGACGGCGGGCTCTTACATGTATATAGGTCCGCAGGGCATCGTACATGGAACCACCATCACTGTACTGAATGCCGGGCGCCGTCATCCTCATGGTAAAAACGGATTGGGCGGTATGTTGTTTGTGACCGCCGGGCTTGGTGGTATGAGCGGGGCTCAACCAAAGGCAGGTAACATTGCAGGAGTAGTTACCGTTGTGGCTGAGATCAATCCGAAAGCTGTGGAGAAACGCCATGCTCAGGGTTGGGTGGATGAAGTGTATGAATCGCTCGACACCCTCATCGAAAGGATCCGCCAGGCTCGTGAACATCGTGAAGCGGTGTCTCTCGCTTACCAGGGTAATGTAGTGGATCTGTGGGAACGACTCGCTGAGGAAGATATCGATGTAGAACTCGGCTCGGATCAGACGTCACTTCATAATCCTTGGGCAGGAGGATATTATCCGGCAGGACTCTCTCTTGAAGAATCAAAAAATATGATGGCGGATAATCCCGATGAATTCCGAAAGCATGTTCAGCAGTCATTACGTCGTCAGGTAGATGCCATTAATAAACTGACGGCACGCGGCATGTACTTCTTTGACTATGGTAATGCTTTCCTGCTTGAATCATCGCGTGCCGGTGCCGATATCATGGCGGAGGACGGCAAGGGATTCCGTTACCCTTCATATGTGCAGGACATTATGGGTCCCCTCTTCTTCGACTATGGTTTCGGTCCGTTCCGTTGGGTATGCGCATCGGGAAAACCCGAAGATCTCGCGGTTACCGACCGTATTGCTGCGGAAGTTCTGGAAAAAATCCGCTCTAAAGCACCGGAAGACATCAAAGGTCAGCTTGACGATAACATCCATTGGATTAAGGAGGCGGGGCCGAACAGACTTGTTGTCGGATCGCAGGCACGCATCCTATATGCAGATGCTGAAGGACGTACAGAAATTGCATTGGCGTTCAATGAAGCGATCGCTTCCGGTAAACTCTCCGGACCGGTCGTTCTCGGGCGCGACCATCATGACGTAAGCGGTACGGACTCACCTTATCGTGAGACCTCTAACATACGCGACGGATCACAGTTTACCGCCGATATGGCTGTCCATAATGTAATAGGTGACGCATTCCGGGGAGCCACCTGGGTATCATTGCATAACGGCGGCGGCGTAGGCTGGGGCGAGGTTATTAACGGCGGTTTCGGCATGGTGATCGATGGATCGCCTGAAGCTGAGGCTCGTATCCGCTCCATGCTGCTGTGGGATGTAAACAACGGCATAGCCCGCCGCAGCTGGGCTCGTAACAGCGGCGCTACCGATGCAATAAAACGCGAAATGGAACGGACACCCGGGCTTTGCGTCACTCTCCCTAATGTCGCCGATGACTCAATAATTGAAAAAGCACTGTCACTATGAAACGTCCGGTATTTACCGTCCGTCCTGATATGATTACACCTCAGGACGTTTTAAAAGCGGTTTCCGAGAATGCCCGTATAGAACTGTCGCGCGAATCCATCGAACTGATTTCACGTGGCAGAAAATATCTCGACCATAAAATGGCATCATGCACCGAACCGATCTATGGCATAACGACCGGTTTCGGATCTCTGTGCAACATAAGTATCAACACGGATGATCTCACGACACTTCAGCGTAACCTTGTAATGTCGCATGCCTGCGGTATGGGTGAGCCTCTTTCAAGTGATATAGTACGGGCTATGCTTCTTTTAAAAATTCAGTCGCTGAGCTATGGAAATTCCGGCGTTCAAGTTGAAACCGTGCGCCGGCTTGCCGACTTTTTCAACGAAGGAATCACACCTGTGGTCTATTCACAAGGATCGCTCGGCGCCTCAGGCGATCTTGCACCTCTTGCCAACATGTGCCTGCCTTTGCTCGGACTCGGTACAGTGGAATATAAAGGTGAAATACGTCAGGCTGCCGACGTACTTAAAGAAAAGAACTGGAATCCGATATCACTGCAATCTAAGGAAGGGCTGGCTCTGCTTAACGGCACACAGTTCATGTCGGCTCATGCATCCATGGTCATTGCCCGGGCTCAGCGGCTTTTCAAAGTAGCTAATATTATAGCCGCAATGTCTATTGATGCTTTCGACGGTCGTATCGAGCCGTTTGGAGCAGAGGTAAATGCTGTCCGGCATCATCCCGGTCAGATAAAAGTGGCGGAAGACATACGTGAGTTGCTGAAAGGAAGCCAGATAATTGCCCAACCTAAAGCTCATGTACAGGATCCATATTCATTCCGATGCATACCACAGGTCCATGGAGCGGTTCTTGATGCCATAGATTATGTGACACAGGTGATTACACGCGAAATATCAAGTCCTACAGATAATCCGACAATTTTCCCGGAAGAGGATATAATAGTATCGGCAGGAAATTTCCACGGCGAGCCTATTGCCATTCCCATGGATTATCTCGGTGTCGCTCTGAGCGAACTCGCCAATATATCGGAACGGCGTATATACAAACTCATTGGAGGGACACGCGGATTACCCTCGTTTCTCGTTGCAAAACCGGGTTTGAACAGTGGTTTCATGATCGCCCAATATGCAGCCGCTTCAATCGTGAATCAAAGCAAAGGTCTGTGCTGGCCTACGAGTTGCGACTCCATCCCGTCGTCACAGGGACAGGAGGATCATGTGTCTATGGGATCCAATTCGGCTACAAAACTTCTGCGGATACTTGACAACACGGAACGTGTTCTCGCCATCGAACTGATGACTGCGGCTCAAGCTCTTGAATTCCGTCGTCCGCTCCGGTCATCTGACGAAGTGGAAGCACTCTATGCCAATTATCGCCGTGAAATTCCGTTTATCGATGTTGATACAGTTATGTCACCGATGCTGCAACATTCGGTAGAATTTGTAAGAAACTTATGCGCATCACAAATATAGGATACTTGTGCATGGTTGTGCCCGATGGTATCGACCGTCTTTGTGGCAAACAAATGATGACGGTACCTCGGACACTGACCGGATGCTGGCTCGATTATTCCGATACGGGAGTCATAACGGGTTATGGTCCGATGTCGGAACTCGGAGAGAATACAATGGGCGACATCGACGCAGAAGGGGGTATCGTTATGCCTGCTTTCTGCGATTCGCACACTCATATCATATACGCAGGATCACGTGAGAACGAGTGGATCGACAAAATTCACGGTCTATCTTACGAGGAAGTCGCCCGACGAGGAGGAGGAATACTCAATTCCGCAGATATTCTTGCCCATACTTCCGAGGAGGAACTATTCGTATCCGCGTCACAGCGGCTTGACCAGATGATCCGCAAGGGAACGGGAGCTATTGAAATAAAAACAGGTTATGCTCTTGATACGCCGGGTGAATTAAAAATGCTACGTGTAGCCGCACGTCTGCGTGAGAAATCATGCGCTGACATACGTATCACTTTTCTCGGTGCGCATGCAGTGGGACTGGCATATACCGGACGTCAGAGAGAATATGTGGATATGCTTGTTGATGAAATGCTTCCGGCAATAGCTGCTGAAGGAATCGCCGATTATGTCGATGTATTCTGTGATACCGGTTTTTTCACTCCCGAAGAAACTTCCCGTATTCTCGACAACGCGGCGCGATACGGTCTGAAACCTAAGATTCATGCCAACGAACTTGGTGTAAGCGGCGGTGTGCAGACCGGTGTAAACCATGGAGCAGTTTCAGTTGACCACCTCGAACAGATCGGTACCGAAGAAATTGAAGTTCTGAAACAATCCTCTACTATTCCCACAGCCCTACCCGGCGCATCATTTTTCAGTCGGCTTCCGTATGCACCTGCCCGACAGATGATCGACCACGGTCTGCCGCTTGCCCTTGCAAGCGATTATAATCCGGGGTCATCACCATCGGGCGACATGCGTTTCGTGTGGACTCTCGGTTGCACACAGATGCGACTCGATCCTCAGGAAGCCATGACCGCCTGTACACTTAACGGGGCTGCCGCTATGGAACTGGGTAGGACAAACGGTGCTATAGCATGCGGGCGAACCGCTTCATTACTGATAACCCGTCCGGTGTCAGGTCCTGCATATATACCTTACGCGTATACCGAACCTTGGTTATCGGAAGTGATCATTAAAGGTCAGCGTATATAATCAAGCAACGGCTGCCTGTAGGTATCGCTCACGGGTATATATGTATCCGGAGCGATAACCACGCGGGCTCGCTCTATGTGGCTCACGCGATTCATATTTACAGCGTAGGATCGGTGAACCTGAAGAAAATTCGAAGGCAGCCGTGACAACAGACTGGCGAACGAACAAAGAGTAACCACCGGCTGAGGACGGTCGGCAAGGAATATCTGCAGATATTCCCCGTATCCTTTGATATAAAGAATATCCGCCGGGTCAATACGTACATGACGGGTATCTGTTTTAACGAAGAATGCCCCATCACGCCCTGCCGCCGCTTCAGTGCTTTTTGATTCGGCACGCTGGCGTAGAGTCCACATTTCCAAGACCCTTGAAGCCGCACGCTGAAAGTCGGCGAAACTGTAAGGCTTGAGCAGATAATCGACGGCACCTATTCGGTAACTGTCGGTCGCGTGCTCGGCAAACGCGGTAATAAAAACCACAAGAGGTTTGTGGCTTAACGCTTCTATCATTTCCAACCCGTTCAGATCAGGCATAGATATATCAGTGAAAATTACATCAATATCTCCCGCAGCAAGACGTTCCATCGCTTCGACAGCGCTGTAACACATAGCTTCGAGACGCAGATATGGCACACGACCTACATATGCCTTAAGTTTATCAAGTGCTATCGGTTCATCATCAACGATAATGGTACGTAATAAAGGCTGAGTCATATACGTGGGATTTGGAGGGTTACGGAATAAGTAGTATCAGTCGGTTGAATAGTCAACCGGGCTTTGGCGCCATAAAGTAATTTCAGGCGAGATTCAACATTGCGGAGACCTATTCCTTCACGGTGAGACGTATCAGCAGGATGCCGGCTGTTAAGGCAACTGAAATCAATCGTATCATCCGTGAGTCTGATACTTACATTTACGAAAGATTTTTCCTGATAACTAATGCCATGCTTGAAAGCATTCTCCACAAACACAAGGAACAGAAGCGGTGGTAACTTAACACCCGCTACAGCGTCGCGGGTCGGGAAATCAGTTTCTATCTTAACCCTGTCGACGGGATAACGTACTCTCATTATCTGAAGATAATTGTCAAGGAACTGTATTTCCTCATTGAGTGCGATGCGGTCGTGCGAGCTGTCATAAAGCATGTAGCGCATAAGATGCGACATTCCGATGAGCATGTCCTGAGCTTTCGCGGGATCGATATCGATCATGCCGTGAATATTGTTCAGCATGTTCATGTAGAAATGAGGATTGATCTGAGCCTTGAGATAGCTCAGCTGATTTTCGGCATCGGATTTGCGCAGGCGTTCACTTTCAAGTCGGTCACGGTAATGCTGAAAAATGAGAGCAACCGCCAGATTTCCACCCACCGTAAGCAATGCGAATATTGAATCGATAAACAGTGGCAAAGGCAACAGCGGGCGCGGGCGCGGTTCTCTGGGTTCAATGATCCGTACATTCTCAATTTTTGAATTTCTTTCTACATGCACAAAACGGGCATACTGAAAAGTCCATACAGCAATTACAGCGATACCACAACACACAAAATATGCTTTCACACGATTACTGAATAGCAAACGTGGTATCAGAAGCCTGTCATTTACTAAAAAAAGTAACAGAAACGGCAAGACGCGCACCAAAGTATGCTCGAACAGCGACTTGTCGAACAACGGCAAATCAACCAGTGCACGGGCACGCATGTCGTTGATGAATCCAACCAGAATTATTGTCGCCCAAACAGCTACGTAAAGCCATGATTCCGAGCGACGCGAAAGTGAGAGTGTCTGTTTCATGGAAACAAATATAACAGATTATTGCCGGCTATGCCATTTTATTCAGCAAAAAGGTACACTCGTTCATCCAATCCGCGCTCTTTTTCAGTATGTCTGTAATATTTGTAAAAATTTCATAATAAAACATACTGCATCCCGGAATTAAAGATTTATTGCTAATTTTGCTTCGATAACTCTAACCAAATTCTCATTTTTCCATGATTTACAACTCTGCCCGCACTCTACTTATAGCTGTATTTACAGTTCTCGGAATCATAACGGCTACCGGTGCCCGCATCATTGACAATCCTTTTGTCAGTTTCTCTAACACCGCGACCATTGATATAACTCAGGTTGAATTAACCGATTCGAACACCATACTCACCGTCAAAGCTTTTTACAGACCAAAATGGTGGATAAGGATTGCCGGCGACACTTACCTTCGTGCGGATAACAAATCGTACAGCATGACCGATACCCAAGGTATCGAACCTGGCGAAAAATTCTGGATGCCTGAAAGCGGTGAAGCACAATTCAAGTTATTTTTCGAACCTCTGCCTGCGGATTCAAAGGAATTTGACTTCATGGAAGGTAATGATCCAAGTGGTTTCAGATTGCTGGGTGTCGATCTGACCGGTAGTCAAACTCCGGCTGATCAGGCAGGTTTTCCTGTGATATTCAAAAAAGGGGTTAAAGACGGTATTTTACCTGCTCCGATTTTAGAAGTTGGAGAAACCACTGTCAACTACCATCTTATACCTTCGGGTGTGGATTTGCCGTTTGAGATAATCATGTATGTGAATACTATCGACGGAATGCAGAACGAATTGCGCGTGCCGATAGATGAGGACGGAAACGGATCCATAACCTTCGACCAGTATGGGCCTGTGAGAGTATATGTAATACTGGAACATGGAGAACATGGAACCAGAACCGGAACTACCCTCACCCTCCAACCCGGAGAAAATATCGATTACTATCTTGACACTCGGATAACCGGATGGAGCGCAATGTCTCACAGAAAAAACATCTCCCGTAACGACTATAACGTTATTGCGCATACCGGGGTGTATAACGATCTTGACCGTTTGACAGAGAAACGATCTTTTCCGCTTTTCCGCCTGAATCTTTATAGCGGTGAGTTTGCCGATTACCGTTCTACCGGAGAAGAATATAAAAATATGGTTAAAGCCAAGTATGACGCTTATTCCGATTCTATCCTCAATTCCGGTGCGCCACAAATGCTAAAAGAATATTCACTTCTCGCTCTTCAGAACGATGTTCTTGAAGCAATTGCCAACTACAAATATTTTCTAATGCATAATTTCAGGAGTGTCAAGAATAACTGGGATCGCACGCAACCGATACCGGAAGACTCCATACCCGGAACATTGACTGATGAGGATTTTGCTGAAGTAGCCACATGGTTTGATGTCTCCAATCCTAAGCTGCTGCTTGCCGGCAGTAATATCGGACAAATCAACTGGAATAGCCATGGCGTAAAAGGTGACTTGTCCAAGTCAGTCAATCTGTATTCCAGATTGTTCGATAAAGCCAAGAAGATGAAATTGGAACAGTCGGACATCGACACTCTCAAAACCTTGTCAAATCCTTTCTTCGCTGCGGCATGCGACACAATGAATCAACGCACCATACGTCAATTTGAGGCTTTGGCTCAAAACGTAAAAGTCACTCCCACTCCTGATGTCCCTGCTGACAGGATATTCGATGCAATTGTCGGAGAACATAAAGGCAAAGTGGTTGTAATCGATCTCTGGAATACATGGTGCGGTCCTTGCAGGCAAGCATTAAAAGGTCTTGAACCTTTGAAAACGGGAAAGCTTGCCAAAGATGACATAGTGTGGATTTACATAGCCGATGAATCTTCTGACCCGATATCATATCTGAATCTGTTACCGACTATAAAGGGCATTCACTATAAGCTTACACGTGAACAGATGAAAATGATATATGACCGTTTCGAAGTTGACGGTATTCCTTTCTATATTTTAGTTGATCGCGAAGGGAACGCCGAAAGACGTCCTGATATGCGTAATCACGATACATACATCGAGGCTATACAATCAAAACTCTGACGTTTCCAAGGCTTGAGCATACCGTCCGGTTCGTTTATATCCCGAACCAGACGGATGCCAAAGTGTCAAGAGAAATGTACCCCGGTCCGGTGACGAGCATAAAGGTAAATACCACCAGATAACACAAAGGCAACTCCCGTACTTGAGAATTGTGACGTACAGCTGTAAACGCCACCGACATGTTGAATACAAGGGCAAGGGCTGCGATCCTGAACAGGAAACCGGTTATTATCGCCAGCGGACACAGGACTTCCGCTATAGTACACAGAGCAAGTGACCGGCGGCTTCCTATATGCAACGGATCGGGAAAGTGAGGAGCGATGGTATCGAATCCCTTTACCTTTTCGATACCGTGTATCAGCAACATTACACCGAATATTACTCGTAAGCCGAAAAGAGACCACGAAACCAGGTCTCCGGACGGACCAAATGGGAAAACAATTTCCCGAAATAAATAATCTGCTGTCAATATCATAATGCTAAAGCCGTTAATCAGTTATATAACTGATTAACGGCTTTAGCATTATGATTGTTCGGATAATATTTCCGGAAGACCGTTTATTCGGGAAGTGTGACAGGGAAAAGATCGCTGTGTTTATGCTGTTCATGGACGATAGCTACCATTTTTTTCACGATTTCGGGATGTTCGGCGGCTATGTCGTGGTTCTCATGAATATCTTCATCGAGGTTATACAGACGCGGCACACCACGTACCACAACCATTTTCCACGGTCCCATACGCACACCGATCTGATCGGTTTCTTCAAACTCCCAATAAAGCCATTCATGCTCAGGACAGTCCTGTCCACGGAGTGCCGGGGCAAAGGAGATGCCGTCGAAAAGGTCAGCCTCGCCAAGACGCGGATTGGCATAACGTGCCCGCATGTCTTCGACGCCTGCGATTTCGCAAAGAGTCGGCATGACGTCATAGAAAGCAATCTGCCGGTCATTAACCTGTCCGGGCTTTATCTCCGCGGGCCAGCTGACAATGAACGGCACTCTGATGCCACCTTCATAACACTGGCGCTTAAGCCCACGGAGTTTGCCGTCACGTCCGAAGAATGTAGGATCAGCTCCTCCTTCCTCATGAGGTCCGTTGTCACTTGTGAATACGACAATCGTATTCTTATCAAGTCCTTTCTCCCGCAATTTCTCCATTACCTCACCGACATAGGCATCAAGTCGAGTAATCATCGCAGCAAACTGGGCATGAGTGTGGGTTACGGCATTGTAACGTGAGCCACATTGTCCGGGCCACGGCGCATCTTCGGTAAATACTGTTTCATAATGTTGAAGTATCGAGTCGGAAGGCTGCGCGAGCTCAGCGTGCGGTAGCGTATACGTAAGCAATCCGAAGAAAGGTTGACCAAGTTTCTGTTCGTCAAGCCAGTCAAGAGCTTCCTGATGAATCATATCAGCCGAATACTGTGTACGGTTGAAATAATCGTCACCGCACATCGGCCATTGTATATTATCCTCCATAATCACCCTTACCGTGGCTGTATCCCCAAGCGCCGGATTGTAACGGTTGAGGAAATTGGGATAGTAAAGATGAGCCTGGAACTGGCAGATATATCCGTAAAACCGATCTACTCCGCGAGTATCAGGTGTGGAAACGGATCCTTCATATCCCCCCGCCCATTTGCCGAACATACCTGTGGTATAACCAAGATCCTTCATCACTTCGGGGAGCACAACGTGAGCTGTGTCATAAGGATGCTGACCGGTGATGGAGTATTCATCGTTGACCCCGTATTGAACCATCGGCACGTTACGCCAATACTCACGGTTACCCCGGACTTCACTATGTCCGCTATGCTGTCCGGTCATCAATGATGCACGCGATGGCGCGCTCACCGGACTACCGGCATAAGCCTGGGTAAACATCATGCCGCTTCTGGCAAGGCTGTCAATGTTAGGAGTTGAAATATAAGGCTGTCCGTAGCAGCCGAGATCACCGTATCCCATATCATCGCACATGATGAACAGAACGTTGGGAAGTGAGGAATTTTCAGCTGCCGTAGCGGTTGATCCGGTACATGAAAAATGAGGTAACAGTGCAGCGGAAATCAGCGCACTACCCGACAGACTTTTCACTATACTCATGGAATGATGTAAGGATTTCATCGGAAATATTGATAAGATGGTTATAATTCAGTTATTCTGTATGTTGCGGGGATAATATTGCCATCCCCTGAATGAATCGCCAAGCGATCGCACTATTGTATGCCACATGGCGTCACCTTCCGTCCCTAACAGTACATCGGCATGTGCAGGTGCTGCAGTAGCCCACACATGCGATTGCATTTCCTGCTCAAGCTGTCCGGCATCCCATCCGCTGTATCCCAGAAAAAAACGCATTATTCCGTCAGTAGGATATCCGTCGGACAGGTAGCGTAACATGGCATCGAAATCACCCCCTATCCATATACCATCCGCAATCTGTCGCGAACCCGGTATCAGATCGCCGAGCGTATGGAGAAAATACAACCGGTCAGTCGACATAGGACCTCCGCTATAAACACGTATCGGCTCCGCTGCCGCTATATCCGGGACAAGCTGCTGTAGCGTATAAGAAGTGGGCTGATTTAGGACAATCCCCATAGCTGAGCTTGCGGGCGCATAGTCAACCAATAATATTACAGAATGACAGAAATGCGCCTCCCGCAGAAACGGCTCGGCGACAAGGAGCTTTCCGCAGTCAGGCGTTTGGGTGGGTATATCGATGTTGAACAGTAACGAATCGAAATCTAACATGTGTCCAAAGATATAAAATATCAGTGCTTCACGCAAATATATTCAGTTAAAAATCAATACCAGGTAACACCGTTCGTGCGTGACGAACGCTTGTCGTACTTGAGATCGGAAAGCAGCGATGAATTAACTGAAATATGGAAATTATAGCTCTTGTACGGTCCGACAGGTACAAAGCTCGCACGCATTGAGAAACAGTGCATCTCTCGGGTGACATTACAGTTCATATACGCAATCTTCCTGGTATCGAAATTATAGCTCGCCGTGAAACTGAAATTCCAGTTGGAAGTCGGTCGGATATTACCCGAGAAACTAAGATTCTGAGTTATCTTACCGTCATATTCCATCTTCGCTTTATTGAATGCGCCGTAACCGTAATTAACGGAATAGTTAATTGACAGACTCCAAGGTACATTCCATTTCATATAACCGTCAGAATTCATATCCAGACCATCGGAATGTCCGTTTCTGGAATTCTGCCTCCTGGGGTCAGGAGTATATCCGTCATCAGGTTCCTGTTCATTCTCATCCTGCGATTCAGATGCCCCCTTACCTGTAGAATTATTCTTTTTCTTACGCTGGAATGTAGCGTTATTAAATGTATAACTGAACGATGTGCCGGTACTTGACAGTCGTCCGATACCTTTGCCGACTGTCCATCGAGGCTTGTTGACTCTTACAGGATTGCCCGCGGCATTTAGCTGATAGGTGTAGACATCCCATACTGCCGATAAATTCAAGTTGAAATTTTTAACAAGACGGAGCATTATCGAGGTATTGATATTACTCCAGTTAAGTGAATCGGCAGCAAAATTATAACTTTGTGATACCGTCAGATTCTCGATCAGTGATATCTTTTTCTCGTCAATGGAATCATTATCCGTTCTGACTTTCATTTCCAGATTATTAGCAAGCGAATAACTTACCGTTCCCGTCCTGCCTTGCCCCGGCACTCCGAACAGACTGTTCGGGAACAGAGAATATTTCCTCGTCTGCATCTCTCCGTTTGTATCCAGATATTGGTATGATCCGTAATACCCGAAGAAGCTCGAACTGAAATCGGGGGCTCCTGAAAACGATACGGTAGGTGTGAGAACATGACGTATCATTTTTATTTTCTTACCCAAAAATCCCAATGGTTGGAAAAAACCATATAATTTGGTCGAAAAACTCAACGACGCACTGAAATCCCATACGTTATAGAAACTGTATGAGGTATCACATACTTCAGCGGCTGCATTCGGATTCCACTGACGACGCACTTTGGTGGTGTACATCCTGTCAGTAAAACTCAACGATGGTGTAAGATTGAGATAATTGAACATGTTGAATGTAGCCGATACGGGTACGGAATGACGCATTCCGTTACGCCAATCTTTGATCAGACTTTTCTTGAAAAACTGATCCTGTTTTGCAGTGAGAGAATTATTGAACTGTCCGGAATATGACAGCTTGATTTTCTCATACCAGCGTTCTTTACCTACAGCCACACGGCGTTTGAACGGTGCGAGCTGCGACATTGTCACCGTAACATTTGGGAACGAGACTGCAAGCGTTGAATCCTGCGTACGCTGTGAAATGCTGGCATTAGTCGAGAACGACCATTTTGAACCGGGAGGACGATAGGTTAAGTTGATACTCGACGACTTGGTATTCTCTGTGAACGAATTACTGTAATAACTGTTCACATCATTTCGGGAGTAACCGCTTGTAGTAAAATTCACACTTGCAGAAAAATTCAGGTTCGGATTGGCTTTGGAATCCTGAGTATGGGTCCACAATATCTGAAAGTTGGTAGCCTTGGCATAGTCAGGCGCTCCCTTGTCGCCGGTGATAGTCTTCAGATAACTCAGATTGAAATTGCCCGAAAACTTATAACGCTTGACGTAAGCCGATCGTGCCTGAAGTCCCCACGATCCTTTGGTATAAAGTTCGCCGGTAAGCGCCAGATCTATATTATCGCTTATTGCAAAATAATATCCGCCATTCGAAAGGTAAAAGCCTCGGGTATAATCGTCACCAAATGTTGGGAAAATCACTCCCGAACTATAACGCTCCGTAAATGGGAAAAAACCGAATGGAACCGCCAGTGGTAAGGGAAGTCCGGCAAGTACCATATATGCCGGTCCCGACACCATATTCTTTTTCGGAATAACTTTTCCTTTGGTAATCTGGAGCCAGAAGTGAGGATCATCGTGATTATCACACGTGGTATAGCGTCCGTTCTGTATATAGAAGGTATTATCAGCCAACTTTTTGCTCTGACCGCCGGTCAGATATCCTTCACCCTGTTGGGTTACAACATCGGTGATATATCCTTTTTCGGTCTTGAAGTTATAATTCATGGTCTTCGCTTCGTACGAAGTCCCGTTGTCGTTAAATACGGGTAAACCGACAACCTCACCTGTCGAGTCGGGACGACCTATGGCGTATACATTACTGTTAGCCATATCTATCTCTATCTGCTCGGCTGTGATCTGGATATTATCGTAAGTCACATCGCCATTACCGTACATGAATGCCTTGTTCTGTCCGATTATGACCATTGAATCAGAGGAAGTACCATGCACCGTATTGTCGATATCAACTTTTGTACGGACAATTCTGGACGGTGAGGTTCCTGACGGCGCTGGAGCTGTAGGCGAAAGACGCTCGCGCCTTCGCTGCTGCGGTGTGAGGACCGGCGACTGCACCGTGTCTGCCGTTGCCTGTAAACTGTCAGCAACCGGCATGACCGACCGCGCAACAGAGTCAGAAGCCGCGACAGGTATGATGTCGGCATCATGCTGACGGATTCCTGAAGCCGAAAGCATTAAAGCCGAAATGATAATGACTATGTATAATAAAGCGTATCTCACGCAGAATATGTTCTCTTTGTGGTTTCAACTTGCAAAGATACGATACATCGGGCTGAATCGCACATAAGAAACGCTTTTTAACTCATTGTTATCAAATGATGACTGCCACTCTGCAAAAAAATGAGTAAATTTGCACTCATGGGACGACTTATGGCAATCGATTATGGTCAACGACGCTGCGGGCTTGCAGTGACTGATACAATGCGTATAGTGGCAACCGCCCTCGACACTGTGGCAACGTCGGCTCTGTGCGATTACATACTCAAATATATAGCAAGCGAACCGGTTGACGAAATAATTGTCGGACAGCCCCGGACTTTAAATGGTCGTCCGTCCGATTCCATGCGTTACATCACTCCGGGAATAAACAAGTTGCGTAAACTCCTTCCTCCCGGCATTAAGCTGACATTTTATGACGAACGGTTCACATCGGTTCTTGCTCACCGCGCTATGATTGACAGTGGGATGTCGCGCATGCAGCGTCGTGACAAAGCTGTGGTCGACCGGATGTCGGCAACCATCATACTTAACGAATATTTGCAAAGTAAAGCTTTTAATCAATGAAACTTCCCATATATGTCTACGGACATTCTGTCCTTCGTGAAGAGTCTAAAGAAATTTCCAAGGATTACCCTGACCTGAAACAGCTCATAGCCGATATGTACGAAACTATGTATGCTGCTGAAGGTGTGGGTCTCGCAGCTCCTCAGATAGGACGCAACGATCGTATCGTTGTTATTGATGCTGATCCACTCGGTGAGAGTTTCCCCGAATGTGCAGGACGTCGTCTCACTCTTATCAATCCGGAAGTGGAAGTCCTCGATGGCGAAACTGTGACTCGTGCCGAAGGCTGTCTCAGTCTGCCCGGTCTTTCTGAAAATGTTCCAAGAACTGAACATATACGCCTCCGTTGGCTCGACGAAAACTTCGAGCCGCACGAAGAAGAAATGACCGGATTCCTCGCCCGTGTGGTGCAACACGAGTGTGATCACCTTGACGCCACACTCTACATCGATCATGTATCTCTGATCCGTCGCCAGCTTATAAAGCGTAAGCTCCATGATATGGTCGACGGAAAAACACGTTGCGATTATCCAGTCCGCTACGCGCAGCGGAAGAAAAAATAAAATTTCGTTTAACATCGACCTTATGGCTGACGATAAGAAAGTAATATTCTCAATGGTGGGGGTAAGCAAGATTTTTCCCCCGCAGAAACAAGTTCTGAAAAACATTTATCTTTCGTTTTTCTATGGTGCCAAAATTGGCATAATCGGTCTGAACGGATCCGGCAAATCAACCTTGTTGAAGATAATCGCCGGAATTGAAAAGAACTATCAGGGAGAAGTGGTTTTCTCTCCCGGATATACCGTAGGTTATCTGGAACAGGAACCTCATCTCGATCCTGATAAAACTGTCATTGAAGTTGTACGCGAAGGGGTTGCCCCGGTCATGAAACTCCTTCAGGAATTCGAGGAGGTAAACGCGGCATTCGGTGATCCGGATGTACTCGACGATCCTGACAAGATGGAAGCTTTATGCAACCGGCAAGCAGAACTTCAGGACAAACTTGACGCAGCGGATGCCTGGAATATCGATTCAAAACTCGAACGCGCTATGGATGCGCTGCAATGTCCGCCGGATGACCAGCCTGTGAAAACTCTCTCGGGTGGCGAACGCCGTCGTGTGGCTCTTTGCCGTCTGCTTCTGCAGCAGCCGGACATTCTGTTGCTTGACGAACCTACCAACCACCTTGACGCCGAATCTATCGACTGGCTCGAACAACATCTGCAACAATATCCCGGTACTGTTATCGCAATCACACACGACCGCTACTTCCTCGATCATGTTGCAGGATGGATTCTGGAACTTGACCGTGGAGAAGGTATACCCTGGAAGGGTAACTATTCCTCATGGCTTGACCAGAAAACCAAACGTATGGCTCAGGAAGAAAAACAGGCAAGCAAGCGGCGCAAGACTCTGGAACGCGAGTTGGAATGGGTGCGTATGGCACCTAAAGCACGGCAGGCTAAAGGTAAAGCCCGACTCTCATCTTACGACCGTCTGCTGAATGAGGATCAGAAGGAACGCGAGGAACGTCTTGAAATTTTCATTCCGAATGGTCCGCGATTAGGCAACAAGGTAATTGAGGCAAAGGGACTCGCCAAAGCATTCGGAAAGAAACAGCTCTTCAACGGTCTTGACTTCAATCTTCCTCCTAACGGCATAGTGGGCGTTATCGGTCCGAACGGTGCCGGAAAGACTACTTTGTTCCGACTCATTATGGGTCAGGAAACTCCCGATGCAGGATCGTTCGATGTGGGCGAAACAGTTAAAATAGCATATGTCGACCAGACGCACCACGACCTGCTTCCCGAACGTTCGGTATATGAAGTTATTTCTCAGGGTGTAGAATCTTTCCGTATGGGCGGAAGAGATGTAAATGCCCGTGCCTACTTGTCCAAATTCAATTTCTCAGGAGCCGATCAGGAGAAAAAAATCGGTGTTCTTTCCGGTGGTGAACGCAACCGTCTCCATCTGGCAATGGCACTCAAAGAAGAAGGAAACGTTCTGTTGCTTGACGAACCTACGAATGATATTGACGTAAATACGTTGCGTGCCCTTGAAGAGGGACTTGACGATTTCGCGGGTTGTGCTGTAGTTGTAAGTCACGACCGATGGTTCCTTGACCGAATCTGTACTCACATCCTTTCATTCGAAGGGGATGGGAAAGTGGTTTTCTATGAAGGAAGCTACTCTGATTACGAAGATTTCAAGCGCGAGCACAACGGAGGCAAGGAATTACCTCGCCGCCGCTACCGTAAACTGATGGAATAATCCGATTAACGGACAAATAAGATTTGAAGAACTCGGCGACCGGGGTTGAAAAGCTTTTCCCCTCCGGTCGCCCGTTTATTTTCTTATCACTCTCAACCTTTGAACACCTACCAGACCGTTGGCATGGCTGAATTATTTGGAATTTTACACTCTTTTTATTACTTTTACCGATGAATCCAATCCTC
>CAZKSF010000005.1:0-69778 GCA_964555405.1 uncultured Bacteroides sp.
AATTGATTTTTGCGACTCATGACACAAATCTGCTCAATATCCAGTATCTCCGACGCGATCAAATTTGGTTTACTGAAAAGGATGAAACCGATTCAACTGAATTGTATTCTCTGGTGGAGTTCCGTGATGAGACAGGCAATAAAGTTCGCAATGACCGTAACATTGAGAAAGACTATATCAATGGTCGGTATGGCGCAATTCCTTTTATGAGTTGAGTATATGGGACAGCTTCCAAAATCAAAAATCGAACAACTCAATGTCGTGTATATTATAAAGGCACCGATCAAACACAACCTATAAGTTGTTTTTGGAGAAAAGTTCTTACCTTTGCAGAAAACTTAAGGATATTACTTTTGACGATATAATTGAAGATAGACGTCTATGAAAGAGTTACAAGACAAATTATCCGCACACAAATCTACCATTCCAACTCTTTGGAGAGAGAAGGCTGTAGAGCGTCAAGCAAATAAAGAATGGCTGCGTTATTCTCAAAGAATTGCTATGATGATGCTTGATAAGATGGAAGAGTTGGGAATTACACAGAAAGCTGTGGCAGACCGCATGGGCTGTTCGCAGCAATACATATCGCGAGTGCTTAAAGGCTCGGAGAATCTCAGTATTGAAACAATCTTCAAGATTGAATCTGCATTGGGTTTACAGATTCTTGAACCGGCATTTGCCGTGCGTTAAAGAATTGGGAACTCCAGGATAAAAGATAAGTAAAATGAACCCTCGGACTTGTGAAGTTGCCTGAGATTTAGTAACATGCCAAAGGGTGAAGACGACAATGAGAGGTTGCCGGAGGAAAGAAGCACGGTTATACCCTAACAGGTATATTATTTGACGTAATGGCTATTTTATACCTTTTAGGGTGTAGAATAAAGATAATTTGTTATATTTGCACCCTAAAAGGTATATATATGACGCAACTAAGCAAATATGTTAAGGAGAAGCGTAAAGTGTATGGGCTTACGCAAGTGGATTTATCCCAGAAATCAGGGGTCGGTTTGCGTTTTGTGCGTGAATTGGAACAAGGAAAGGAAACACTAAGATTAGACAAAGTAAATCAGGTTTTATCATTATTTGGCTCTGAGATGCTACCTGGTAAAAAAACTGAATTATGAAACGAGCAAAAGTTTTTTTTAATTCTACGTTAGCTGGAATACTTACGGAGGTCGATACGGGCTATGAATTTCGCTACGATGAAGATTATCTTGAATCTAATCAGGCAGAAGCAGTGAGTCTTACGTTACCCTTGACTAAAGAACCATATAGGGATAAGGTATTGTTTCCTTTCTTCGATGGATTGATACCCGAAGGATGGCTGCTTAATATAGCCGAACAGAGTTGGAAAATCTCTGCTCGCGACAGGTTTTCACTCTTACTTGCTTGCTGCAAAGATTGCATCGGAAACATAAGTGTAATTCCGGAAATAGAAATGGAGATTGGGAATGAATAAGTGTTTGTATTGCTATAAGCCGCTCTCCGAAGGAGAAAAAGATTTCCATAAAGGCTGCGCTCGAAAGATATTTGAAACAACTACAGTTCCGGAGTTACCCTATACAAGAGATAACATAAAAGAGCTTGCGAGGGAAATCGTGAGTGCCAGTACCACCGTTACTGGAGTACAGGCTAAGCTATCACTTAATATAGCACGGGGAACAAAAGAGCAGCCTCAACGGTTCACTATCGTTGGGTTCTGGGGAAGATTTATTCTAAAACCTCAGACAGACCGATATAATAATCTTCCTGAAAATGAAGATTTGGTAATGCACTTGGCTGAGACTGCAGGTATTAAAACCGTGCCACATTCTTTGATTCGCTTTGCAGATGGGGAATTATGCTATATAACCCGCAGGATTGACCGAAATAAAAAAGGAGATAAAATAGCGATGGAAGATATGTGCCAACTTTCAGAGCGACTGACCGAGGACAAATACAAGGGTTCATACGAGCGCATTGCGAAATTGATCAAGAAATACTCATCGGCTCCGATGCTGGATGTTACAAATTTTTGGGAGATTGTGATCTTTTCATGGCTCACGGGTAATGCTGATATGCACTTGAAAAACTTTTCGCTATTTAAGCCCATGACTAATTACATACTGACACCGGCCTATGACCTCTTATCTACGTCTATTGTTATTCCGGAAGATGATGAAGAACTTGCACTGACTCTTAACGGTAAGAAGAAAAAGATAAAACGCGAGGACTTTGAAAAAGCGATGAGTGATAGTGGTATGGACGAAAAGGCTATTTCAAATATCTTTACCAAGTTTTCAAAGGCATTTCCCAAATGGAAGGAAGTGATAAGAACCTCCTTCCTGCCTGAAGAATTGCAAAAGGAACTACAGGCACATATTGAGCAAATGGCTTTGCGACTAAGGCTTATTAACACTTGAACACAAAAGAGTTAAAATGAACCCATCGGACTCGTGAAGTTGCCTGTAATTTAGTAACTTTGCATTATCGAAGCCAAAGGGTTTTGACGTCAATGGGAGGTTGTCGGAGAAAAGAAGAAAATATCGTTACCAACTCGTTACACAAATAAAATCAAGTTTTATTAAACTATCACGACTATCTTACCTATCTGGCCGCGCTTTTCAGCGAGTTCATGTGCCCTTCCTATTTCATTAAGGGTGAATTTAGCGGCAATTACAGGATGTATTTTGTGATCTTCTATCACTTTCATCATTCCGTCTATTTGCTCTTGGTTAGGATTATTGCTGTAAAATCCTGTGAGATAAACACCAGAAGGAATTTCCTTTATTGGATCAAAGTCTTTTAGGGAGAATACGTTCCCAAGTAACCCGGTATGACACACTATGCCATGCAAAGTCGTTACGCGCAGAGATTCCGGAAGCGTGGAAGCACCGATTAATTCCAAAACCTTTGTCACCCCTTGAGGGTAATCCTGCAAGAATCGCTTGCGGAAACCATCACCCTCCAAAACTACCCCATCAGCGCCTACATTGTAGAGAATGTCGGCTTTATGTTCACTACGTGTTGTAGCAATTACTTTGGCGCCTATGGCTTTCCCAAGTTGTATGGCAGCCAGTCCGACAGTAGATGTCCCTCCACGTATCAGCAGACTATCATTTTCATTAAGTTGCAAGGACAGAGCAAGAGATCCGTAGGCTGTATAGAATGTTTCGGGAATAGCGGCAAGTTCATCCCACGTCAAAGATGAGTCAACTGCAAATACATGGGTCTCAGGCATCAAGACATACTCGGCATAACTTCCATTGAAACTACGCCCCATGCCTCCCATCAGTGCTATAACCCTTTGTCCTTTCTCAAACCGTGTATCGGATTGGTCGACAATCTCGCCTACACATTCAATCCCCGGAATGATCGGAGTGTGAATATATGGGCGGTCGACCTCAAACTGACGTAAAAGCACCTCTGAATGGTTTATACCGAAAGCCTTGACACGTATCAATACCCATCCAGGCATAATATCCGGCATAGAAATGTCACATACTTGTAGGTCTTTCGCCTCGCACGACTTTGTTATAACAACCGCTTTCATACTTCTTTCCAACATTGAGGATCAGGTGCATAGAATGATCTGTGATAGCCATAAGCCACCGCAGGACATCCACGACAGAATCTCAACAGCTCACATTTTGAACACTTCTCGAATTTCTCATACTGACGGAAGTACTGCATCTCCTCTCCATTCCATATCTCATCAATTGGCTTACGAAACAGATTACCAACAACACTTTCGAAACGTCGGCACGCCATAACGTTACCATTGGGTTGGATTGTAAAATGGCAGTCACCACAATGGCAACCGTCATAAATCGCATCCGGATTGCTATCTGCCGGGATCTTAAACAATCCTTTTTCATAGAGAAAGAGTGTCCATAGGTGATCTTTGAGGTTGAATATAGTACCGGAATCCTTATGCTCATCAAATTTTTTCCAGATATTGTCCAAAAAATATTTATATTCTTCAGGAGTAATATGAGTTGACTTTTCCCCTGATGTAGGACAGTAACGACCGAAGGCGAACACATCAACTTTCTTGTCTACGACGAGATCGATAATGTCAGGAAACTCCTTGATATTAGTGCCTGAAACAGTTGACATCACAGCAACCCGTATACCATTGCGTCGAAGCACGTCAATCTTCTCCACCGTAGAGTCAAACGAACCGGGCTTGCGGATTGAATCATGTGTATCGCGCATACCATCAATTGACAGTTGGTATTTCTGACATCCATACTTTTTTAGCCTTTTACACACCTCATCGGTGATATGAAAAGGATTGCCGAGGATAGTGAACGGTATGTCCCGTTCTTTGACCATAGCAAGGATTTCCCAGAAATCACGATGCAAAATTGGATCTCCTCCGGTGATATAAAAATACGGCAACCGGTTAATCTTATGACACATTGTTACACATTGCTCAATCACCTGCTTCGCCCGGTCAAGGGACATCTCTATCAGATGAGGGTGTCCTTCAGAGAAGATATAGCAATGCTCGCAGCGTTGGTCGCAGCTATCGGTTATATGCCATTGAAATGCAAAATATTCCATAATGTCAATCAAATAAATCTCCAATACCGCATTAGTGATAATGCAGTACTGGAGATTATAGAGGTTCCTGCCGAATTATTTTTCACCGGTTCCGCAGGCAGAACCGCAAGCAGCGGGTTTGGGTTCAGGCTTCTCATCGCCAGCGCCGCATGCTGAGCCGCATGCACCTGACGGTTTTTCAGTTTCGGTAGAGGCACATAGATAAGCCTGCGCGGTGTGCTTTACAGCACCATTATTAATACGTGTCATAATAGTACTTTTTTTATTATACTTCAGTTATTGCAACACAAATTTAGCACATTGAGTTTAACCAGGCAATAAGGGATAAATATCAAATCAAGTAACCTTTTTCTCGCTTTTACTGATTGACAATAATATAAATTTTCGGCAAAAAAATATAAAATTCATTGTGACTTAATACTTTGGAAAGATGGTGAAAATCTAATATCTTTGCATGCCAAAGGACGAACCCCATGAGAAAGAAAGAATTGTTGAATTCCATCATAGAAATATGCCCGGTGAGGAACGTTATAGCACGTTTCGGTAATAAATGGGCATTACTCGTAATGCTCGTTATAAGTGAAAACGAACCTATACGTTACAACGAACTTCGCCGTAACATACCTGACATCTCTTCGCGTGTTCTCTCCGGAACGTTGCGTACCCTTGAAGCCGATGGTCTCGTCTGCCGTCAACTATATAATGAAGTTCCAGCACGAGTAGAGTATTCTTTGACTGAAGTAGGCAACTCTCTGATACCAATAATCCTGCAGCTTACAGAATGGGCACAGAATAATTTGAAATCAATCATAGAACACCGTAAGCACTGCGAGGGGTAATAGGTTAATTGACCCCTCCTCATTTATAAAATGTGAATCTCTCCAGCTCCACATAAAAGCTCGCTTCTGTGGTATTTCTAATAGACGATTCCGAAGTAAGTATTCAGGTTATTTAGTTATACAGAAATAATTTACACTCCGAGGGGTATGAAATTGGATAGTGGATTGTCCGGAGCTGCCTTATCCATCAGTTGTTCCGAAAAGCTGAACGAAGCCGCATCAGGGTCGGTGACAACGGAGAGCAATGCAGGACCTTCAGCTGTCAGCCAACGTTGCATGGCACTTTCAAGATCTGCCGGGTCGGAGACAGTTTCCGCCTGTAAACCGATTGCTGATGCAACTTTGCCGAAATCAGGGTTGGTAAGGTTGGTTTCGTTGGGTTGCAATCCTGCCAACTCCATTTCCCACTTCACAAAACCAAGAGTTCGGTTATCAGCAACGAGCAATTTAACGGGTAATTGATATTGAACAATCGTGAGGAGTTCACCAAAGAGCATTGCCAGACCGCCGTCGCCGCAAATTGCTATTACCTGACGGTTGGGACATGCAAATTTTGCTCCAATAGCCATTGGCATTGCGTTTGCCATTGATCCATGAGTGAACGAGCCTATCATCGCACGGTTCTCCGCCGGAGTCAGATAATGTGACGTCCAAACATTATTCATACCAGTATCTACGGTGAACACTGCATCCTTATCGGCAAGACGATCCAAGGTATGCAGCATATATTCCGGACGAATTGATCCTTTCTTACCCGGGTTCTTTACGGGTTCTTCAAATTTAGCCTGAATATCCGCATAATCTTTAAGGGCTTTGTCAAGGAAAGAAGAGTCGGTCTTGGGATTGAGCTTTGGCAAAAGTGCTTTCAAGAATAATCCGGTATCACTTCGGACACCCACATCCACTTTACATTTGCGACCCAGGCGCTCCGCACGGACATCTACTTGAATGATTTTGCGGTCGGTGGGGAAGAACCCGGGATAGGGGAAATTCATACCGAGGATAATTATCACATCAGCATCCTGTATTGAATCCACAGCCGACCACATACCTAAATAACCCATATGACCAACGTAGTTTTTTGCGCCTTTGGTCAGTTCAAGCTGGCTCTTATAGGTAGTGGCTAAAGGTGCTTTAAGTTTTTCAGATAATTCGTGAAGTTGTTCTACCGCATTCTTACATCCCGAACCGGCAAAAACAGCAATCTTGGAGGAGGAATTGATTAATTGGGCGGCTGCGTCAACATCTTGCCCGGATGGTTCAGGTAAACGATTGGTATATAATATATCAGTTGCCGCATATGTGGGAACGGCATCCTGACCAATAACATCAGCCGGCAGACCTATTATACCCACACCACCACGCCCGACAGCTTCCTGCATAGCAGCCTGAAGCATGTGTGGAACCTGTGTGGGGGTGATCGCCATCTCATTATAAACACAGCAATTGGAGAACAAAAGCGTTGGGTTCGTTTCCTGGAAATACTCGGTTCCGAATAAGCCCGAGGCGCAAGTTGACGCGATTGCGAGCACCGGGGCATTGGAGCGTTGGGCATCATACAGACCATTGATAAGATGAACATGACCAGGACCGCTACTTCCGGCACAGGCTGCAATCTTACCGGTCAACTGAGCTTCAGCACTGGCTGCAAAAGCTCCGGATTCTTCATGGCGCATATGCACAAACTTGATTCTGCCATCGTTGTGTATAGCATCGGTGAGGGCATTAAGGCTATCGCCCGTAATAGCGTAGATATGTTTGATACCCGATTCTGCCATCATGTTAACGACCTGTTCTGCCACACTTTGTTTTTTGTTTTCCATTATCTTTATGTTTAGTTTAGATTTATAACAAGGGAACCGGGTCTCCGGTTTACACCAGAAAAAAGTCTTGGTCTAAATTTCGCGATAGCAATCACTCCGTTTTAGAGAAAGCCTCGTACCATGTCATTCTGGTGACATAGCCAGATAGCAACTTTACCCTTAATGGGGAAGATTGAAATAATTTTATTATCTTTGCACCTTAACTTAAATGGTGTATTTGAGGACTCTACTAAGAATATGCTATGGACTTAGGGGTGAAATGACCAACATAAAAGATAACATCGGAAATTCAACAACCATTCTTGAAAATTAAAGGTCAGAAGCAATGAAAGATATAAAAGACAGGATGCGCGGATGCCTTTATGGACAGGCTATCGGTGACGCTCTTGGACTTGGGAGTGAGTTCATGAACAAGGACGAGGTATGCAAGAATTATCCTGCCGGCTTAACTCGTTATGATCAAATTATACAGGATGCTCACCGACGCCGCTGGAAGAAAGGCGCATGGACTGATGATACGGATATGATGTTGTGCATCATGTCGGCATTTGAAGAGGATGGTAAATTTAATATTCAGCAGGTTGCTCAGAATTTCAAGGACTGGGCGGATGGCGAACCTATGGGTATAGGGGCACATACTTTTAAGGTTCTTGCCATGGGCGACTATGTTGAGAAACCTGACGAGTGCTCCCGGATCTGGTGGGAATTGTCACGAAAATCAAGCGCTGCTAACGGAGCTTTGATGCGAACTTCCGTTGTCGGATTAGCAAAAGAGAATGTTGCCGAACAAGCCGAGGCAATTAGCAAACTCACACACTATGACCCAAGATGCATAGGTTCATGCGTAATTGCCACGTTAATTATCCATAACCTTGTTTGGAACGATAGACTCCTCACTTATGACGAAATAAGATCCATCGGCATGCAACACGATGGCCGTATTGCCGAATGGATTGATATAGCATATCAAAGTGAGGAAATTGGTAAACTGGATTTAGATGAAACTCATTCGATTGGGTACACACTACGAACACTTGCGGCGGCTCTATGGAGTTATTGGCACGCGGATTCATTTGAATCCGGACTGTTTGCAGTGGTTAATGAAGGTGGCGATGCCGACACAAATGGAGCAATAGCCTGTGCAATCCTTGGAGCGAAATTCGGATATACTTCGATACCCAAATATTATCTCGAAAATCTTCATAACGAAGATATGTATCGTAATCATGTCAATAGATTTATCAGCACTGTATTACAGTAAACCAAACAAGAAATAAAACTACCCCTGATGTTTAAAAAATTTATATTTCCATCCCTGGCTCTTTTATTCGCCGGATGCTCCGGAAGGAATTCTCAACAGAGTGCGCCGGCAATACCATATGATGCCGATCTTGAATCGCAGGTAAAACAGATTGTATCAAATCTCTCTCTCGAACAAAAAATCGGGCAGATGTGTGAGGTGACCATCGATGAGGTACTCTGCGACACTCTCGTAGACGGCAAGCCGGAGCTCGACCCAACCAAAATAAAAAGTATTATCGGAGAGTATAAGGTCGGATCGGTACTTAATGTACCCTTTGGTCGCGCGCAGAAGCCTGAAACATGGTGTCGTCTGATCTCTGAGATCCAGGAAGCCTCGATGACACAGATAGGAGTGCCTGATATTTATGGAGTCGATCAGAATCATGGCTCAACCTACACCATGGGTGGCACTCTCTTTCCGCAGGAAATCAACATGGCTGCCTCACTTAACCGAGAACTTGTTCGTGAGGGAGCGAGGGTGACAGCTTACGAGGCACGTGCCTGCAATATTCCCTGGGTATATAATCCCGTCATGGACTTGGGTCGAAATCCGGTCTGGAGTCGCATCTGGGAAAGTTTTGGCGAAGACCCGTTCATCAATGGCGCTATGGCAGTGGAAATGGTGAAAGGTTATCAGGGTGGTGACAATAACCATCTTGGTACGAAGAATGTCGCAGCATGTCTTAAACACTATATGGCTTACGGTAACCCGATTTCCGGCAAAGACCGTACGCCTGCAACCATCAACCTCACAGAACTGAGGGAAAAGTATTTCGCACCTTTCAAACAGGCAATAAAGGCAGGCGCTCTCTCTGTGATGGTCAATTCGGCACAAATCAACGGTATGCCTATGCATATCCATTACGAACTACTGACCGTATGGCTCAAAGAACAGCTTAATTGGGACGGAATGATAGTGACTGATTGGGCTGATATTCACAACTTGTGGAACCGTGACAAAGTGGCTGCCGACTATAAGGAGGCTATAGAGAAATCAATCAATGCGGGAGTGGATATGTCGATGACTCCCAACGATGTGGAGTTCTGCAATCTTCTAAAAGAACTCGTTGAAGAGGGCAAGGTAAAAATGAGTCGTATCGATGATGCCGTCAGCCGTATCATCCGCCTGAAACTTCGTCTTAATCTTTTCAGTCAACCCAATACTCTCTATCAGGATTATCCTGAGTTTGCGTCGGAAGATTTCTCTCTCAAGGCTCTGGAAATGGCAGTTCAGAGCGAGATACTGTTGAAAAATAAAAATAATACTCTTCCATTATCTAAGGACAAAAAAATACTGGTAACAGGTCCGAACGCCAATTCCATGCGTTCGCTCAATGGCGGATGGTCGTATACATGGCAGGGTACCAACGATCCAATCTTCCATTCGCAGTATAATACAATCTACAAAGCGCTCGCCAACGAATTCGGAAGTGCCAACGTCATCCTCGAAACCGGAATGGATTATGTTGAGGATTACGGGCAATGGGAAAAAGAAGCAAACCTGCGGATTGATCGTGCAGTGGCGGCAGCAAGTCGTGCCGACGTGATAGTGGCATGTGTAGGCGAAAACTCATATTGCGAGACCCCGGGAAATATCAATGAGCTTACCCTATCGGCTAATCAGCGTGATCTCGTGAAGGCTCTTGCCAAGACCGGCAAACCCATTGTACTGGTACTCAATGGCGGACGTCCGCGTATTGTCCGTGAAATCGAGCCTCTTGCATCGGCAGTTGTAAATGTGCTTCTCCCCGGCAATTACGGTGGGGATGCTTTGGCACTCCTGCTCTCAGGCAAGCGCAACTTCAGCGGCCGTCTTCCTTATACATATCCCAAGTGGACCAATAGCCTTACAACTTACGATCACAAACCCAGCGAGAGCGTACCCGTTATGGCGGGAGCTTACGACTATTCTGCTGACATTGACGTCCAGTGGCCGTTTGGTTTCGGGTTGAGCTATACGACTTACGAGTATTCCAATCTGAAAGTGGATAAGGCAGAATTTACTGCGGCCGATACTCTGACCATCACTATCGACGTGAAGAACACGGGCAACGTAGAGGGCATGAACTCTGTACTGCTCTATTCCTCCGACCTTGTGGCATCCATCACGCCGGATGCTTATCGTGTGAGAGGTTTCGATAAAATCAATCTGAATCCGGGCGAGACCAAGACCGTGACGTTCACTATTCCCGCAAGCGATCTTGCCTTTGTCAACTACGACAACCGCTGGACTCTTGAAGCCGGAGAATTTGAGTTTACCATAGGCTCCCTTACTGCAAAAGCGACCTGCACCAAAACCAAAGTTTGGGACACCCCTAATATCTGATCGCCGAGTAAAAGATAGTTCTGATTGAACGTATCACGGAAGAGCACCACAAAAGTTCTGTCCAACTTTTGTGGTGCTCTTCAATGATATGGTCTGATGTTATTTTTTGGAGGCGAGATATTCCTGATGGTAGGACTCGAGAATCTGGTTGATGGCTTTACCGATGGCGACGTAATCTTCCTCGGTGAGATTTGCCAGCGACGCCCTGACACTCCAGGTAGGACCGGCGAAACCGCTGCCATTGAGCAGGACTACCGAGGTCTCGCGTGCCAGGCGGAGCACTATGTCAAGCGGATCGTAGGTGGCTTTAAGCCAGTCGCAGAATTCAGCGCCATAGAACTTCTTGCCCCACACCATAATGTCGATTTCAGAGTAATAGCCAACTCGATCGGGATCCTCCACCAAAGTCAGACCGGCTGATTTCCACAGGGCATCGAGTCGATGCTCGATCATGTCCTGCATTGTCTTCTTGTACTTATTCTCTTTGTCAACTAGACACATGAGTGCAAACAGCGCCATCTGTACCTGCTGAGGAGTGGAGAGTCCGGCAGTATGGTTGAGGGCTACGGCACGGGAGTCGGCTACCAGGCGGTCGATAAATGGAATCTTGTCAGGCTGAGGAGTGAGACTGCGATAACGCTCGAAGAGGTCCTTGCGCTGTATTTCAGGTTCGTCGGCGATGAGACGATCATAAATGTTCTCCTTTGCCAGACCAATGACTGCCAGACGCCAACCTGTGGCTCCGAAATATTTTGAGAATGAGTAAACGCACAGTGTATTTTGGGGCAGTTCGTACATCAGCGAGCGGAAGTCCCTGGCAAAAGTACCATAGACATCGTCGGTCACGATCATGAGGTTTGGATTGTCGTTTTTCACAATATCGACAATCTTCCTCATACACCCGGCGTCAAGCTTATATGATGGCGGGTTGGAGGGGTTGACCAGGCAGAGTAGTTTCACCGAGGGGTCGCGTAACTTGTCGAGCTCCGAATCGGGATATTGCCATGTGTGCAACCCGTCGGCATTCATCTGAGAGGCCTGGATATTGACAACGTCGAACTGATATCGGTCGAGACCGGGTATCTCAAGATAGGGGGTAAAGATAGGGGTCATAAGGGCAATGCGGTCATGACTGTTTACCAAGTGGTTTGCCTGGAGTGAGTCAAAGATATAGCACATGGCTGCAGTACCACCCTCGGTGGCAAAAAAGTTGTACTCCCTTCCCAGACCGGGAGCATTGTCTCCCATCTCCTGAGCCATATAGGCAGCCACGATTTCCTCGCAATGTGCAAGCATACGCACCGGAGTCGGATATTGGTCACCGATTATACCTTCTGCCCATTCGTAGGCGAGCGAGTCGGGCTCGATACCGAGTGTCTCGGTACAGTATTTGATGGCTTCATTGAGCAGTACGGCTCCGGGCAGAGCCGAATTGGACATAAGGAAACGCTGGAGGCGTTCCATGGAGCCGCTGCTGGCGGGGATACCGGCCACACCGGGATCCATCTTGAACGTGCGCGTACATTCACTCAACGCCCACTGTCCCAACAGGAAAAAGGACTCTCGCGGAGTGGTCGCGATCCAGTCGGGGTTACCGCGACCTGCATTGAGAAACTGGCGCGTCGATTTCCTTGCGTCTTTTTTGGCAAGATCTATAAGAGTGTTCTTGATTTCAAACGGACTCATTTTGGAGAGTTCGCGTTCTTTGTTGCGGAGATTAGAAGCCATATTATATTGTTTCTTAAGTTTTTACATTACAAAGACCATTACGAGACCACATAGTATCAGAAGGGTGTTGCCTATTGCATAGGTCACGGTGTAACCCATTGCCGGAACAGTCGACTGAAGAGAGTCTTGAATGGCGCCGAGTGCAGCTGTAGTTGTTCGGCTGCCCGCCACACAGCCCAGAGTGATGGCAGGATGGAACTTGAATATTTTATCACCTACGATGATACCGATAATAAGAGGTAACGACGTAGCTATAACGCCTGCTACCAGCAATTGCCAGCCTACCTGTTGCAGTCCGGAGATAAAAGTCGGACCGGCGGCTATGCCTATTACAGCGATAAACATATTAAGTCCCACGTTATTGAAAACCCACACCGCCGAGTCGGGAATGAAGCCAAAAGTCGGGTGCTTGGACCGAAGCCACCCCAGTATGAGACCGGCAATCAGTGCACCGCCACTGGTCGACAAACTGACGGGAATACCTCCGACTTTAACGGCTATGGCACCGATGAGCGCGCCGATTGCAATTCCGAGACCGATAAACACCATATCGGAGGCTGTGGTAGGTTTGTCGGCATATCCGATATACGAAGCGGCAGCATTGACGTCGGACACCGGACCACTGATAGTGAGTATGTCACCGCGCTGGAGTCGGGTAGATGCGGTAACCGGAACCTCTACGCCTCCTCGCTTGATACTGTCGATAATGACTCCATAGGCGTGAGGAGAAGAGCGGAAATTATCAACGGTGCTTCCTACGACATATTTGGAGGCGACCATTACGGGGATTCGCTCAACAGGGAAGGTCAGCAGGGTGGCATCGGAGATCTCTTTACCGAGCCAGGACTCATCCTCTATCAGAAATTCACGGCGTCCCGATACAACAACATCATCACCCTTATTGATCACGAAATCGGGTGCGGGTTGAGAAGTGACAGTGGCTCCCGAACGCACACGCACAATGAATAGTCGCAAACCCTGTTTCTCTATATAATCTTCGACTGCCTTTACAGTCTGAGGAGTGTCGAACATATTTCCCTCAACGTGATATGCCCGATAGACTACCGGACGCCACGCATTTACAAGTGCAGGATCGGAACTGATGCTGCTGTGGTTCATGCTGCGTTCCAGATCTTCGGTCTGCTGTCTCACCTTCTTTAGTCCGCCAAGCATAATCGGACCGAGCGAGCCGAGTATCCACGCCGAACCGATTGTACCGAATATATAAGTGACGGCATATGCCACAGGGATAATATCAGTCCATGCTTTCTTGTCGGTGGCAGAGGCATCAAGAGTGTTGATAGTGTCACCCGCAACACCTATTACAGCCGAGATAGTCTGAGCTCCGGCAAACAGTCCGGCAGCCTCTCCGGCATTGTAGTGGAATATCTTGGCGACAACAATAGTCGAAACGAGGACGATGGCACACATCACTACGGCAAACACTACCTGTTTCAGTCCCGAACCACGCAAAGATGCGAAGAATTGCGGACCTACGCTATAGCCGATGGCAAACAGGAAGAGTAGAAAAAATACCTGTTTCAGCGGTCCTGGCACGGGTATATCGAGCTGTCCGACGAGCACCCCTATGAGCAGCACAGAGGTAACAGTTCCCAAAGAGAACGTCTTATATCTCAACTTACCAACCCAGAAGCCGATACCTAATGTGAGAAATATTGCGATCGCAGGATTTTCGCGCAGCGTTCTCACAATCCAATCAATTAATTCCATATAGCGTTGTTATGTGTAAATCTGAATGTCGTGGCGTGTCAGTATAAAATCGCCATCTAATTCACTTAACAACACTCTCCCCGATTAGGTTGGCTGTGCTCCAGATTAATACGACTGTGCAGTCGCCATTTGATATTTTTTTTCAGATTCTTAAAATATTTTCAAGCTTATGAAGACGGTTTATTTGTGCAGTCATATTGTGCAGTCATATAAGAATCAGAAATATTTCAAGAAACTACAAACCAATGCGATGTTTGTCGTAACTCCAATTGACCATTATCTCAGTTTGTGGATTTCTCCTGATTATACGCGATATTTCAGTCGGGGAACAAATTATAATCTTGTCAAAAATATATTCCGCTTACATTTCGGTGCAGATGCTAATTACAAACATTTCATATTTTCAGCCTCAACGATGTCAGGACCGGATAACTATATGTATGGCGATCAGATCATCACAGATAAACCCATGAACATGATTTTGGCAGGATATAAAGGAAAAAAATGGACATTACAGACCGGCGTGTTCAATCTAATGAAAAATTACTGGATGAAAACCGAAAATTTTTCTCCACTTACACCTTTCACATCTAATGCTCACTGCAGAAAGAACACTTATTTTACGGTAAAACTTTCAATCAATCTTACCTACGGGAAACAGAAGTATAACCATGACGAAATTCCATCTGACCCATCCCACTTTGACATAGAATCGGGAATCGTTAACGGACTTAAATAAACCGCTTCAAAATGAATAATAACATCAGAAAACCGTCGGCCTGTCCTCGTAATTGCCCAGTGTGTCGTAAATGCATAGATAAGCGTCCACGGCATAATGTTATTTTTGCTAACTTTGTGGTTTTCAAAAAGCGAAAACTAATGCATATGAACCATCATAATGTGTATTTATCAATTACCCTGAGTGCAATCATTACCTTAATTATAAGGAATACTGTATATACCGACGACTGCAACCTGTTCATAACAAGTATGACTTTTTTATTCTTTTTATGTCTGACTTATATAACATGTATTCTGATTCAAAAACTGCTTAAACGACATAGTAAATAAACGCCATTAACAAACCTGATTATGAATATAAGGAAACTTCATCATATAGCGATAATATGCTCTGACTATCACCGGTCGTTGACATTCTACACCGAGATACTTGGATTCAAAGTACTCGCCGAAAATTATCGTAAAGACCGGAATTCATACAAGTGCGATCTGGCGCTTAACGGCGAATATCTCATTGAATTGTTCTCGTTTCCCGATGCTCCCTCACGACTTTCTTATCCTGAGGCATGCGGATTACGCCACATTGCTTTTGAAGTTGAGAATATCGACGAAGCATTGTCGGAACTCGATGCCAAGGGTATTTCTCACGAACCGGCAAGGATTGACGAATACACCGGAAAACGCTTCGCTTTTTTTGAGGATCCTGACAAACTGCCGATAGAATTTTACCAACGTTAGAGGAAAGAACAGAAACTATTGTTCAAACAGATTCGGCATGCCTGACGTTATAAATGCACAAGAAACTATTTATTTATGTTGTACGAAGGTATTGTCGGGATATTGCGAAATAATCCTGTGATTCCGATTTTTTTGACAATCGGTTTAGGATTTTGGATCGGAGGGTTAAAAATCAAGTCGTTCTCACTCGGGCCGGTAACCGCTACTCTGATTGTAGGTGTAATAATTGGACAACTGGACATACCGGTTTCAGAAACTCTAAAATCGGTAGCGTTTATGATGTTCCTTTTTGCCATCGGATACTCTGTGGGTCCACAGTTCTTCCGCTCGCTTAAAGGTGATGGTCTTAAACAAATAGGCTTTGCCTGCGTGGAAGTGGTGTTGTGTATTGTCACCGTCGCGGTAGTAAGCTTACTCATGGGCTATGACAAAGGGCAGGCTGTGGGGCTTTTCTCCGGTTCACAGGCATTCTCAGCGGTCATCGGGGTGGGATCAAGCACTATTAGCTCTCTTGGATTGCCCGATGATCAAACCAGGCAGCTGATAAGCATAATCCCTGCATGTTACGCTGTGACGTACGTATTCGGAACAATCGGTTCAGCCTGGGTAATTGCCAACATGGGTCCGCGGCTGCTTGGCGGTCTGAAGAAAGTGAAGAAGCAGACAGCGCAACTCGAAGCTGATATGGATAACGGTGACATTGTACCTGATCCCGGCACTTTCGTAGCCAACCGACCGATCTCATTCCGTGCTTATCGAGCAGAGTCGGAGTATTTCGATCATCCCAGAACGGTTGCCGAACTGGAACGCCATATGGCGAAACTGGGATTACGCCACTTCATAGAGCGTCTGCGGATCCGTGGTGATATAGAGGATCCACAACCCGATTTAAAAATCAGGAAAGGCGATATTATAGTATTGAGCGGACGGCGCGAAACGATAGTTGACAATGCCGGCTGGATTGGTTCTGAAGTCACCGACCACGAATTATTAAATTTTACGGCAGAAAATCTGCCCGTAACAGTTTCAAAATCGGGTGGTGCCGGAATGACTTTATCAGAACTACGCAAGCAGGACTATATGCGCGGCGTGATGGTACGTAAGATAATGCGCGACGACATAAGTATTCCGATAAAAGCTCAGACACGTCTTGAAAAAGGCGATGTACTTACACTCGTAGGATTGCCGCAGGATGTTGCCGATGCAGTTGCTGAAATTGGTTTTTCCGACCGTCCTACTGAGACTACCGATGTAATGTTCATCGGACTCGGCATAGCTATAGGTTGCTTCATCGGTGCACTGACGTTTTATTATAACGGTATTCCAGTTTCGCTAAGCACGAGCGGCGGTGCAATTCTATCAGGTCTCGTACTGGGATGGTTAAGAAATAAGCGTCCTACATTCGGACGTATTCCGCGACCTGTCATATGGTTTATGAATAATGTAGGACTTAACTTGTTCATAGCAGTGGTAGGACTCGGAGCAGGTCCGACATTCCTTGCAGGACTTAAAGCCGTAGGAGTGGAATTCTTCCTTGTCGGTATCGTATGTACTACAATTCCGCTCATTCTTTCCATACTGATAGCTGCCAAATTATTCAAGTTGCATCCTGCCATTGCGTTAGGATGTGTAGCGGGCAGCCGAAATGCGGTTGCGGCTCTCGGTGCCATTCAGGACAACCTTGACAGTACCATACCCGCTATGAGCTATACAGTGACTTACGCTGTCGGCAGTATATTGCTTATTTTTGCCGGCATGATAATACCTCTTATCGTCTAAACAAAATAATCAAAATGAAAAAAGGAATATTGACCCTTGCTTTCGGAACCTTTGCATTAGGCATGACCGAATACGTCATGATGAGCATTCTTCCTGATTTAGCCAATACTTTTCATACGAGTGTATCCGATGCCGGTCACCTGATTTCGATCTATGCCATAGGTGTATGCGTCGGTGCCCCTCTCTGCGCGATATTTCTCCGCAACTGGGAGTTGAGGAAAATTCTGATATTACTTATGGCGATCTTAGCGGTAGGTAATATTATGTTTGCCTTTAGCAAAACTTTCGAAATGGGTCTTGTAAGCCGTTTTATTTCCGGATTATCCCACGGAGCGTTTTTCGGAACAGGCTCGATAGTGGCGAGCAGACTAATGCCGGATAAACAGACAACAGCTGTTTCGTTGATGACTCTTGGTATGACAACAGCCAATCTACTCGGTATACCCCTTGGAAGTTTTATCGCTAATACACTGAACTGGAGGTGGATATTTATGTTCAATGCTGTTTGGGCAATGATAACATTGCTCATGTTTGTTTTTATTGTAAAAAGCGTTGGAAGTCTACCCCATTCAAATATTAAAAGTGAATTCAGGTTCCTCAAAAGTCCGGCTCCATGGATTCTCATACTCTTTACCATACTTTGCCAAGGCGGCTGTTTCTCGATGTACTCCTATGTGACCCCGATTGTTGGTAAGGCAGGACTTGCTCAAAAATATATACCTATACTGATGATATTTGTGGGTGCTTCAATGTGTGTAGGAAACTACGTGGCTGGTATACTGTCCGACAAGTTCACACCGGGAAAGATTGCACTTGTAGTATCTGTTATTATGACCGCAGTACTGCTGTCGATATATTTCGAATCATCAAGTATGATATTGACAGCTATCTCTGTATTGATTGCCACGGCTTGCCTGTTTGCTCTCTCTTCCCCGATGCAATTACTTCTGTTGAAATACTCTCCAGGAGGTGAACTTATGGGTGGCGCAGCTGTTCAGATAGCTTTCAATCTGGGAAATGCCATAGGCGCTACAGTCGGTGGGATGGCACTTTCAAAAACAGGATTTCCAGCAACTGCATCATTGTATGGATCTCTGTTAGCGGCTACATCCATATTCATAATGCTTTCATTTATTCATAAACGATCCCGCAGTTCTGAATAACAGCTGCAAGCAAAGCGCTACGCGGTTATTATGCTGACACTGGGAGCAGACCTTTATACCTCGAGTAAACTGCTCGGTCACTCCAACGTGAAGACGACACAGATATACGCTAAAATTGTTGACAGCAAGAAAGTTGAAGCAGTCAATCTGGTGGACAATGTATTTGATTAGATAAGGTAACACGCACGAAATATTACCCTGCGAGCTATGCCTAAGTTTTTCATGGTTATTTTTTGTGTTTATTTCTTGAAATGCCAATGAAGCAATCACGAAATATTACCCTATTATCAATATTCAATCCAGTTAAGGTTATTTTTCGTGTCAAATTAGCCCACGTCACGGGCTGTCACTGTCCGTCCAAAAGAGAACCTTCGCATCTGCTACATGGTGTTTCCCGTGTCCCAGGCCATAAAGCCGCGCGAGCGTGCAAGGCAGTGGACGGAAGAGTTCCAGAAAAGATGTAATTGATGCGAGACGATATTTATATTTCAAAAACCTTAATTTATACTCTTACAAAAAAGCTTCGGAAGTGAGCTTTTATGTGAAGCTGGAGTGATTCTTTGCTTGATTGGTTCTACATCAAGCCACATTTTATATCTGAATTATGGAAGAATTTAATTAATTTACTTTTTTTAACGCTATTTGTCATAGTAAATGTAATTATTTAGCTTAATTTTGGAAAATTAAAACAATTAAAACCAAATATTCTAATATGAACAACTTAAGCCAATCTATTGGACGCTATTTACTGATCTTATTTACAGCTATCGGTTTTTCAGCATGCACTGATACAACTGCTCCTATACCTGATGATGAGACAGTGAATGTAAATATAGCTATAAATTTACCTTCATCTGTTCAAAGTCGTGCATATGGTGATGGTTCAGGAGCTAAAACACTGATATATGCTGTATATGAGGAGAATAAATTTGAATATCTTTTTAAAGAAACTATCAAAAATTTCCCCGATAATAATACCATAAGTATCCCATTGACCACAGGTGTAACTTATAATATCGTTTTTTGGGCTCAAAATCCTGATGCGGACTGTTATAATTTTGAAGATAACGGATCTATTACTATAAATTACTCTTCATTAATGGCAAACGATGAGACACTCGATGCCTTCTTTGCCAATAAGAAACTAACCGTTTCTCCGAATCAAACAACCCAAACGATCAGCCTTAAACGTCCTTTCGCACAGATCAATATCGGGACATCCGACTTGAATGAACTCGATAAAGATATTTCAACTCTCAAATCCTCTATATCTGTCCGATTACCAAGTAACCTCAATCTGATAGATGGCACAGTAAGTGCAACTAAAGATGTTGATTATACATTTCATTCTTCTGCAATTCCTCAGAGCGCAAAATTCCCCGTTGACAAGTACGAGTACCTCTGCATGACTTATATACTGTGCGGTGATGGTAAGTCTTTATTACCTGATCTCACTTTCAAAGTAATAGAAACGGATGAAAATAACCCCTTGCTTAGTAAGAAGATCTCAAACCTGTCGGTTCAACGTAACTACCGCACAAATATATATGGCGCATTATTCAGCAACCCGACTGAGTTTGTTATAAGTATCGCTCCACAATTCGATGGAGATGACCCATCAAGTGGAACTGTTACACCTGTTGATCCTGAGAATCCGGAAGACCCCAACAATCCCAACGATCCAAGCAATATCACGCGAAAAGATACAGCTACCAAAACATATTATGTGAATTCTATTGATGATCTTAGAAAAGCTCTCTCTGATGATCTTGATGTTCGTGAAGGAGGATGGACAGTGAAACTCACTACTAACCTGGATCTGAATAACACAGAAGTTGATCCTATTAGAATTCCGGACGAATATGCATCAACCGTAATCTTTGACGGAGGAAATTACACAATATCAAATGTTGTTCTGAATACAGTAGTATCAGATGGAGGTAAAAAAGCATCCTCCCTTTTCTATTCTCCGAAAGATGTTTTGGATAAGCTTACCGTTAAAAATTTAAATATTAAGAATCTGACAGCCGGAGACGGTGATACACCACGTTCTGCAGTAATAGCTCCGTATTTTGCTGGAACAATTGAAAATGTCCATATTTCTAATGCTACATTAAAAGCTCAGTATCCGGCAGGATTTATTTCACAAATACCTAATTCCGATCAGAAACAGACTTCAATAAAAGGCTGTTCAATTACTGAGTCACAGATTCTATGTGATTTGATTGGAGACAATCCATTATATGATACTGCTACCTCAGGAGGTATTATTGCATATATTTCAAATGTTAATTCCGGCACAAGTATTTCCATATTGGATTGCAGTGTTACTAACTGTACTTTTAGAAGTAGCATCACTGGAGCTTACATAGGACGTATAAGTTATCCTCAATATCCTAAACCAGAAACTTCGTTTGTAGGAAGCACGTTCTCGGGCAATGTATTGGAAGGTGGAGGAACCGTCGACAAAGAAGTAGGTCAAAGTTCTAAATAAAATTCAAAACAAATATATATGTTTTATGCTCGTGAAATTCTCATGGGCATTATTTTTGTGATTTGCCAGTTGACAATCAAAACTTTTATCAAAATCTCAGCGTTTATCATTCATGAAAACATTATTGACATCCATTGCAGTATTATTATCTGCATTTTCGCTGACTACAGTAACAGCTCAGACTTCTGCCGAATCAAGTGCAAGTGACAAGACCATACTCACTTTACCTGCCGGACAGATGCCCGAACCTATGGATAAACCCGTAATCATTGATTTCACAGCATCGTGGTGTGGTCCATGCCGTATGTTTGCCCCAATTTTTGCTGAAGCAGCTAAGAAATACTCAGATAAAGCCTATTTCATGAAGATAGATGTAGACAGTTGCCGCAACGCGGCAGCCGCGTTTGGCATTACTGCTGTTCCGCAGGTAGGATTTATCATGCCCGACAGTACAGCCTCACTATATCGTCCGGGGCTTATCAGCGCGGAGGAACTTGATGCCATAGTCAAACACCTCACAGACTAATTTCACCGTCGATCTGCAACCCATTTACAGATAATACGTAAGCAACTTTCGTACATTATCTAGGTACCCGCTACAGAGATATAGACGAAGACATGTAGAAAGAACTTGTCAGTCTCCTCGACTGATGTTTCCTGAGAGTTCATGTGGCAGTGAAAATTATTTTTAATTATTGCTGTCCGATAAAACTCGCTAATGCCTAAAACGTATGGCTCGACCGCAGAATTCAAGCGGTCGAGTCTCGCTTTTTGTAAATCCAAGCCCCCTCAGTCAAAAAGGGATGGTAAAGGAGGCGCACCGGAAGCTGATCCAAGTATGGTTTCCCAGTCTTTCTCAGGGTGGTTGAACAGGCTGTAGAAGTCCACGTAGTACATCAGATTTATCCTGACCATGGTAGCGAGTCCTGAGAAACTCCATGCACGGGTCAATCCACGTTGCATCACCATCAGAAGCAAATTGGCAATCAATGTGACCCAGATTTGTATCTTGATGGCATTGGCGCTCTCACCATAGAAGTATTTCAGAGGGAAGTTCTGCTTCATCTGTTTGAAAAGCAGTTCTATTTCCCACCGCTGGCGGTATATGGCTATGATTTCATCCGGATCAGAGTCCATATCGTTTGTAAGCAGACGTATAAGCTTGTGTTTTCTCACGTCGGCGTATGTTATGATGCGGGCATGATGTGTGATTGTTTCTCCGTCCTTCTTCTGTTTTGTAAAAGTGACGTATTGTACCCTCACTTCCATCAGTCCATCTGCATTCTGCCACATCGCATCTTCCTGAATGCTGAATTTCAGAGACTTTTTCATCTTTGTCACATAGATGACGCCCCGCTCGGTCAACTGCTCGAACTTTTCATAGTCAATGTATGCCCTATCCATAGCCATTATATCCCCCTTGCTCAGGTTTGATGGTTTGAGCATGAAAGAGTCGTTGGTGGCAGCAGAGGTGAATTTTATGTCAGACGGAACTCCCTCGTTGGCGTGTATGACAGTATGCACCTTTATGCCCCCCTTCTTTTTGCCCGTCTTGGGATGTCTGCCCACACCTTTGAAAAGAAGATTGGAGAATAACGTGATCGTGGTTGAATCGATAATCTGTAGCCTTTTCATCCATTTTGGCTCCTTCCGACTCCGGCTGTCCGAAGAAAGACAATGGCGGTAAGTTCCGTACAAATGCCTGTAAATCTCCTCAAATATAGTCTCCGGACGCCGTTTGTTGGCATCGGCTAAGGTGCTCCTCCCGATTTTGAAGGTTATGCCAATATGCGCCAATTTTCGTGCTTCGGCTAGCAAAGAGAATGTTATCTCGCGCAGTGAGTCGAACCGCATGATGACGGCATAGAGCATCACCGTGAGATGGATCCACGCATTAAAGCGTTTGATGTACTTCTCTCCGCCCTTTTCACGGCTGATTTCAAGAATTTTTGACTTGTCAAGTAATTTTATCACCTGACCATACAGCGGCTGTCCGCTAAAATGACTACTTTTGCCAATAGTTTAGAATTATGTTTTGCCGAACACAAACTAAACTAAAAGGGCTGACTCCACCAAATGGAATCAGCCCTAATTTTATCCTGCCTCAAATATTTTTATCGGACAGCAATAATTTTTAATACTCAAAAATTACCTATAATTGGTAATTTTTAACTATCTTTGCACATCATTTCACCGCACATGAACGTTACATTCGCTGATAATGCTCTGAAAGAACTATATGAGACAGGCAAAACCAAAGACAGTAGATATAAAAAATTGTGCCGCAATAAAAGCTTCATTGAAGATTATATTGGGGTCGTGGATTTGATGTTTTCTGTTGATAGGGCTGATGATCTGAGAGCTTATAGTTACCTGCATTATGAAAAATTAAAATACCGTAACGAGAGTTCAGTCAGAATTGATAATGGACGTGTTGAACGACTTATTTTCACTGAACACGAAGAAGGTATAGAAGTACGATTAATAGAAATAGATTCAACTCATTATGGCAACAAACGCTAAATCCATCATTCCGGCTATGGCAACTCATCCGGGGAGTGTGCTTAAGAAGGAGCTCAAGGCACGTGGTATTAAGCAAAAGGACTTTGCTGAGGTTATTGGGATGCCTGCGCCAAATTTGAGTGAATTAATCAAGGGAAAACGTAATATAACAGAATCAATTGCAATAAAATTGGAAGGAGCACTCGGCATTCCTTTTCAAAATTGGATGAATCTCCAGAACCGTTATCATTACGTCAAAAAGTGTCATGAAGATCTTGATGTTGTGGAACGAAACGCTGAGGCAGAAGAAATGTCGCTACGGTCTCGTCTTAACATGAATGTACTATACAAGTTCTACAACATCGAATTCTCAAGAGTTTCAGATAGATTGAAAGCACTCAAGGGACGACTGAAGATAGATCTCAATGGATTACATGTATTGGAGGCAAATACTAATGGCTATTTTAAGCGGAGTGAAAGACTTAGAATAGATGAGATAAATATGCGCACTTGGCTACTTTTAGCATGGTCAGAGGCAATAAAAGCACAAATAACAGAAGCATATTCTCCAGAAAAAGGATTGGAGGCGGCAAAAAACATAGCTCAATCAGCAAATGCCGGAACGCTTACTTCTGATGTCTTGAAGGAGATTCTTAATAAAAACGGAATTATTTATATTCAGATCCCAAAACTTGAGGCTGCCCCTATAGATGCCTATTCAATGATGGCTGGTTTAAATCCTGCAATTGTGGTCACATATCACCATAATGATTTAGACAAGTTAGTATTTGATGTCTTACATGAGATTGGTCACATCATCCACCATATTACCGCTGGTGTATCCTATATCTCTGTAGAGAGTGACTATTCATCTCAGTCTAAAGAAGAACGAGAAGCCGATCAATTTGCCAATGAGATGCTGATACCTCCTCAAAAATGGTGTAATATTATGTCAGCAAAGCCAAATAACCTAACCCCTCAGGTCGTTGTCCATACAATTGCAAGAGAGGCAAGAAAAAATGGAATAAGTGCCTCCATAGCGGTTGCTCGCTATAAGCATGAAACCCGCTGTTATAATACTCGTGGATATAGATCTCCAAAGATTACCGTTTAAAAATTAGACTTTGATTATGTTGTTCCCTATCCTAATCCTATGTCACTAGTGGATTTTGCAATAATCTGAAGCAAATACTCCTGAGTTAAATCTTCTACACCTTGGAGAAGATTCCAGAAATTGTCCCACCCTGTGAACTTTTTTTTTGATACCCATCCAAGTGATAGATTCTTCATTGGAATAACTTTCGGAAAACGACAAAGACTAACCTCTCACAGACGAGACGTGGAGCAGTTTTCGTACATTATCTCGTCTGGTTCATTACGGAAACTGTCCAGGTTTTCATTGCAAATGCGGTAAATAGCGGAAAGTTGACAATGTTTTCTTGTTCCCGATAGGGACACATAGAAAACATTACTCCTACTGGAAGATATCAGAGGTTTTCGGCGAGGAGAATTCTTCCATTCAAGTAGTTTTGCATAAATCTTGCGTTTCATTCTGATAATCAATATTTTCATGCAAAAACAACAAAAATCTGCACGAAAATACAACAATTTTCCACAAAAATATGCACGAATATTTAAGTCAGCACGAAAAAATGACTCTTTAAATGAATTGCGCGTCATAACCACACGGTCCTGACGCGCACTGTTTTAAGCAAAATGTATATACTTTAAAGTGAGTCTTCGTTATCAAGTACCCGACGTGCATGGAGGAAACGCTTGCTGTAATACCCTCCATCGGGAAAATTCTGGACCACAACACCCTGTGATGTGCTGGAATGTATGAACTTGCATGTTCCGTTCTCATGATCCACATCTATTACCATTCCCACGTGACCTACTGTCTTGCCGCCGCGACGACCACTGAAAAACATCAGATCACCGACTTCTACCTCATCAATATTCACTGATTCGCCCTGAAGTCCTTGCTGGCTTGAAGTAGGACTGAGTTCGTATCCAAAATTGCGGAATACAAAACTTGTAAAACCGGAACAATCAAAACCGGCAGGACCTTTACCACCGCTACGATAGCGTGTTCCGAGATATTTGCTTGCGTAACCGACAATATCTTCTTTCAGTTCCGCGAAAATATCAAACTCGCCGAAATCATCTACATCTTCGCCAAGTAATTCTGCCAACGATGGCATCATTACATCGCCTGTATCGACGCCTGTACGAGGGAAATTTGTCGCTAATTCAGGCTTTGCTACCGCACTTACTGCTATAATTGTTGCGATATAAATAAAAACGGTTACAAAAGTCTGTTTCATGACGCGTAGATTATTGATTGATTGCAATGCAAAATTAGTTCTATTTTACATTATAATCAAATCATGAGTTATCGCCGGAGATTATTATTTAAAATATAGATACGTAAAACATTAATTATAGAGTTAACAAATGAAAATTATTGTTTTCTATTGTTTATAATATCAAATTAATACTATTGATTTACAGACGATAAGTCAGTATTAAAGATTATATCCACCATATTGATAGCAAATATATATTAATTATTGTAAAATATTTCACAATAATTTAACATTCACACCTGGATTACATCCAACAACATTGAATATCAATCTATTACATAACCATAACTATAATTATTTTCTCTCATGACGATGTCACACATCTGTAACAGGTTAGCCAACATTTCTTTATTATTCTTGTTTTAAAAAGTATAAACAAACGTTCTGATATGTACAATTTTCCCAAAAGATTCATCACTTTAATACTACCATTGACTGCTATGACACAGCTTATGGCAAATCCGGTTGAACACTTACGCGACTCCATTCCCGAAAAGTGGCAATATGCATCGGAGTTCAGTATGACCACCCCTGATGACGATCACTGGTGGAAACAGTTAAATGATCCTGTTCTCGACTCTTTGATAGCAATAGGAATCAACAATAACTTTGATGTTTACTCAGCGATGAACCGGGTAACATCGGCACGTGCTATGTTGGATGCCGCCCGCGCCGGCTATTACCCGACTGTATCAGTTAACGCAGGATGGAACAAAGCACGCACTTCAGGACGTATGGCAGGCAATAAAGGCGTTGCAACAAATAGTTCTTACTTTTCGGCGGGCGCGTCGGTAAGTTGGGAAATTGACTTGTTCGGACGAATAACCGCTCAGGCAAATCAGAAAAAAGCAGCATGGAATGCTTCTAAAGCCGACTATGATGCTATGATGGTTACGGTAGGGTCAGAAATTGCGACTTCATATATTCAGCTTCGCACATGGCAATCGCAACTGGCAGTCGCTAACGATCACATCAAGTCTCAGAAGCGTGTTGTCGATATAGCCGTAGCCCGACATGAAGCGGGACTGGCATCTGCCCTTGATGTAGCACAGGCAAAAACGGTCTACTTCTCTACGGTCGCTACAATTCCCGGACTCGAACAGTCGATACATACAGCGATAAACACAATTGCAACACTGCTCGGAATCTATGCTCACGATCTACCCTCCGCTGTATTTGTACAGGCACCTCTCCCCGATTTCCACGCGGTAATTTCTACCGGAATACCGGCTGACCTGCTGAGACGTCGACCCGATGTCGTAGCTGCAGAATATCAGATGGCAGAAGCTTCAGCAGCTGTGGGAGTTGCGAAAAAGGAATTTTTACCGGCACTTACAATCAACGGTTCCATATCGACAGCCGCTCACGATGTCGATGATCTTTTTAGCGGGCAGAGTTTCGGATATACCGTTGCTCCGACACTTACCTGGACTCTGTTCAACGGATTTGCGAGAAGAGCAGATGTTGCCGATGCAAAGGCTCAACTCGAAGTAGCATGGTCGAACTACAATTCTACCGTCATGAACGCCATAACAGAGGTAGATAATGCCATGTCGGACTACATCACTTCACTCCAAAGCATCGAATCTCTCGAAGATGTCATAACCGAAAGCAAAACCTCCCTTACACTTTCAACCGACCTGTATAAAAGCGGAAATTCATCATTCACAAACGTCGCGGATGCACAGATGAATTTTCTACAGTACACCAACTCCCTTATAACCGCCCATGGTGATGCGCTGACAGCTCTGATTACTCTTTACAAATCACTTGGCGGAGGCTGGAATTAAATTTGATAACACTATAATACTTCACTATATGAGAATTTCATCCCAACTTATATTAGCTGCCGCAACATGTATGACAATAGTTGCCACAACATCATGCAGCCACAAGGAGAAAGTAGAGAAAACCACACAGACACCCGACATCGATGTTGCCGAGGCGTTCACCGATTCCATAGTCTTATCCCGAACTTATCCCACCACTTTAGGAGCCAATTCCACTGTCGATCTGGTTGCGAGGGTGAACGGTTATCTGAATTCAATCAACTATAAGAGCGGCGAATTTGTAAATAAAGGAGCTGTTCTGTTCACTATTGAAAGTCAAAGCTATTCCGATGCCGTCCGACAAGCCGAGGCTTCCCTGACATCGGCACGCAGCGCCTATGATTACGCATCGCGCCAGTATGCTGCAATGACAAAAGCACTCGAAAGTGACGCTGTGTCACAAATGGAAGTCCTGCAAGCTAAAAATTCAATGGAAAGTGCAAAAGCTCAGATAGATGAGGCTGAAGCCAACCTACGCACCGCCCGCACCAACCTGAGTTACTGCACCGTTCGTGCGCCGTTCGACGGACATGTGTCGGATAATATCTACAGCGCGGGTACATACCTCTCAGGAGCCGGTTCACCTGTGAAACTTTCCACGATATATGATGACGCTGTAATGATCGCTACTTTCTATGTTGAGGATGACTACGCGCCTGACATGACATTCACCGGAAATTCACTCAACAACATAGACTACAACCATATTCCGGTTTCATTTGCCGATTCACTCTCCCACGGATATACTGCAAACATCTATTATCTCGATCCTAAAGTTAATTCGTCCACCGGAACCGTAGCGGTAAAAGCTAAAATCCAGAATCCCGACGGAGAATTACGTACAGGAATGTATGGTACAATCGCCCTCCCCTACGCAGTCGAGCCTCACGCTATATTAATAAAAGATGCTGCAATTTCAACTGACCAGCTCGGAAAATACATTTATGTCGTTAACGACTCAAACCGTGTTGTGTACACACCTGTCGTAGCAGGAGAACTCTATCAGGACACACTGCGTGTTATAACCTCAGGCATCAAGCCCGGTGACCGTTATGTGACCAAGGCGCTGCTTAAGGTCCGCGACGGAATGACAGTAAACCCCGTTCTAACTAAATAAATCACGTGTCATGTTCTCCAAATTCTTCATTCAGCGTCCGATATTTTCTATCGTGATTGCCGTCATTATGGTAATTGCGGGACTTGTCACTGTGAAAACGCTCCCTGTAGCTCAATATCCCGACATCACACCTCCCACAATCATGGTAACGGCAAGTTATCCCGGAGCCGATGCCAAAACAGTTGCCGAGACAGTCGGAATTCCCCTTGAGGAACAGATCAACGGAGTGGAAGGCATGCTTTATATGAGTTCTTCATCTGGAAGCGACGGTTCTTACTCACTCACCATTACATTTGAAAATGGAACCGATGCCGATATGGCGGCGGTTAAAGTGCAGAACCGTATATCGCTTGCCGAAGCACAACTTCCGGCAGCCGTAAAACAGCAGGGTGTATCGGTAATGTCGCGTTCAAGCAACATGATATTATTCGTCGCCCTCGAAGCTGACGATCCCGAACGATACGATGCTCTCTATCTGACCAATTACGCCAAATTGCACATGACCGATGCACTTGCCAGAGTTGACGGAGTCGGTAATGTCAATGCTTTCGGTGCCGGTGAGTACAGTATGCGTGTATGGCTTGATCCTGAAAAAATGCAGGTTCGCGGACTCACCCCGGCTGATGTGATGGGAATGATTCAGTCGCAGAACATGGAAGTGTCAGCAGGTTCAGTGGGTGCAGCCCCTGCCACCGGTGACGAACAGTTTCAGTTCACTCTCACCACACGCGGTCGTCTTACGGATGCTGCAGAATTCAGCAACATTGTTCTCCGTACATCCTCCGACGGCAGTATGCTCCGCCTGTCCGATATCGCACGTGTGGATCTCGGCAGCAACAGTTATTCGCAACGGGCGAGAATAAACGGTACGGAAGGTGCCATGCTCGGTATCTCGCAGACTCCCGGCTCAAATGCTCTCGAAGTCTCGGAAGCATGTATCAAGGAACTCGATAATCTGTCGACTTATCTTCCCGAAGGTGTACACTACCGCATACTTCTTGACACGTCCGATTTCGTCTCGGCTTCTATTGATGAGCTTGTAGTGACATTTGTCGAGACTTCGTTACTGGTCATGATCGTCATTCTGTTATTCCTCCAGAACTGGCGTGCGGTGGTAATTCCCATGTTAACAATCCCGGTATCACTTATCGCGACATTCGCCGTGATGAAGATAATGGGATTCACCCTCAATACCCTTACTTTGTTCGGTCTGGTTCTTGCCATTGCCATTGTGGTCGATGATGCGATAGTGGTGGTAGAAGACTGCTCGCGTATTATCGACGAGGGGAAACTCAACGCCAGGCAGGCGGCTGAGAAAGCGATGGTCGAACTGCAGGGTCCCGTAATCGGCGAAGTCCTCGTACTCCTGTCGGTATTCATCCCCACAGCATTTGTTTCGGGAATCACAGGCGAACTTTACAAACAGTTTGCGCTTACCATTGCCGTTTCAACAGCCTTCTCCGGATTTAATGCCCTTACTTTCACCCCCGCCATGTGCGCGCTCTTTCTAAAGCCGTCAAAACCCGGATCAAACATCGTTTACCGCGCATGGAACAAAGGGTTCGATGCCACTCTCAACACATACATGCGTATCGTAGGTCAGTTCCTCAAGCGTCCGGCGGTAGCAATAGCACTTTATGTAGCTATAACCGCAGTTGCTTTCTGGGGATTTGTAAAATGGCCGACATCGTATGTACCTCAGGAGGACATGGGCTACTTTATGGCTTCCGTCCAACTGCCGACAGGAGCATCGCTACAACGTACGGATAAGATTATGACAGAGCTTTCCAATCAGATGAAAGCTGTCCCTGAAGTGAAGGACGTAATGTCCGTATCGGGTTCAAGTATAACCGGAGGCGGGTCGTCAAGCAACCTCGGTTCTATGTTCGTTATATTGAAACCATGGAAAGACCGCAAAGGAAAGCAACATTCTGTGGATGCGGTAATAGAAAAATTCGATTCCATTGCCGCGCAATATCAGGAAGCTATTGCATTTGCTTTGAATCCTTCGGCTATTCCCGGTCTCGGTTCAAGCGCCGGCCTGGAAATGCAGTTGCTCGACATTAATAACCTTGGAGCGGAAGCACTTGCCGATGCTCTTGCCCGAATCAAGGAAAATGCCGAAAAAAATCCTCATATAGCTTCCGTGACTTCATTATACGAGGGTGTCGTACCTCAGTACAACCTGCACATCGACCGTGACAAAGTCAAACTCTACAATCTTACTCTCGAAGATGTGTATAACGCACTGTCGGCATACATGGGCACGAGTTACGTTAATGACTTCGTGGATTTTGGCAGAGTTTATGAGGTCAATATCGGTGCCGATGCCTCCACACGATCTTCCATTGCAGGTATCAGCCAGCTGACTGTACGTAACTCAAACGGTGAAATGGTTCCGTTCGGATCGTTTACCACAATAAAGCCTGTCATGGGTGAGCCGTCAGTTGACCGTTACAATATGTACCAGACTGCATCCTTGACTGCCTCTGTAGCCAAAGGCACAAGTTCTTCCGAAGGAATAAAGGCTATGGAAGAAGTATTCAATGATGCTCTTGGCAATGAATATTCTTATGCATGGACCGGAGAAGCATATCAGGAATCGCAAGCCGGAACTACCATAAGCATGGTGATGATATTTGCCATTCTCATTACCTTCCTTGTACTTGCCGCACAATATGAAAACTGGACCGACCCGATTGCGGTAATTATTTCAATGCCAACCGCAATTCTCGGTACAATCATCGGATGTATCCTGATGCAGCAGAGCATCAGCATCTACACTCAGATCGGTATTATCCTGCTCCTCGGTCTTTCAGCGAAAAATGCAATCCTTATCGTTGAATACGCCGTCGATTTCAGGAAATCGGGTCAGACCATACGCGAGTCAGCCCTCAATGCCGGAAAGATCAGATTCCGTCCGATCATGATGACAGCGCTTGCTTTCGTATTCGGTGTAATGCCTATGTTGTTCGCCACCGGTGCAGGTGCAGCAAGCCGTCTATCGCTTGGAACAGCCGTAGTGTTCGGCATGTTTATCAATGCTGTTATCGGAACTCTGTTCGTTCCTAATTTCTGGGAACTCCTTCAGCGGTTCCAGGAGAAATATCTGGCACGCTTTTTCAAGGGTTCCGACACGCCGACAACACCTTCGACGGGAGCCGATCAGCAGATATGATACTCATTTGAATTATTACAATCCGGACATAATGTAAATAATTTTTCTTGTAAAAGTCGGATAAAAAAGCTAACTTTGTGGCTGACTCAATATTAAGAGTCAGCCACTTTTATTTGCAAATAGATCCCTTAGAATCATGGACGACATAGATGACGATGAACTGAACACTCAATTACCGGATACCGATGATGATTTTTCGGATAATGATGAGGAAGCTGCTTCCGGAGGTTTTACAACGACCATGCTTGTCGACACCTCTAACGATATCATACGTCATCAGCTCCGCGGCATGTACCAAAGCTGGTATCTCGATTATGCTTCATATACGATACTTGACCGTGCGATTCCGCATATCAACGATGGACTGAAACCGGTGCAGCGACGGCTGCTTCACTCCATGAAGACCCTGGATGACGGACGCTTCAATAAAGTCGCCAATATCGTCGGAAATACCATGCAGTATCATCCCCACGGTGATGCTTCGATATACGGTGCGCTCGTTCAGCTCGGACAGAAGGATCTGCTTGTAGAGACACAGGGTAACTGGGGAAATATCCTCACCGGAGCATCGGCGGCTGCCGGCCGATATATTGAAGCACGTCTGTCACAATTCGCTCTTGACACTCTTTTCGATCCTAAAGTAACCGAGTGGACAATGAGTTATGACGGACGCAAAAAGGAACCTGTAACGCTTCCTGCGAAATTCCCCCTTTTACTTTATCAGGGAGTCGGTGGTATCGCAGCCGGTCTGTCATCGCTTATTCTCCCTCACAATTTCAATGAACTGCTTGATGCAGCTGTCGCCTATCTGCAAGGTGACGAATTCACATTATATCCCGATTTTGTCACAGGCGGTTCAATAGATGTGTCGCGATATAACGACGGCGCACGTGGCGGCAGAGTTAAAGTACGTGCAAAAGTCGAGAAAATCGACTCCAAGACTCTTGCCGTAACTGAGATACCTTACGGAATGACGACTGAGTCGCTCAGCGAATCAATAGTACGTGCTCAGGAAAAAGGGAAAATCAAAGTACGGAAAGTCGAGGATCTTACTTCCGAGAACGCACGTATCATTGTTCATTTGCAGACCGGGGCTTCTTCCGATAAAACTATCGATGCACTTTATGCCTTTACCGACTGTGAAGTATCGATATCACCCAATTGCTGCGTTATCGAGAATAACAAACCTCATTTCCTTGGGGTGAGCGATGTCCTTCGTCACAGCGTAAACCACACCCGGGAAATACTTCGTAAACAACTCGAAATTAAGAGAGGTGAAATAAATGAAAAACTTCATTTCGCCACATTGGAGCGACTGTTTATCGAGAAGAGAATTTATAAAGACAAGGCTTTCGAAGAAAGTGCTTCAAAAGAAGAGGCTATAACACACATACGCTCTCGCCTGGAAAAATGGGTGAAAGATCGCCCTCTCACCGATGACGAACTGCTCCGTCTTCTTGAAATCAAGATGGGGCGTATTCTGCGTTTCCGCGCTGAAGAGAGTGACAAACTCATCGCTCAGTTACGCAGTGATATTGAGGAATGTGACAAGCACCTTTCCACAATAACCGAATATACTATCCGCTGGTATGAAAGTCTTCGCGATAAATATGGCGAAAATTACCCCCGGCGAACCCAACTCCGCAACTTTGATACGATCGAAGCAACCACAGTCGCCGAAGCTAATGAGCGACTGTATATCAACCGGAAAGAGGGATTTGTGGGAACCGCGCTTAAGAAAGATGAATTTGTATGTAATTGTTCATCCATTGACGACCTTATAATTTTTTACAAGGACGGTCGTTACAAAGTGGTCCGTGTACAGGAAAAACTCTTTATCGGCAAAGATGTCGTGCACATAAACATCTTTAAACGTAATGACACCCGCACTATATATAATGTAGTATACCGGAATGGCAAAAACGGTGCTTACATGATGAAACGTTTTGCCGTAACAGGCGTAACACGTGACAAGGAGTATAACCTCACTCAGGGACTTCCCGGATCAGTTATCAAATATTTTTCAGCCAATCCAAATGGTGAGGCTGAAATTGTAAAAGTAATTTTAAAATCAAACCCACGTCTCAAGACCATACAGTTTGATGTCGATTTCAGTCGGCTCGCCATTAAAGGTAAAGGTACGATGGGTAATCTTGTCACCAAGAACGATGTTCAGAAGATTGTTCTTAAAGAAAAAGGCTCATCGACTCTCGGTGGACTGAAAATTTGGTTTGATCCGGATGTCATGAGGCTCAATGCTTCAGGACAGGGGAACTATCTCGGTGAATTTTCAGCTGATGACCAGCTGCTCGTCATTTATGATAACGGTGAGTTCCAGACAACCTCATTCGATCTTCAGAACCATTACGATGAAGGTGTGGTCCGTATCGAGAAATTCCGACCCGACCACGTGTGGTCGTGCGTTCTTTTTGATGCCGACCAGCAGAATTTCCCTTATCTCAAGCGGTTTACTTTTGAGTCAACAGCACGACGTCAGAGCTTCATCGGTGACAATCCCAAGTCACGGCTGATAATACTCACTGACGAACCCAATGCCCGTTTCAACGTAGAATTTGAGGATACTGAACGCGGAAATATCGAAATTGATGCAACAGAATTCATCGGAGTAAAGTCATTCAAAGCCAAAGGGAAACGTCTGACGAACTATCCCGTGGCATCGATTACAGAAATCGAGCCGGAAGTTCCTTACGAACCCGAAGATAATGAAGTAGATGACACCGAAGAGTATGAGACAGAAAACACCACACTCTCGGATATAGCTGAAGACGGACTCATTGATGAAAGCGACGGACAAGGACGTCTATTATAAGAAATGAATATCTTAAAGTACATTTTTTTATTTCTTGCTTTGGTTTATCAAGCAGTATCTATCAAAGCTCAGAGTCCGGATGACGCGATAATTCGTCCGGTACTGTCATCATATATGATGGAAATCGGATCATCGCATCTGACAGACACATATCTTTCACCTTTGAAATATTCCGGTTGGCACGGTGCTTTTCGTTACGAACGTCTTCAGGCAATGAAATTCAACCCTGAAAGATGGGTAATGCGGCTTGCCTTGGGAATAGGTATTGACCGCACGGAGAATCCCACGCGAAATTCCACTATGACCGGTGCCCTGCTGTCCGCATCCTGGGACATGTGTCATCGTTGGATGCTACCTTCCGGATTCAGTATTGGGGCAGGTGGCATTACGGGTATAGATCTGGGGGGGCTTTACAATTCAAGGAACGGTAATAATCCGGCATCTGCAACAGCTTCCTGGCAAGTAGGAGCCACAGGATATGCTGCATGGAACGGTTCGTTGTGGAAACTACCCGTTTCACTACGTTACCGTACCTCAATACCATGTACCGGTGTGTTTTTCGCACCTGATTACGGAGAACTTTACTACGAAATTTGGTTGGGCGACCGGACAGGACTCGTCCATCCGATATGGTGGGGCGATTGGTTCAGATGGGACAACATGCTGACAGCTGATCTTCAGTTCGGATCCACATCGTTGCGCATAGGTTATTCCGGACGTATGGAAACCTGGCGTGTGAACGGTCTGACATCCCGTACATTCAACCACGCTCTGATAATAGGTATCACTACCGAATGGATAAGCTTACATCCGAAACGGCGCTCATTGCCTCAGGATGCCCGCATTATCCCGGCATTATATTGAGAATATGCAATACTATAAGAAAATAATTTCAGGACTTATCATCCTCATATCTGTTTTTTCAGTAACATCATGTCGTGATGTGCCGGAATATTCCAACACATTTTACGGAAATTTCGAAGCTCTGTGGACTACCATCAATGAGCATTATTGTTTTCTACGTGAAAAGAACATTAACTGGGATTCTATAAGAACTGTCTATGAACCTCGTGTAGCTACGTGCAAGACTTCACGTCAGTTTTTCGCACTTTGCGCTGAAATGCTTGACGAATTGCGCGATGGTCACACAAATCTCTCATCGCCGTTCGAAACATCTTATTACAGAAACTGGTGGAGTGATTATCCCGATAATTTTAACGAGCGACTCATCGAACAATATTATTTTAATTTCAATTACAAGCAACTGGGCTCTTTATTCTATGGCATCCTTCCCGCCGGTATAGGATATATCCGTTATCCGTCATTCTCAGCAGGCCTTGGTGATGGTAATATCGACTATGTGCTCGGATATTTTGTATCAGCTTCTGCCTTAATAATAGATGTTCGTGCTAACGGAGGCGGTGAAATCACGAACGTGGAGAAATGGGTACGGCGGTTTATAAGAGAACGAACCCTCGTAGGATATATGATTCACAAGACAGGACCGGAAGCTGATGATTTTTCGGAACCTTACGCTTACTATTTCGACCCTGCTGAAAGCGGAAGAATAATGTGGTATAAACCTATAGTCGTACTTGCCGACCGCTCGACTTTCAGCGCCGCCAACAATTTCGTTTCGGTAATGCGTCTTTTGCCTAATGTCACTATAGTCGGTGCAACTACCGGAGGGGGCTCGGGAATGCCTTTTTCCTCAGAACTGCCCAATGGGTGGGGTTTGCGTTTTTCAGCATGCTCGGTACTTGATGCGCAAGGGCAGATTACTGAATTCGGTATTGAGCCGTCTCCCGGATGTGCAATTGATCTTAATCCGGAAGATGCTTTGAAAGGTCATGATACAATACTTGATTTTGCAGTCAATCTTCTTCTCGATCAAAAGTGAAAGGTTTTTTTTATTTACGCTTATTTTTCTCAGGGAGTACTCTTGCAGTTTTTTCCGGTTCACTGGGAACGCTTCTCATTTTCGATATACTGTGGTGCGCTCAGACCACATTCCGTGCAATGTCGTTTCCGGAATTGTGGACAATTATGTTGACAGTCGCCTTGCTTCTGTCACTTCCATACGTACTGAGCCGTAGCATCCTTTTACAAACAATATTATTGCTTGCAGCAGATGTGCTTTTAATTGCCAATCTGATGTATTGCCGCACTTACTTCACGTCAATTCCTATTGAAAGTTATCTGATTGCAGGAAATCTTAAGGATTTTATGCCAAGTGTGACGGATTCATTCCGAATCACCGACCTGTTACTGCCACTGAATACGGCAGGCACTATGATCTGGGCATATAAAACCGCCCAAAAAAACAGATATAAGGCAAGTCTCTTACCACAATGGACGTTATGCACTGCGGTAACCTTATCTATATCTGTTGTACTGATAATTCTTAAGGGTGGGTTCACCTCGTTATATTCTAACCTGAAAGAAGCATGTTACTATTCGACATGTACCACACCAATATTCACTATTGCCGGTGATTATTTTTATCAACTTACCACGACTACCGAATTCATTACGGAAAATGACAGCATTAGAGTCGAAACCTGGCTAAGCGATCATAATCAACTGTTTCCTCTGACTGCATTGCCCGACACTGTCGTATCACAGCGCGACAATTTAGTCATTATCCTTTGCGAATCCTTTGAGAGCTGGCTTCTCGAAGCAAAAGCGGACGGTAAAGAAATCACACCTTATCTCAATTCCCTCATAGGTGATTCCACAACGCTTTATGCTCCCAACATGGTTACACAAGTTGCCTCGGGTCGCTCAATCGACTGTCAGCTTTTACTGACCGCAGGAATGTTTCCGATGATGAATGGGGTATTCAGCATGTCGTATCCTTCAAATACCTACCCGACACTTAATCGCGCGCTGACTGAGGCAAATGGAGCACGTTCTCTGATCCTGACTCCGGATGCACCTACCACATGGAATCAGGCACTTGTTGTAAAATCATTTGGAATAGACTCACTTATGGCACGGGATTCATGGAAGCTTGACGAAATGGCAGGTAACCCGCCGAAATTATCGGACGGTTCTTTTCTCCGTCAGGTTGCAGAACGTCTTTCCGATAATGATATATGGCCTGTCAATACTAACCGTTTCATACAGATACTGACCTATTCAGGACACAATCCCTTCCGGCTCCCTGAATCATTGCAGACTATTGAATTCAGCAACAGATATCCCGAAAAATTGAGGGACTATATGATTACAGCTCATTATACCGACGAAGCCCTTAAAACTCTTATTGAAACAATCAAGAAACGTCCGGACTATGACCGCACTATTATTGTCATTACCGGAGACCACGAAGGACTTGCCGGTTCACGCAAGGAAATAAGAATGACCTCGCCGGCAGATTCTCTCGTTTCGCAGGGACAATTCACACCTTTTATTGTTCTTAATTCTCCGGTAAGCGGTCGGATAGATGAAATAGTCGGTCAGGCTGACATGTATCCGACACTACTACAACTGATGGGTTTGACTGATTATAAATGGACCGGCATGGGTGTAAGTATGTTATCTGACAAGCATCCATCATATGCCATAGTTACTATGACAGGTGAAGTTGTCGGTGACACTACACTCGTTGATTCAGTGTCGCGACAACATATATCTGATTCCCGGTTCGTTTCCGACCGGATGATTCGTTTTTATCGCAAACCCTGATGTGTGTTTCGTTAGACACCATATCGGATGAGAAGGAAGCACCATCTTCCATCTCCGTTCGGTACAGTCGCTGTTTAATAGAAAGAGCCCGGTACTATACCGAACTCTTTCAATTAAACGATAAATATATAAGGTTATAGTTTCAATGGCTTATATGGTAAATCCCATGCTTCGGCTACTGCCTTGAATGTAACCTTTCCATCATTAATATTGACTCCTTCCGCGAAGCCCGGATCTTCTTTGCAGACTTCTTTCCAGCCTTTATCAGCAATTTTCAATGCGTATGGCAGGGTTGCATTGATTAACGCTATGGTAGAGGTATACGGTACAGCTCCAGGAATGTTTGCCACCGCGTAATGAACAACGCCGTCAACAGTGTAGATTGGATCGGTATGAGTTGTGGCGTGAGAAGTCTCAAAACATCCGCCCTGATCAATAGCCACATCAACTATCACTGATCCTTCCTGCATTAGCTTCAACATATCTTTAGTGACGAGCTTGGGAGCTTTGGCACCCGGTATAAGAACAGATCCAATAACGAGATCTGTGGTAGGAAGTTCAGTCTCGATGTTATGACGTGTACTGTATAGCGTCTTTACATTCCTGGGCATTACTTCCGCCATATGGCGCAGAGTATTTAGTGATATGTCAGTGATGGTGACATCCGCACCAAGACCGGCAGCCATGAGAGCGGCATTACGACCCACAACACCTGCACCTATTACCAGTACTTTTGCCGGCTTAACCCCAGGTACACCTCCCAGCAGTTTACCCACACCGCCTTGAGGTTTCTCCAAAAATCTTGCACCTTCCTGAATAGACATTCTACCGGCAATTTCACTCATAGGGATCAGCAACGGCAACTCTCCTTGTTTTCCTACTACAGTTTCGTAAGCGATACAGGTAGCTCCGCTTTCAAGCATGGCGATCGTAAGCTCACGGTCACTTGCGAAGTGGAAATAGGTAAATAGCACCTGACCCTTTCTAACTAACTTATATTCAGGTTTTATAGGTTCCTTCACCTTGATGATCAGTTCAGCTATTGAATATATGTCCTCAATTGTTGGTAGAATCGATGCTCCGGCTTTGAGATATTCATCGTCGGAGAAACCACTCCCTTCACCGGCACTATGCTGTACATAGACTTTGTGACCATGGTTTACGAATTCGCTAACACCTGCCGGGGTCATACCCACTCGGTTTTCATTGGTTTTAATCTCTTTAGGGATGCCAATAATCATGGTATTCAATTTTTTATAGTTTTACATCTGAGGCTCTAAGCCGCTCAAATTTACGACAAAATCATCACCAATGCAAAAATTACTGTATGTTGTACAGCAATACTATATAACAATAGCAAACAGGAGAATGTGTCATTTTGAAGCACATTCTCCTGTTTGCTATGTTCTATGACAATTAAAGAAGATTTTCTCTTTCTGTCATGTCGGCATCAGTAGCTGTGTAAGCACCGAGACTCCCTTCTTTTGCCTGGATGCAGAGGTAGACAAGCGGTTCTGCTGACGTACATTTAATATTGCGGTCGCAATGAGTAGACACTCGCACAACCGAACCTTCGGCAATATCGAACGCCTGATCATCAACCTGGAACCGTCCTGAACCTGAAAGAATTATATAATTTTCCTCGTTCTCACGATGACTATGGAAGAACGGGACAGACGCTCCGGTAGGAAGTGTACCGAAGGAGATCTCGCAAGATGTAGCACCGGTTGCATCCTTTACAAACTGTTTTCCTTCAAAGGTCTTTAATGAACCTACTGATGCATGGGCAAACTTCTCGCCCTGATTAAGTGTCTTTACTTCACTCATAATTTTTATATTTACTGATTTATCATTAACTTTGCCGAAGTTAGCAACTATCAAATTGATAGTTGCAAAAGTAATGACAAATATTCGACTAAACAAGACGTTACATAAACGATAGCCAATTACCCAAAAGTAAGTAAAGTTGATTATGAATCGTTTGGAATTAAAAGAAAATTTAGAAAAATATACCCGGATCAATCAATGTCCGATCAGATGTGTTATTTCAAAATTCTCAAGCAAGTGGGCGATCCTTATTCTATGCGTGCTTTCTGAAAATCCGAAGACCCGTTTTAACTCCATTAGCCGCGCCATACCGGACATATCGCCTAAGGTTCTGTCGGCAACCCTAAAGACACTTGAAGAAGAAAACCTTATAAGTAGAGAATTATTCGCAGAGATTCCTCCGAAGGTTGAATATTCTCTTACCGAAAAAGGTCGATCCCTGATGCCGATACTATATAATCTGATAGGTTGGGCTATTGAAAACAGTAGTAATGATGAACAGTCCCCGATATGAAATCGCATTTAAAAACATTCTTACTACTGCTGTCTGTTATAATTGGATTTGGCACGTCTGCCCAATCGATAAAAATCGATGACGAGGTCTATAATTGGGAATGTGCCTTTAACGCCGGACTAAATAACGATGGGTACGAATTTGGTTTTAGCGGACTCTATTTTCCTGTCCAGTATTTCGGTATTAAGATCAGTTTAGGATTTGCCGGAGAAATCGAAGAAATGGGCGACTGGGGAAACGATTATGAAAGTAACGATTATGCTGTACGGTTTAAGTTCAATCCGGCTATAGCATTTCGTACGCCACGTCTGATAAACCTGAAAAATCAGGATGCGGGATTCTATCTGTTCGCCGAACCGGGAGTGGTTTTATCACCGGGTGCCAGAGGCAGCAAGTTTGCCCGATATTTCAATAAAGATTTGAAGGTAGGTATAAACTTTCAGATCACCCGACTTGTAATTTCAATCGGATATGGTATATCCGATTTCAGTCTCTACTCAGGTTCCCCCGACAATCATTGGGGACTACCTGCGGGGGATACCGAGTATACGACTCATACCGTCTTCCTGGGGGTCTCCTGCAAGTTCTGATGAATCGTCTCAAGAAAACGGCGTACTGTAGCTTCATCGCCGGTGTATTTCCCTTTGTCTTCACTTAGTTTACAAGTGCTGCAATAGAACGGCCACGATTCGGTGATTTTCACCGCAACAAGTTTAATTACAATATTCATCGGTTTCACACCTTCGAAATCGTTCGTAAAATGTGTTCCGATGCCGAATGACGGAATACACTTGTCCTCGGCGAATCTCTGTATTTCTATGGCTTCATCAACATTCAGACCGTTACTGAACACTATCTGTTTCGTCCGTGGATCGATATTAAGACTCTTATATTTATTCACTATCAGATCCAATTGCTCGTAATTGTCCCCGCTATCGACACGCAGCCCCTTGAACATATTGGCATAGTCCTCCGAAAAGTTAAGGCTGAAAATCTGCCATCCGTAAGTATCATACAAGAACGTTCCCAATGCTCCACGATAGGTGGAAGCCCAGGTTTTCATTGCAAGATAGTTCGCCATCTGCGGTCCGTACATTCCGGCTATAGCACATATAAATTCATGAGCCATAGTTCCAATCGGAACCAAATCATATTTCATGGCAAAATATACATTGCTCGTGCCGACAAACCTGCCGGGACCGGTGTGCGAATCCTGACACTCTTTCATCGCCCGGACAACAGTGTCCTGAGCCTCAAAAGAAGCACGTCGGCGTGTACCGAAATCACTGAACGTACATCCCGCCTCAATCAGTCGGTTAGCCTTGTTCCATGACTTTGTATAGTAACTGTCGTAATCGAGACTATCGCTCTTTCCGGTCATCATATAATACAGTTCCGAAACGATAGCCAGTACTTTGACCTCAAGGAGAATTGTATCGCTCCAACACCCTTCAAATTCTATATGAAGGTGTCCGTCGGCATCCTGATTGATCGTCACCCAGCGACTGTCATAACGGAATCCTTTGAGATAACTGCAGAACCACGCCGGAATATACTGGCATTTCTTCTGAATAAAATCTATCTCCTCTTCTGTAATTATGACGTTCTCAAGCATTTTTATCTGAGCCCGCAATTCGTCAGCGAATCCCTGAGGATACACTGTGTTATCCCGGTCATTGAACTTGTAACGCACTTGCGTACGCGGATAATTTTCAATTACCGCGCAACACATTGTAAACTTATATAGATCGTCGTCCGTGAAATGCTTAATTATCTGTCGCATGATATTATTCCATTTAGATTATAACGCGGCATCCTTTGTTTTTATTAACTATAGGGAATTATTTTTTTGATTACCGAAGGATTATAATTATACAGTTATGTACAGCGTTATATTATCATTATCTTTTGTTACATATGTCAACTGAAATTCTTCATATAAAAAATATGGTGTGCCGGCGATGTGTGATGGCTGTGGAAGATATTTGCCGTGATTTAGGAATTGCTGATGCAAAAGTGACTCTAGGCAGCATCACCTTTACAGAAGTTCCCGATAGTGCTACTATGAACCGACTTTACGACCGGTTGAAAGATGTTGGGTTTGAGCCTTTGAAGTCGCAGGAACTGATTATAGTTGAAAAAATTAAAGCTGCCGTGCGTTATTATGCCCGTCACTATGCTCAGGATAATAAACTTAAACTCTCTGCCTATATCGAAGATTCTGCCCGGCTGGATTTCCGTTATGCAAGCAGGTTATTCTCCTCCCTTGAAGGGCGTACGATTATGAGTTATCTTATGTCGCAACGTATCGAATATGTTAAGGAACTGCTGTTTGACAATGTGTTGACTCTATCTGAAATTGCTGATCAGGTTGGTTTTTCAAGTGTGGCGCATTTATCCGCTGCATTCAAAAAATCAGAAGGTCTGACAATTTCCGAATTCCGCGATTCAGGTTCGCGGACAGGCATCGACGAAATATAATCTTCCGCTATGACATGCATAAAGTTGCAACATTATATGCAAATGTTGTAATATGCAGGCGGTGGGAATGCAGTAATTTTGCAACATGAAATTTTTATACTCATTGATAAATATGCTTGCCGAAATGGCACCTTATCTGCTGTTCGGTTTCATGGTAGCCGGAATACTGTATGCGTTCGTTCCCGGGAAATTCTATCGTAATCATCTTTCACGTCCCGGAGCATGGGCGGTAATCAAAGCAGCCCTGATCGGTGTTCCTTTACCTTTGTGTTCATGTGGAGTTCTCCCCACCGCCGTGTCATTGCGGCGTAACGGAGCCTCACGCGGAGCCTCGACATCGTTTTTGATAGCCACTCCGCAGACTGGTGTCGATTCTATAGCCGCCACATATTCCCTGCTTGGTCCGGCTTTCGCAATAATCCGTCCTGTAGCAGCTCTTGTCACAGCTTTTATCGGCGGGATGTTAGTTAACCGCGAAGAGAAGCAGAATGCCGCCTCCTGTGAAATGGAAGTTGACACCATCGACGCACCGGAAGCGGATAGTTTCGGAGCTAAAATAAAGGCTGCCCTTCGTTACGGGTTTGTGGAAATGATCCAGAATATAGGGAAATGGCTCATTATCGGTTTGATAATTGCAGCTGCAATAACGGTATTCGTTCCTGACGGCTTTTTCACATTCTTTGCCGATTATCCCTTGCTGTCAATGATTGCCGTTGTGATAGTGGCTGTGCCTATGTACGTATGTTCCACAGGGTCAATTCCTATCGCTCTGTCCTTGATGCTGAAAGGACTTAGCCCCGGAGCCGCCTTCGTGCTTTTGATGGCAGGACCGGCTGCAAATTTCGCATCGATCATCATCGTTAGCAAATCTCTCGGCAAAAAGGCGGCTGCCATCTATCTCGGGACTATAGTTGTCGGAGCCATAGCAATCGGAATGTGCATAGATTATCTCATGCCTCGCGACTGGTTTACAATGCCTATGGTCGCCGGTCATGCAAACTGCCATCTTGATGTAGGATTATTCCCGGGCATTTGCTCAGTTCTTCTGATAATTCTACTTATACATGCAATGATAAAAAAATATACCTCAAATAATAAAAAATCGGAAAATATGGAAAATGAACAGACTATCGTGGTGAAAGGTATGACCTGTGGACACTGTAAAGCCATGGTCGAGAAGAATATCGCAAAACTTCCGGGAGTGAAAAATGTGACTGTTGACCTAGCTTCAGGAGAAACCAGGATCCAGGGCACTCCAGATGACAAAGCCGTTAAAGAAGTGATTGAAGACTTAGGTTTTACTGTAGGCTGAAGTAAACGACCTTCGGCACAAGAATATCGAAACTTGTATCGTGAGTAGCAGGGTGATCGAACAGATCCTGGAAAACAATGGCATTAAGCCTACAGCCAACCGGATTCTTGTGATGAAGGAATTGATGAAAGCCTCGCATCCGGTTAGTCTGGCAGAACTGGAGATTTCTTCGGAATTCTCGATGGACAAGGCAAGCATTTTCCGCACTCTTGAACTGTTTGCTGACAAGTACGTGGTGCACGTTATCGAGGACGGAAGCCGCTCACTTAAGTACGAACTGTGTCGTAACGGCAACCGTCACACTATCGCTGACCAGCATGCTCATTTTTATTGTGAGCGATGTAACACTACATATTGTTTTGAATCGGCAAAAATACCATTGATCGATATTCCGGAAGGTTTCACTCCACACTCGGTCAATTACATGATAAAAGGTATCTGTCCGGAATGCGGCAGGTAACAGTTATATACCGGTGAATCGGTTTTGACAGATGGCGTGTCTTTTCGGCATGCCGTCTGTCGTTGATTTTCGATATACGCAATAAGTTGATATCTCAGATTTCGATGCTATATTTAATCCATTTTTCATAATGATGTTCCTGCGGAGATACCCTCTTATCGGTTCATTTCATACTATAAAATAATTTGAAAATATGGCGTCGATTAAAGTAAAGTTTCAACCTTCGTCCATTGCCGGACATGAGGGAACCGTATACTATCAAATCACTCATGATAAAAAACAGCGGCGACTATTATCCGGCTATCACCTGCTTCCATCGGAATGGGATGAATGCAATGCAATAGTCATAAACAGCGTGGACTGCAACCGGGAATCGTTGACACTGTCAATCCGTGAACACATCCGTAGAGATATGGAGCGGTTTTCAAAGATTATCCATAGGTTTAATAAAAAAGAGATGGCATACACAGCCGACGATGTCATTAATGAATTTAAACGGTATAATAGTGAATACAGCCTGTTTAACTTTATGAAAGGTATCATAATCAAGCTACGACAAAACGGTAATGTACGCACATCCGAAACTTATGCAACGACACTTAACAGCTTCAGAAAGTTCCTGACAAGCCATGCTTTGGAAAACGGTTTCATGCAATATGAGGATATTACACTCGACTCAATTAATTCGGACGTAATGAGAGCCTACCAGGCTTGGCATCAGCGCAGAGGTGTGGTGCCAAACACCATTTCATTTTATACACGCATTCTGCGCGCCGTTTACAATCGTGCAGTAGAAGAAGATATTATCGAGAACCGCCATCCGTTCCGGCATGTATACACCGGCATTGACAAAACTGAAAAACGAGCCTTATCTTTATCCTTAATAAAGAGAATAAAAACGCTCGATTTATCAAGAATTCCGACTCTCGACTTCGCAAGGGATATTTTCATCCTGAGTTTCATGCTCAGAGGTATGAGTTTTGTCGACATGGCTTTTCTAAAGAAATCAGATCTTGCCGACGGACGCATAATATATCGCCGGCGTAAGACAGGGCAGAAACTTGTGATTGAATGGACAAAGGACATGCAAGTGATTCTTGATAAATATCCGGAGAATCGAACAGATTATCTTCTACCTATTATCCGGAAAAATTGCGTCAATGAACGAGCCGTTTACCGGAATGTCAGCTACCGTATAAATCACAGTCTCAAGATTATCGCAAAAAAGCTTGGACTAGACATACCTCTTACGCTCTATGTGGCAAGACATAGCTGGGCTTCTATCGCCAAGTCAAAAGGGATTCCGCTAAGTGTTATCAGTGAAGGGATGGGACACGACAACGAGATGACTACACAGATTTACCTTGCCAGTCTTGATTCCTCAGTTGTGGACAAGGCTAATTCTGTCATTCTGGACAGTCTGAAATAGACTGTTGTGAATAAAGCCTCAGAATCGTTATTTCAGAATCTGAGGCTTTATTCAACAACACACCTTATCCAATATTGTTATTCGGCGTTATTTTTAAGCCATTCGCTACGTACTTTATCAGGCAAATGAGTGACTTTGAAATCGGAAAAACGCACTTTAAATCCATTTCCGTCCGGACAAGCCGCAAACATTCCGATCTTAACCGGATGATGTGCCTCCATCCATGCATTACGCATCATATGATATTCTTTATCATCGAAAGAATAGAATATTTCGATCGCATCGAGCCTTCTTACTGCCTTTATCCATATATAATCAACCGGCTTATCAATGGAAATAACGCTCCAGTCCGAGGTTGTATGCGTTACGACGGTGCTGAGATTATACTTGCCGTCAACAAATTCTATACCTGTCTTTATGTAATTCTCATGGTCGAGACGTATCATCATCCCCGCCTGATCAAAACGAACCTTGTAGTCACCCGAAATCTTGACTTTAGCTTCGAACTCACCACCGTATTCAGCATAATAGAACGGTGCGTCGTCAACAGTGAATCCGTAATGTGATATTCGCCAGTAATCGCTCTGAGGTGTTACATCCATAGTAAGCATACCGTTTTTTATTTCCCAGTTCTGTGGTTCGTTAAACCAGTTCATTTTTTCAAGTGTCTGTGCCGATACAGAGTTGAATGCAAGCATGAGGAGTAAAACAAGGATTGTCTGTTTCATATTTGTTATTTAATGTATTAATATTCTCTATTGCTTTCAGAATAACCGATATAATAATTAACTTTGCAAAGTTAAGGACTTACAACGTAACAGGCAATGGCTAAAAATAACCATTTATGAGTAATTTTTCACAACTTGATTCTTTATTGAGGAATCAGGTACATGAAGCACCCGGACAATATACCGAACTATATGCATATGCCCGCTGTATGGCGGAAATTGAAAATGCGGTAGTGGTGGTCAGCGATCTCAAGGCTGAAACCAGCAAAATCTACTGTGGGAGATTTGCCGACCGATTGGGAATAGGAGGTTATAATGAGGAAAATTCCATTTGGGAAAATAAAATTCTATCATTGATGTCGGACAAAGAACGTGAGAATAAAATCTTATCCGAATTGCGTTTCTTTCATTTCATCAGGAATCATCCTAAAACCCGTCGTAATTACTATCTTCTTAGCAATTTACGATTTAATAATGAGAATACGGGTTACATAGATGTACTGCACAGGATGTACTATGTGTATGACCCCGGCTCTGAAGCGGTGCGTTACGCCGTATGTGTCTACGGTCCGTCGACAGGCGATATCAGAGCGAAAAGTATCGTTGTGGATTCACTGACCGGACAATGGGAGGAACTTAAGTCATCGGATGACCTGAACATTTTAAGTAGCCGAGAACGCCAGATACTTAGACTGATTGCAACCGGCATGAAAAGTAATGATATAGCCGAACATTTGAATATCAGTAAGCATACTGTTAGCCGTCATCGGCAGGAAATACTTGCCAAGTTACAGGTAAAAAACTCAATCGATGCATGCCGTCGTGCAACCGCGCTTGAACTGATATAGAAGATGTGGAAATTATATGCTTTACTTTCAGCGCTTTTTGCAGCACTGACCGCTATATTTGCAAAGATAGGCATCAAAGATATCGACTCTAATCTGGCAACCGCCATACGCACAACGGTTATTCTGCTGTTAACATGGGGAATAGTGATGTTTACTGAAAGTTTTTCATCGGTCAGGAACATAACGCGCACATCGTGGATATTTCTTATCCTCTCAGGATTGGCTACAGGTTTGTCCTGGCTATTCTATTTCAAAGCTTTGCAGACCGGCGATGTATCGCGTGTTATGCCTGTTGATAAACTGAGTGTAGTCATAACTATTCTGCTTGCATTTTTCATACTTAAAGAACCCCTGACCCCAAAGGTAATAGCCGGTGCACTCCTGATAACTGCCGGCAGTATAGTTCTACTGTTAAAATAAAGCACCTGAAGTGATGTGGCATAAAAAATACCGGACCATGCATTTTGAACAGTCCGGTATATTTTATGAATGAAATATTTTATTTTGCCGGTGTGGGGGTGATAATAGCAAAATCAGCTACCCGTGCCGGTCCGTTACCCCCTACTGCAGTTTCAGTAGCGACAAGTTTTACATAACGTGCCGAAACAGGAGCATCGAAAATAACAATCTGTTCAATCGGATTATTGACGATGTTACTGAATTCGCCATTAAGATCAACCTTACTGAGCGCGTCAGGAGTATCACCAACGAATAATTCGTATCGCGTTACAACACCATCGGCAGAGTCCTGCGGAGGCAGATATCCGAATCCGGAAATTTCATTAGTTTTTCCAAGGTCAATGATCAAGCCATCCTGACCATCCATTACAGCCACAGTGTTAAAGTCGGCATCAACAGCCGCTGTCTGAGCGGCTGCCGCTTTGCCTTTGAGATCGGCACGTGTGTATTCGGCAGGCAGACGTCGGAATGAAATGGATTCGCTCCGTGGCATCTCAATACGGTACACCCCATCGAGGGTCGCATTATGCGAGTTACCGCGCCAACCGGTAATGTCGACATACACACTGTCAGCGATCAAATCATTGAATGTGAGGATGCGTTTGTGACCGATTGTCGTACCTTCGGCAACTTCACGCCACCCTTCGGGAGTATAAGCCTTGACCACAAAAGATTCCACACGTTGTCCGCGGCTGATATCCTCTGAAAGGACAACCGTATTGATAAGGCTTCCGGGCTGGAGCGCCGTGACAGTGGATCCGCTTTCAGCTGCGAGATTGTCAGCAAAACTTTTGTCAATCCATGTGCGGAGTTCGCCGAGACGTTCTACATCTTTCTGATTGATGAGACCATCGGTATCCGGAGGTACATTCAGCAACAATACAGAATTACGTCCGACAGATTCAAGATATATCGTAGCAAGTTGCTGCAGTGTGCGTGGTTCCTCTGTTTCGTGGTAGAACCATCCGGGACGGATTGACACATCCACTTCCGAAGGCCACCAGAACACACGGTCGGTACGTTCGATAATATCCCTGCCTCCGAGATCAGGAGACATGGCAACAAGACCGAGACTGTCGTTATGCTCGTCGGAACCGGGGAGAATTCCCGGCATATAGGCAGTAACACTCCATTCAGTAGTGCGACCGCGTCCACCCTCGTTACCTACCCATCTTACATCATCGCCCATAATTGCCATTACAGCCTCGGGCTGCAGGCGCTCGATTGTCTCCTTGAACCGTGCCCAGTCATATTCCTGCTTCTTACCGTTAGGACCTTCTCCACACGCACCATCGAACCATACTTCATCAACCTTACCATAATTGCTGAGCAACTCGGTAAGCTGAGCTACAAACATATCGTTGTATGCCGGAGAATCACCGTAACATTCTGCATTCCTATCCCATGGTGACAGATAGAGTCCGAGACGCATGTCATATTTATCGCACGACTCGCGCAGCATTTTCACAACATCGCCGTTGCCGTCAAGCCAGCCTGATGATTTCACGGAATGATCGGTCGTTTCCGTGGGCCACAGACAGAATCCATCGTGATGCTTTGCAGTCAGTATCACCATCTTGAACCCCGCATCTTTAAGAGTCTTGACCCACTGGTCAGTGTCGAGCGACGTAGGAGCGAACACAGCCGGATCCTCCTTGCCATCGCCCCACTCACGGTTGGTGAACGTATTTACTCCAAAATGCAGGAATGCGGTGAGTTCCAGATCCTGCCATGCGAGCTGACGTGGCGTAGGCACAACTCTCGATGCCATCTCCACTTTCTGTTCAGGAGTAGCGTCAGCAGGAAATATCACACCTTTTTCGTAATATTTTTCACCTGAAGAAGCCCCCGAACATGCCACCATAAGAAATCCGGCAGCAGCTGCACAGAAGGTGAGAATATATCCTCTTGATTTTGTCATCGCTATTTCTGATTTTAAGTTTTACTTTATTTCAGGGAGTGGATGAGTGAAACGAATCGGATCATCATAATCTTCCTGAGCTTTTGCCAGTTTTGACATCATTGTTTTTGTAACTTCCTCATAGCCCGGCTTGCCATACAGATTGTTCATTTCATGAGGATCTACACTAAGGTCGTATAACTCCCAAGCATCGATATCGTTATAAAAATGCATCAGTTTATAACGATTGTCACGAACGCCATAATGACGTTTTACAGCATGTTCGCCGGGATATTCGTAAAAATGATAATAGATGGCATCGCGCCAATTATCGGGATTCTCACCTTTCAACAGTGGCAGGAACGATTTTCCCTGCATATCGGCAGGGACTTCGAGTCCGGCAAGTTCAAGGAAAGTAGGTGCATAGTCGATATTCTGCACCATCTGAGTGATGTCACCACGGGCATCAAGACCCTTCGGCAGATGCATGATTAACGGCGTGTTGAGCGATTCCTCATACATGAAGCGTTTGTCAAACCATCCATGCTCGCCCATATAGAATCCCTGATCGGATGTGTATACGACCAGTGTGTTGTCAAGCATGTCATTCGCTTCAAGATAGTCGAGAACGCGACCTACGTTGCGGTCAAGGCTGCGCACCACTTTAGCATAGTCGCGCATATATCTCTGGAAACGCCATTCGGCAAGTGAATCACCGGTGAGATTGGAATTATAATATTCTTCAATGATGGGTGCATAGAATTCATCCCAACGCGCGCGCTGCTCGGGATCCATGCGTCCGATATAATCCTTATAGAGTTCTTTATAATGGGATGTCTCGCCATCGCGATCCATCTTCAGATCATAGATTATATCCATGTGGTCGGCAATACGCATCTCAGCGCTTGCTGCCGCTTCACGTCCTTCGTAATTGTCGTAGAAGTTCTCGGGAAGAGGGAATGTGATATCTTCTGCGTACTCCAGATCGCATGTATCGGCGAGCCAGTTGCGGTGAATCGCCTTATGATGAATGAGCAGACAGAAGGGCTTATCTTTATCACGTCCGTTTTCAAGCCAGTCAAGGCTCTTATCGGTTATCAGATTGGTAAGATACCCGTGCTCCACCACCGTATCTCCGTTCTGCTTTATGATGCGCGGATTATAATAGTCACCTTGTCCGGGAACTATCTCCCAGGTATCGAAACCGGTCGGGAGACTCTCGAGATGCAGCTTGCCGAACAGAGCGGTCTGATAGCCTGCTTCCTGAAGGTATTTCGGAAGTGTCGGCTGGGAATTGTCAAACACGCAGGTGGAGTTGTCGTAAAATTCATTTTTATGACTGTGCTTTCCAGTCAGCATACATGCTCGCGAAGGTCCGGAAAGCGAATTAGCCACAAAACTGTTGGTGAACCGTACTCCATCGCGCGCAATACGGTCGAGATTAGGGGTTTCTATATTCCGTGTATCATAACAGCTCATCATCTGAGCTGTGTGATCATCGGTCATAATATATACGATGTTATAAGGCTTCTTGGGTTCGTCGGCTTTAGCGTTATGACACGATGTCGCCGAAAGTCCCCACCCTGCAGCTACAGCTGCTCCTGCAAGAGGTAGTACAATGTTTTGAGATCTTGTAGATTTCATGATTGATTAACTGGTTTGTGATTGCAAAATTAATTAAAAAATTTTGTATGCTGGCATTTATATATGTTTTTTTGCCAGCACATCAGTCATCATATTGGTGCACTGTTTATATTTTAAAACATGAAATAAGCAGTATGGAATATTTGCATATTTTTGGTTTCACTACTACATTTGCATTGCAATGATCAACTAATTAAAATTAATCCTATATTTTCTATGAAAAGATTTTTATTACTGACCGCTGTTCTTTGTGTATGTCTGTTTTCCCCGGCTCAGATAACCTCTGACTTTTGATTGCTTTTTTTGGAAGCTTTTTTTTCGTCGGATGACTTAAATATAGTATTTTTGTGAATCATAACTGAGAAACCAAACATAATTGCATATATAATATGTATAGAGACAAAACATGCGGCGAGTTGCGTCTGTCCGATGCGGGCAAGGAGGTTACACTCGCCGGCTGGGTGCAACGCACCCGAAAGATGGGCGGCATGACATTTGTCGATCTCCGTGACCGCTACGGTATTACCCAGATAGTATTCAATATTGAAAATGATGCCGACCTCTGCGAGCAGGCAAATCACCTCGGCAGAGAGTTTGTAATTCAGGTCAAGGGACGTGTAACCGAACGTACTGCTAAAAATCCGAAAATACCTACCGGAGACATTGAGATTGAAGCAACCGGACTAAAGATTCTTAACCGTAGTGATGTTCCTCCTTTTACAATTGAGGATGACACTGACGGCGGAGACGATCTGCGCATGAAATACCGTTATCTCGATCTGCGGAGAGGCGCCGTACGCCGAAACCTTGAATTGCGTCACAAAATGGCTTTTGAAATCCGCCGTTATCTTGATGACAAAGGTTTTATCGAAGTGGAAACTCCGGTACTTATCAAATCAACGCCCGAGGGCGCGCGCGACTTTGTGGTTCCTTCACGCATGAATCCCGGACAATTCTACGCACTTCCTCAGTCGCCTCAGACTTTTAAACAGTTACTGATGGTAAGCGGATTCGACCGCTATTTCCAGATAGTAAAATGTTTCCGCGATGAGGACCTCCGCGCCGACCGTCAGCCTGAATTCACCCAGATCGACTGTGAAATGTCGTTCGTTGAACAGGAGGACGTGCTTCAGATGTTCGAAGGTCTCGTAAAACACATATTCAAATATGTAAAGGATATCGACTTCACCGAACCTTTCCCCAGAATGACTTGGGCCGATGCCATGCGTCTTTACGGCAGCGACAAGCCCGATACACGGTTCGGAATGGAATTTGTAGAACTCAAGGATCTGACTGGCGGACACAATTTCGCTGTTCTCGACGATGCTGAATATGTAGGAGCGATAGTTGCGCCTGGATGTGCCGGATATACTCGCAAACAGCTTGATAAACTCACCGATTTCGTTAAGCGTCCGCAGATCGGTGCCAAGGGGCTTATATGGGTTAAACTCGAAGAAGACAATTCTATCAAAAGTTCGGTGGGAAAATTCTACCCCGATGAAGTGCTTCGGACATGGCTCGAACGCGGCAATGCCAAACCCGGTGATCTGATGCTGATACTCTCCGGTCCGACTATGCGTACCCGGAAACAGTTGTGCGAACTTCGTTTGGAAATGGGTTCACAGCTCGGTCTGCGTGATCCGCAGAAATTCTCATGTCTGTGGGTGATAGATTTTCCGCTTTTCGAGTGGGATGACGAGACCCAGCGTTTCTACGCCATGCATCATCCGTTCACATCGCCGAATCCTGATGATATCGAAATGCTCGACACCGATACCGGCGCAGTACGTGCCACAGCATACGACATGGTTGTCAACGGCAATGAACTCGGTGGAGGAAGCATACGTATTCACGATGCCGTATTACAGGACAAAATGTTCAAGCTCCTTGGACTCAGTGAGGAAGAAGCACAGTATAAATTCGGCTTCCTGATGAATGCCTTTAAGTTCGGCGCACCACCTCACGGAGGTCTCGCTTTCGGCTTCGACCGTTTTGTTTCCATTCTTGCCGGTCTTGATTCGATACGCGATGTAATCGCCTTCCCGAAGAACAACTCGGGTCGTGACATGATGATCGATGCTCCGTCTGAAATAGACCAGTCACAGCTCGACGAACTAAAGATTTCGCTTAAAGAAACTGAAGAGTAATCCAGCTTTCAATTACGATTATGTAATACAAAAGCTCATACCGCCCGTCTTGGCAGTGTGGGCTTTTGTACATTAACGATTATGAAAATACTTGAAATTTTAAGGATAGTGGAGCGTGTGGCTCCTCCGCAGATCCAGGAGTCTTGGGACAATACCGGTCTGCAGGTAGGATCGGCTGAAACCGAATGCACGGGAATAACGTTATGCGTCGACTGCACTCCTGAAGTACTTGATGATGCGATTGCACGGAACCATAATCTGATAATATCTCATCATCCTCTGATATTCAAACCTCTGAAAAGGTTAACCGGCTCATCGCCTACCGAAGCCGTGATAATGAACGCTATTGCAGCCGGTGTCACTATCTATTCCACCCATACTGCACTCGACAGCACGACAGGCGGTATTTCGCACACTATGGCTGCGATGCTCGGTCTTGAAGATGTCAGGATACTGGATCCACGACACAACGACCTGCTGAAACTTACCGTATTCGTACCCGACAGTGATGCCGACCGCGTTCGGCTCGCGCTGTTCGATTGTGGAGCTGGTAAAATAGGCAACTATGACTCCTGTAGTTTCGGTGTAAACGGAGAAGGAACATTCCGGGCACTTGACGGCGCTACTCCGGCTGTCGGCGAATTGTTTACATTCCACACAGAAAAAGAAACCCGACTCGAACTCATACTCCCCCGATGGAAAAGAGCTGTTACTGAAGATGCAATACGTCAGACTCATCCTTATGAAGAGCCTGCCTTCGAATTTACTGAAGTTGTAACAGGCTCCGATCCATACGGGCTTGGTACCGTCGGAATACTCCCCGCCCCTATGACAGCAAGGGAACTCGCCCTGCATGCGCGTGAGGTATTCGGTTGCGAGACAGTCCGCGTGCCGTCCGTCTGGCTTGACACTGACTCAGAAGGGAAATATAGCAAACCGGTTATCCGGCGGGTAGCCGTATGCGGAGGAGCGGGAGGCTCGCTGATAGAAGCAGCTCTCCGATCACGGGCGCAGGCATTTGTTACCGGCGACCTGCGTCATCATGACTTTATTGACTACGGTGACAGACTATGTATGATAGATGTAGGACATTTCGAGGGTGAGAAATGCTCAAGAAATATTTTATTTAAGGCTATTACAGAAATTTTTCCTAACTTTGCAGTCACTATTGCTAAGAACGAAAGAAATCCAATAAAATACCTGTAAGCTTAATATGGCTAACGATAAGAACAAATCCGATCAGACCGTTGAGACGCGTCTTCGTCATCTTTACGAGCTCCAGACTATCCTTTCACGCATAGACCGCATCCGCGACGTTCGCGGCGAGCTCCCAATCGAAGTAGAGGGACTTGAATCGGACATCGAGGGGCTGCGTACCCGTATCTCAAAATATGAGAAAGAGATCGAAGACCTCCGCCGTCAGATCAACACCGAGAAAGAGAAGATCAACCAGTCGCGTGCAAGCATCGCGAAGTATCAGGAGCAACTCGATAACGTACGCAATAACCGCGAATATGATCTGCTTTCAAAAGAGATAGAATTCCAGACTCTCGAAATCGAACTCTCCGAAAAGCATATTAACGAGTACGGCAGACAGATCGACGACCGTCACCGCGATATTGAAAACACCAACGAGACTCTTGAAGACCGTATACACGTACTTGGCGAGAAGAAAACCGAACTTGAGGAAATTGTTTCGGAAACCCGCAAGGAAGAAGAACAACTTCGTCAGGATGCAAAGGCTCTCGAAGCGAATATTGACGATTATACTTTGCAGGCTTTCAAACGTATCCGTAAAAATGCACGCAACGGTCTCGGTATCGTTTACGTACAGCGCAATGCTTGCGGCGGTTGCTTTAACCGTATTCCCCCGCAGCGTCAGATGGAAATACGCATGCACAAGAAAGTTATCGTCTGTGAATACTGCGGACGCATTATTATAGATCCCGAACTTGCAGGTGTGGTTGAAGGCAATGCCTGATCAACGGGGCGTCGTACAAAACATTACTTGACCGCCATGAGTGTCATTCACTCATGGCGGTCAGTTTTATAATTTGCCGGGTGTCGTCACTAACCTTGAAATGTGAGGAAGCCCGAAGTCCTATTACCCATATTATGTCGCCGTTGCGTGTCAGCAGCCGTACTTTTTTCTTTTGTTCTAAACTGTATTTCGCATCACTCAGCAAATCACTGACAAGACGTGACCCTTTCATACCGAACGGCTGGAAACGATCGCCATGCTTCCATGGACGAATCTCCCATTCAGGATTACCTTGAAATGCCCTGCCATCGATGTACATGCAGTTAGGATCGCGACGGGGTGCAAAATCAGCTCTGTCGATTTCCATAATCTTTATCGGATCATTTCCCGGAATCCATTTTATCGGATTTTCTGCACGGAGAACATCATCGTCACCCATCAATAATAGTTCTCCACGGTCAAGGAGATACGGACCGAACCTACGCCCCGACTCGCCAGCCGAAGAAATAATATCGATGGTCTGTGACATGTTTACTCCATTATGCGAAACCAGCTCATACAGCAGTTGCCGCGCCACATCCGACTCTTTTTCCAACAACCCGGAAAGATCTATCTTACCGTCGACACTGACATATTTACGCTTTTTTTCAGCAATCATATGTTCATACAGCGTCCGGGTATCATCAATACGTCCCATTGTTTCAGATATCCGTTCAAGCGCATCGTTCCTCACTTTCCGTAAAGCCGGAAGGACATGATGACGTACACGGTTACGTGTGTAATCGTCAGAAAGATTTGAACTGTCGGTAACAAAATCAATCCCCTTTTCCGCAAGATACGATTCAATCTCAGAGCGTGTGCATCCAAGCATCGGACGCACATATATTCCCCGACGCGGACGCATTGATGCCAGACCTCGTAAACCTGTGCCACGCATGGCGTTGAGCATGAAGGTCTCAACACGGTCGTCACGATGATGGGCTATGGCTACTGCATCAAGACCGAGGAGAGTGTACATACGTTCAAACCATCCGTATCGAAGTTCACGACAAGCCATTTCCACCGATTCTCCAGTTAATTTCATACGTGCCACGACATCGAAATCAATTATATTCCAACGGGTGCCTGTCAACTCAGCTATATTCTGTGCCACTTGACAGTCACGGTCACTTTCATCGCCACGGAGATGAAAATTACAATGAAGAGCCTCACACTCATATCCGAGAGTCCTTAATGCCACAAGGAGCGCCACAGAATCTGCTCCCCCGCTTAACGCAACACCGACAGGTTTAGTACCGGTGAATAATGAATTCTTCGAAACCGATTCGGCTATCTTATCCTCAAACTTCTTGCAATCCATATAACAAAGGTAGTAAATCTGATTTTACAAACAGTAAAAGCAATTGTCATTTATTATTTTTTTCGTAACTTTGCTTCTCAAAACTACGACATGACTATGTTAGACAAGATAGCGTCATTAAAAGCAGAGGTCGAGACTCTGACCGCAGCTTCACTTGAAGACGTAGAGCAGCTACGCATTCAATATCTTAGTAAGAAAGGTAAAATTCCTGCTCTTATGAATGATTTCCGACTCGTGCCCGCAGAAAGCAAACGCGAGGTCGGACAAGCCATCAATGCTCTTAAGGATCTTGCACAGCAACGTATCGGAGAGCTCCGTGAAGCTCTTGAAACCGCTGACACACTTGATCCCGATCTCGATCTGACACGCACTCCTGCCCCCGTCGCGCTCGGCACCCGCCATCCTCTTTCGGTTGTGCGCAACGAAATCATCCAGATCTTCGGTCGACTCGGCTTCACGGTTGCCGAAGGTCCCGAAATCGAAGATGACTGGCATGTGTTCTCTTCGCTAAACTTTGCCGCTGACCATCCGGCACGCGATATGCAGGACACATTTTTCATTAACCGTACACCCGATGTCCTCCTCCGCACTCACACATCGTCCGTACAGTCGCGCGTAATGGAGCATTCGGAACCACCTATCCGCATCATTTGTCCGGGACGCGTTTACCGTAACGAAGCAATTTCCGCTCGTGCGCATTGCTTCTTCCATCAGGTTGAAGCTCTGTATGTCGACCGGAATGTATCCTTTGCCGATCTGCGTCAGACTTTGCTTTACTTTGCCCGTGAAATGTTCGGTCCAACCACAAAAATACGTCTGCGTCCGAGTTACTTTCCGTTCACTGAGCCTTCTGCCGAAATGGATATTTCATGTAATCTGTGCGGTGGCAAAGGTTGTGGATTCTGCAAGCACACCGGTTGGGTTGAAATTCTCGGTTGTGGTATGGTCGATCCAAACGTGCTTGAAGCATGCGGCATAGACAGTAAAGAATACACCGGATACGCACTTGGAATGGGTATCGAACGAATCACCAACCTCAAATATAGAGTTAACGATCTGCGACTGTTCTCGGAGAATGACCGCCGTTTCCTGCGGGAATTCACGTCTGCCCACTGACAGTATGCGTCTGTCGAATGACAACCGAAGAACGTTATAAAAATGTTATCGAGTGGTTCGGGGTCAATATGCCTACCCCGACCACGGAATTGCACTATACCGATCATTATCAGCTGCTTGTTGCAGTGATATTGTCGGCACAGTGTACTGATAGACGTGTCAATATGGTGACACCTCCGTTCTTTGAGGTGTTTCCTGATGCAGCATCATTAGCATCAGCATCCGAATCTGAGGTATTTGAACTGATAAAATCTGTCTCATACCCTAACAACAAGACACGTAATCTATTAGGGATGGCACGGAAACTTACCGAAGAATTTGGCGGTAAAGTGCCTGACGATATGGATTCACTGCTGTCACTTCCCGGTGTCGGGCGCAAGACTGCTAACGTAATTCTATCAGTGGCATTCGGAAAGGCAGCCATGGCTGTCGATACTCATGTGTTCCGCGTCAGTGAGCGTATCGGACTGACAAACGGATCACGTTCACCCCTTGAGACTGAGCGGACACTGACCGCTAATATTCCACCTGAAATACTCGGTCGTGCCCACCATTGGCTAATATTGCACGGCAGGTATGTTTGTAAGGCCCGTCGTCCCGATTGCCTTGAATGCGGGATTTCAAGGTGGTGCAATTTCTATAACCAATCAGTTTCCACTCGTGCAAATGATACAGATTGACCGTAAGACCTTATTCCAGATTATACGCTACGGCGCAGTGGGAGTCATGAATACGCTCCTGACACTACTCATCATATATATATTGAAAAGCCTGCTGGATGTAAATCTGTGGGTAAGTAATGCGGTAGGATATGTGGCAGGATTCATTAACTCGTTCATCTGGAACAAGCTCTGGGTATTCAGGTCACACCGCCATTTCCTTAAGGAATCACTGATGTTCGGAATGGGTTTTATCATATGCTATGGCTTACAGTTCATAGCCACATGGATCCTTACCTATAAGACTTTCCTTAACACATTCGAACTGGAAGCAGGATCGTTTACAATTTCCGGATATGGTATTGCCACACTTCTGGGTATGGTCATCTATACGGCTGCAAATTTCATCTACAACCGGCTGGTTACTTTCCGAAATGCCGAATCTGAAAATAATACCATAACATAAGAAATTGCCGAAACCATGGCAAGCGGAAGAAATATATGAAGGCTGCAACTCATCTCAGCTGGAATGAACAGTGCCATTAACGGAGCACGCACAACTCCTGCCATTATTCCTGCCATGGCGATTATCGCACACTCTTCCGGCGAAACATTTCCGCCGACCGCATTCACCCCTAAAGCAAACAGATAGCCAAGCATGCATCCGGCGAATAACGTCGGTGCGAACGTACCCGCAACACCACCACCATCGTTTGTAGCCGTCACCAGACTCCCCTTACATAACAGAATTCCGCCTAATATTATGGCTGTAAGAGCTTCTGCACTGACATTTATGTGCTGTAACGGACTATATTCACGCAATGACGCTACGCTTCCGTTGAGCAAGTCGTTCACAACCTCGAATCCTTCTCCGTAAAGTGAAGGAAACAGATATAGGAACACACCCACCCACAAACCGGAGGCAATGTTTTTCACCCAGTGATTGCCCATGCGCTTGAGCATACGATCTGTAAGCCGTCCGGTATATGAATAATATATACTGTAAACACCGCTCAAAACTCCCAGCGCTATAAGCCAGCAGATATCTTCAAGACCCATTGACGGCACCCCGGCAAAGGCAAGCGGATAAATAGAACCGGCAAGAATAAAGGCGGTAAGTCCGGCAATAATACACGTCATGACCAACGCAAGCACCCATACTGTGGTAAGTTGCAGTCCAAGCACTTCAAGTACAAAGAATACACCTCCGAGTGGCGACTGGAATATAGCTGCAATACCGGCTCCGGCGCCGCAACCTGCAACCATACGCAACATTTCGGGAGTCAGACGCGCTTTGACTCCTGCCATGGATGCGGCAGCATATGAGGAAAGGGCTATCGGCGATTCCGCACCGGCACTTCCACCGAGACCAAGCGTCATGACATTGGCAATAATCGGTGAATACCAATAATCCTTTGGTTCGCGTACATCGCCTGAAGCAAGCGATTGTTTTATCTGTTCGGTACCTCGCTCAAGATTGTGATGACATATAAACCGCTGATATATCACTGCCGCAAGCACTCCGACAACCGGTAACACAATCAGCAATAGATTTCCGGATGACTGATCGAGAAGAGTGTGTGCAAGATCGCGAAGATGGTGGAGACTCCACTTTAGTGCCCAAGCCAATAGCCCGGCAAGGAAACCTACTACAACAAGTATATAAATGACACGACGCGGAACCGTGGTAACAAATTCCTCGGTTCCGCGCTGTATTTTAGGTGGATTGCCTTGATTCATGGCAAGCCTCTCAAAGCGAGTTCTTTTTAGTCCATTCCACTATTTCGGGAATGTATCCGAATGCAAGCCCTGTTACCGTGTCAGCACATCCGTAATAAATGGCTACACGACCGGTTTCAGGATCATGGACCGTTGCACAGGGGAAGGTCACATTAGGCACATCACCTGTAAGCTCGTACAACTCACGCGGCGATATAAGATATGGAGCGCTGCGTGCGATTACTTTCCACGGTTGCTCCAGGTCAAGTAATGCCGATCCGAATGCATAGACATAACCGTTGCATGAACGTAGGACACCGTGATAGAACAGCAGCCAGCCTTCGGAAGTCTCGATGGGAACCGGTCCCGCACCGATTTTCATGCACTGCCAGGCACTGTCCTCAAACCGTGCAGGCGACATTACGTGACGGTGATGTCCCCAGAACTCCATATCAGGCGACTCACTGTAGAAAATGTCACCGAATGCCGTGTGTCCGGTATCACTTGGGCGTGAGAGCATGGCATACTTACCATTTATCTTACGTGGAAACAATACTCCGTTACGGTTATAGGGAAGAAAAGCATTTTCTAACTGATGAAATGTCTTAAAATCAGTTGTCCATGCCACACCGATGGTCGGACCGTAATAACCGTTACACCATGTTACATAATAACGGTCGTCAATTTTTGTAACTCGAGGGTCATAGCCATACTCCCAATGCGCTATTTCAGGGTCAGCGCCTTCCAGATGAAGATCCTCCTCATCAATATCCCAGTCTATGCCGTTGACCGATCGTCCGACATGCAGGCGCATACGCCGGTTGGTGTCGTCACAACGGAATACTCCGACAAAACGGTATTTACCATCCTCAAATGGTATTACAGCCGAATTAAATATACTGTTGGAAGTGGAAAGTTGATCACGGCGGATGATGGGATTGGCACTATAACGCCATACAATTTCATGCGAATCTGCAGGACGCTCCTGCCAGGGCATCTCACTCAATGGAGTTCCCTTGATAGTTAGTTTGCTCATGTAGTTAGCAATAATGATAACATGATGATAATAAGTACCCCGGAGCAGAATCGAACTGCTATCAAAAGTTTAGGAAACTTCTATTCTATCCGTTGAACTACCGGGGCGTAAAGCAGAATACCTCTTAATTCGCCTGCAAAGTTAATGCTTATTTGCGAGACAAGCAAACAAACCTGAGCTTAAGTCCGCTTCTGGCATCGGTCTCCTCTGCTATCGAGTCAGGATCTTCAGCCCATACATCATTGTCCCATTCAGGGAAAAAAGTATCGGCGTCCGGCACATCTGCATCTATTTCCGTAATATACATCCGGTCAGCTAACGGCATTGCCTGCCGGTAGACTTCACCACCACCGATTATCATTGTTTCCGGTACGTCGGCAGTCATTGCAAGTGCTTCTTCCAGAGAGGTGGCGACCTCGGCGCCTTCAGGGTGATAATTCTCCCGTCGGCTTATCACGATATTGCGACGTCCGGGAAGAGCGCCAACCGGAAGTGACTCCCATGTATGTCGCCCCATGATTATGGGCTTACCCATGGTTACCTTCTTGAAATGGCGCAGATCGGCAGGTATATGAAACGGCATTCCTCCACCACGTCCTATGGCAAGATTACGGGTGACAGCGACTATAATTGATACGACATTCATACCGACACCTCCCCTTTGATATGCGGCAGCGGATCATAATCCTCAAGCCGGAAATCCTCATAACTGAAACCGAAGATATCCTTGACATCTGGGTTGATCACCATCCGTGGCAATGCGCGCGGCGTTCGTGAAAGCTGTTCACGTACCTGATCGAAATGGTTTCTGTAGATATGTGCGTCACCAAGCGTGTGTACAAATTCATGTGCCTGAAGTCCGCAAACCTGAGCCACCATCATGGTCAGAAGAGCATAACTGGCTATATTGAACGGCACACCGAGAAAACAATCGGCACTACGCTGATATAGTTGCAGACTCAGACGTCCGTCCGACACATAAAACTGGAAAAGCGTGTGACATGGTGGCAGTTTCATTTGAGGTATATCAGCCACATTCCACGCACTCACTATGAGTCGGCGTGAATCTGGAGTGTTACGTATCTGGTCAATCACCTGGCTTATCTGGTCAATGGACGAGCCATCGGGCGTAGGCCACGAACGCCATTGATATCCATAAACGTGTCCGAGATCACCGTTCTCATCAGCCCATTCATTCCATATCCTCACTCCATGCTCCTGCAACCAATGCACATTAGTATCACCGCGCAGAAACCAGAGCAATTCATAGATGATTGAACGCAAATGCAGTTTCTTAGTGGTAAGAAGCGGAAAACCTTCAGTAAGGTCGAACCGCATCTGATGGCCAAATATACCACGGGTACCCGTGCCTGTCCGGTCGGTACGGTCATTACCTTCAGCCATGATTTTTTCAAGTAATTCGAGATATTGTTTCATTGCATTGGGTTGTCTTTGTTTAGTTCATTGCTCAGTGATGTCGTGGTAGCCGTCTGTGTGCCGGATCGGGATGTGTCAGCACGTTGCATCAGAACATCCGAGAGCTGATGCCGACGCCCGGTATAATGAATGGCGTCATTAGGACACACCGTCAGGCAATCGAAGCATGTGACGCATCTCGCACCATCTACAGTGGAGTCAGCAGGATTGATGCACGATGCCTTGCAAACATCGACACATGCTCCGCAATGAATGCACCTATCAGTATTTATATCAATCTGCATTATCGAATATCGGCTCACCAGTCCCAGAGTCGTGCCCACCGGACACACAGTGTTACATAAGGGTCTGCCATACAAAGCCGACGCGCTCACTATTGTGATCAGAAGTACTGTCGACACCAGACATCCCGCCATAGTACCGGCAAGGATCCGGTGGAAAAGGGGTGCGACACACTGGGTGACAATTCCGCTATACACCGTAAAAGGGTCAATCAACGATACTACATAGGAAATGCCTGCCATCATAGCAGCCAGAGCTATGACCAGGACACCGTACTGAAGTCGCGGAACGGGTCGGCGCCACGAATAATGGCGTTTGCGACGCTGACGACGTGTAAGCCGCGGTAGCCGTGCCGCTACATCCATAAGAGTTCCCAGGGGACACACCGATGAACAGTAAATACGTCCGAAAATCAACGTGATAAGGAGCCATGACACGAAGACGACAATCGAAAACGACAAGACAGCCGGGAAAATCTGCACACTCTCAAGCCATGCGCCTACCACCGAAAACGATGACGCTACACCGACAAGCGACGCGGTAATTATCCCCGATGCCAGAATCGAAATGATGATGCGCACTATTCTGAGACCTTTTCCTGTCATGATCCAATATTTCTGCAAAAATACGAATAAATCACATCATTCATCTTCAATTTGGCTTTTTTCACTTATCTTTCTCTTCAACTCAGGGAATTGTTAGTAATTTTGCAGACATGAACAATAGACCGTCAAATACCTGGCAGTGGATTCGCAGATATGTCAAATTACCTTTTATTTTGACATTCGGTATAATTGTCGCTTTGTATCTGTTTAACGATCATTCCGCTTTGACATATTATGAATATGAGACCCGGATCAATGACCTGCGTTCGCAAATCAAGGCTACTACGGATACCCTCGAATATTACCGTGAACTTAACCGAAGTCTTGACACTGATCCGGAGGCTATGGAGCGGATTGTCCGTGAACGGCACCACATGCAGCGCGCCGACGAAGATGTTTATATAATGGAATAACTGAATTCAATCACATCACCACCAATTATGTCAACCGGTAAATCATCCGATAAAAATACCCGACAGTTTACACCGCCGACTCCATCGGCTCTTTCATCATGGCTTGCCAATATTGGGCTGCTTGCCATTGCTGTTGCTACTCTGCTACCAATAGTGAAAATCGGTCTGGATTATTTCCGGTATATATATGCCGCAGGAGCGCTTCTGACTCTTATCGGTCGTATACTGTCGGCCCGCATTTATCAGGGGATGCCTCTCCGGGTGCGCCGTCTCGGGCGTATGGAGCTGTGGGCTGCGATTATCTTCGGAGTCGGAACATTCTTTCTGTTCTGGCATGGAGCCGGTCCAACCGACTGGCTTGCATTCACTCTCGCCGGAGCTGCCTTACAAAGCTATTCATCAATCATGCTACCACGTACGATAGCCAAGGAATTAAAGTGAGAATTGTTTTTTACTGATTAAGTTGCTTATATGTTGCGACTAATTTGTAACTTTGCGGACTGATGGCATATAATCTGACTATAGACCAAGGCAACACGGCTGCCAAAGTGGCCGTATGGGAGGGTACGGAACCGGTAGGTCTTTCAATCCTGCCTGCTCTGACTGACAATGCGCTCGCAGAATGTATTGCCCCGTTCGGGACGATAGAACATGCCGCATTCTGTTCTGTTGCACGATCGGCACAGCGCATCGAGTCGATGCTTCGCCGTCATACACGCAGCATACTGCACATAAACAGCGCTATGCCACTGCCGATAAGCATTGATTACGGAACACCGGGAACTCTCGGTGAAGACCGTATCGCTGCTGCTGTAGGAGCATGGAGTATTTTCCCGAACGAAAACATACTTGTGGTCGATGCCGGTACTTGTGTCACATACGATGCCGTGACCGCCGACGGCAGATTTGCCGGCGGAAATATCGCCCCTGGCATAACAATGCGTCTCGAAGCATTGCACCGCTTCACCGCACGTCTTCCGCGTCTTGAAGCTCCGCGCAACATCGAGACCGGCAACATTTTCGGTCATGACACATCCTCCGCCATGATACTTGGGGCTGCATACGGTATAATCGCTTCAGTTGACTGGTACCGTTCGAAAATGCCGGAAGGAACACATGTAGTAATGACCGGTGGATGGGCACGTGAACTGAGCAAACTATGTGATTTCGATATCGAGGTCGATCCCGATCTCGCAAGCAAAGGACTTAACAGAATATTATTGTACAATGAAGATAAATAAACTATTATTCTCTACCATAATGCTTTGCAGCGCCATAGCCATGACTGTGAGCGCACAGGAAGGTATGAGCCCCTACTCGCGGTTCGGATATGGATTGCTCAGCAATAACGCTACTTCGGCGCAGCGCCAGATGGGATCGGTGGGTTACGCCATGAATTCAGGAAGACAGATCAATGTAATGAATCCGGCTTCCTACGCGGCTATTGATTCTCTTACTTTCCTGTTTGACATGGGTTTTGATTTCACCGCCCTTAAGTCGCAGGAATCCGACACCCGCGCCACAAACTACGGTGGAGGACTCGAATATATCACCATGCAGTTTCCGGTAACCAAATACATGGGAGCGTCAATCGGTATACTTCCATATTCATCAGTAGGCTATGCATTCGGTTCTGAGATTGAACACGGAGCAGCTACCAGAAGCGGTTCAGGTGGTATCAACCAGGCATATATAGGATTAAGCGGTAAGATAATCAACGGTCTTACTCTCGGATTCAATTTTTCATATATGTTCGGAAACACGGTCAATGATGTGTATGTCGCTTCATCACAGACTACCACTCTTTTCGAACAGGAAATGAATGTGCGTGACTGCCTTTTCCAGGCAGGTATACAGTATGGATTCAATTTCAACCGGAAAAATCGCCTGACTCTGGGATTGGTATTTACGCCCGGCAAGTCGTTGCACGGCGATGCACGTGTGATAAAATATGACATCAACGGCACTGAAAGCGCCGACACTGTAAGTACGGTAAAACTAAAAAACAATTTCTCACTGCCTGATACATGGGGCGGCGGTATCAACTGGCGTTGGGACGACCGGCTCATGGTTGAAGCCGATTTTACGTGGCAGCCTTGGTCAAAAGCGAAATTCGGTGAGATGGAGAACTTTGTGACCACTCAGTTCGAGGATCGATGGCAAGTGGGTCTTGGAGCCGAATTTGTTCCCGCTCCACGAGGTTCATATATCAAACGTATGTCGTATCGTGCAGGTGGTTTCTATAACCACGACTATATGAAGGTGGGCAGTAATTCCGTCAAAGAGTACGGATTGTCAATGGGCTTCGGTTTCCCGGCTCCATCCGGAAAGACTCGGATCAATCTCGGATTGGAATACCGTCACCGTCAGGCGTCTCCTCAGGCACTCCTCAAAGAAAACTACTTCACGGTGTCACTGGGTATCAACTTCAACGAACTCTGGTTCTTCCAGAATAAGATACGCTGATCTGACGTATGCGACGCATTCTCGCGGCGATATCAATGGCTGGGCTGTTATGCTCGGCTTTCTCTTCATGTGGCGGAGAGCAGAAACAGACTCTTGACATTACCGTTGATCCGGAACTCACTCCCACAATGCTGACTCATGATGTGTCGACGCTGATCTCCGATTCCGGAATCACGCGCTACCATATCACGGCGCCGGTTTGGTATGTCTACGGTGAGTCTAAGTCACCCCGATGGACATTTCCCGAGGGGGTGTTCATGGAAAAATTCAATGATAGCCTCAAACGCGAGGCAACCGTAGAATGTGATTCAGCCACGTATTTTGAGAAACGTCGCTTATGGAGGTTGGATGGTAACGTGCGCATAAAGAACATCCAGAATGAAAGGTTTCTCACCGAACAGCTATTCTGGGATCAACGCTCGCAGCGCGTATATAGTGACTCATTCATCCATATCGAACGGCAGGACCGCATTATCGAAGGGTATGGCTTCAATTCCAATGACCGTCTCACTGAATACCAGGTGAATCGTGTTTCAGGTATTTTCCCGGTCAGTCAGTTCACACCCGGTGCATCGGCGTCCCGACCTGACGGTAACGGTCAATCGCCTGCCATGCCATCCGAACCGGTACAGAAGGATCCGGTTGCGCCCGGAGTCGATCCGGCTGACACCATACATGAATCGCGCCGTAAAGCAGCCTCGGTGCGCCCACGCCGTCTTCAGCGACATCATTCGACAGATTCCACCGGCACGGCGACCGACAACACAAATACGAATTAAGAACTTTATCTGACGACTCTATATTTCGCTTCATTATGGATGCAATGCTAATTCTGGCAATTATATCACTTGTACTGTCCGCTCTGTTTTCGGGAGTGGAAATCGCATTTATTACATCCGATCGCGTAAGGGTTGAACTGGATGTCAAGCGTGGAGGAGTGGTTGGATCAGTACTGAACCGATTCTACAGCGATCCGTCATTCTTTATCTCCACAATTCTGGTCGGGAATAACATAATGCTGGTCATTTATGGTCTTGGCACAACCGAACTACTCGAAAACTGGATACGTTCGTGGTGTCCGAACCAGGCGGGACTGCTAATTATGAAGACAATTATCTCTACCGCAATAATCCTGCTTACGGGTGAATTCTTCCCCAAAACCATATTCCGCATCAATCCCAATACATCACTCAAGATAGTAGCTGTTCCGATATATCTGTTTTATATCATCCTCTACCCTATCTCGCTGCTTTCCACTTGGCTCTCCAAAAATCTCATGAAATTATGCGGCATTAAGTCGACCGATGCCAAACTTGGTCTTCTGTCGGTGGGCGATCTCAACCAATATATCGAAAAAACTATTGATGATACACCATCTCAGAAACCGGTTGAGCGTGAAGTGAAAATATTCCATAACGCACTCGATTTCTCCACCACTCACCTGCGCGACTGCATGCTTCCGCGAAACGAAATCGTAGCCGTGGATATGGACACAACCACACGCGAGGATCTGAGTCGCTTGTTCACATCGTCAGGTCGAAGCAAAATAGTAGTTTTTCGTGAGGACATTGATAATGTGCAGGGATATATTCATGTGAGTGAATTGTTTGTTCCTGACAGCGATTGGCAATCGCACATCAAACCGGTTCTTTTCGCACCCGAGACACTCATGGCAAACAAGATGATGCGTCGCCTGCTTCAGGAGAAAAAATCAATGTCGATTGTTGTAGATGAATTCGGTGGTACAGCCGGTCTGGTGACGCTCGAAGACCTTGTGGAAGAAATATTCGGTGACATCCAGGATGAACATGACAAGTCACGTCTTATCGCGCGACAAATTTCTGAAGGTGTTTACGAATTTTCCGGACGTGCTGAAATCGCTTTCATACGCGACAATTTCGATCTGGATATTCCCGAATCCGACGATTATCAGACTCTGGCAGGCTTTCTGTTGCTCTCAACCGGTACTATCCCCGTTCAAGGCGAAGAGCTCCAGATCGGAGACCTGCTGTTCACTATTTCCAAAGGAACGGCGACCCGACTTGAACTCATTAAAGTACAGCGTATTACGTCAAAAGAGCCAACAAAAGAAGATTAATCGCAAAAAAACGCATCAAAATAGTTGCATAATTCCAACAAAACAACTAACTTTGCACCGCAAAACAGCAAAAACTGGTGCTATAGCTCAGTTGGTAGAGCATCGGACTGAAAATCCGTGTGTCCCCGGT
>CAZKSF010000006.1:0-65944 GCA_964555405.1 uncultured Bacteroides sp.
ATACAGCCAGTTTAAGTATATCAGCACTCAGAATAAGGTGAATTTTGTGAAATGTGATTCCCCCTGTATAACGTATGGGCTTTATGTATTGCTTAATTCAAGTTTATATGATTCCTATTATCGGATAATGAATGGCTCCACTCAGGTTAATTCGACTGAGATTAACCAAATGCCCGTTCCTGAAAGAGCCGTAATTGAAGAAATGGGCCGAGAGTTAATGCACCAGGAACTTTCAGAATCTAACTGTAATAGAATAGTCGAAAGATGGATAAATTAGAATTAGCAAAGAGGCTTCTTTCCGAGATAGGGATGCCGACTAAACAACAAAGTGTGATTTGCTCATTATCTTTGTTAGCTATGGCGAATCTTAAGAAAAATACGCTATGGATTGATGCGACAAACCAATGGTTAAGGATTCACGATATTATTAGCTTCATCGCTGATAACTATAATGTGAGTTATGCTGAGAACTCTAGGGAGACATTCCGTAAACAAGCTATGCACCCTTTCCGCATTGCTGCCTTGATAGAGGACAATGGGAAAGCTACAAATAGCCCGAACTATCGTTATCGAATTACTCCAGAGTTCCTGCAAGTCATCAGGGAGGTGCAGGATATGGAAAATTGTGTTGCCGAGCCGGGAAAGGCACTTCAACGCTTTTTATCGAATCACGAATCTCTGTCTGAAATCTATTCTTCGAAGAAGGCAATGCAAAAGATGCCTGTAAAAATCAACCATAAGGACTTTTCTTTTAGCCCGGGGAAGCATAATCAGCTTCAAAAGGCTATAATTGAGGAATTTGCCCCCAGATTCGCTCCTAATTCGGAATGTCTATATGTAGGCGATACCATACAGAAGGATTTAGTGAAGAATGTAGAAAAACTGAAAGAGCTTGGTTTTGAAATAACTTTGCATGATAAAATGCCTGATGTGGTGCTTTATTGCCAAGAGCGCGATTGGATCTATTTCATTGAGTCGATTACTTCAGTTGGTCCAATGGATCCCAAACGCATTGTAGAAATTGAAAACATGACCAAGAATGTGAAATCAGGTAAAATATACATCTCAGCTTTTCTTGATTTTGCCACGTTTAAGAAGTTCTCGGAGCAATTAGCATGGGAAACTGAAGTATGGATCGCCAATATGCCGGATCACATGATTCACCTCAATGGTGACAGATTTCTTGGTCCAAGATAAATGAAAATCATCGACAGCATTATTAAGACTCCGGCGGCAAGGGCTTGCTCTGCTTATACATTGGACATAGACTAAAGAATCAATGTCTCCTACACAGATTTAACTGCTGCATTAGGTAAGAGATAATTCTCCGGAATGGGTCATGTTCTTGTGGCTGAACAGGATGGCAAGGTAACTTTGACTAAAGAGCCGGGCACCCATATTCCAACGCTCAATTCCCTAATAAAGAATGAAAAGACCGGTCTCCCAGCGGCTGGATTTAGTTATTTGGAACCAAGTTATAATTCTTGGACTGATAATGGCAAAAGAATGTATATAGAACTATTGACCCTCGGTCAGTAGTGTCTGAGAGATATTTATTCTATGCATATGAACTTTATTTTCCATCTTCAACACTCTGGATGATGTTTTGTCATGTCCTATAACATTTTTTGAACTTTAAATTTTAAACAGTTTCTAAGAGTTCACGAAAAAAAATAGTAACTTTGCAATCTAAAAATCAAACTGAACAATTTAAACAAATAGTATATACATCATGGGTGAACTCAAGAATATTAAAAGAGCTTTGATATCAGTGTTTCACAAAGACGGACTCGATGTGATTCTCGAACTTCTCCACAAGGACGGAGTCAAATTCCTTTCGACCGGCGGCACACGCTCGTTTATCGAAGGACTTGGTTATGAATGCGAGGCTGTTGAAGACCTTACCGGTTATCCTTCAATTCTCGGTGGTCGTGTAAAGACACTGCATCCCAAGGTGTTCGGTGGTATTTTGAGCCGTCGTGACAACGCAACCGACTGCGAACAGACCACAAAATATGAAATACCGGAGATTGATCTCGTCATTGTCGATCTATATCCTTTTGAAGCGACGGTCGCATCCGGTGCCCCCGAAGCGGATATTATCGAAAAAATTGATATCGGCGGTATATCACTCATACGTGCTGCTGCTAAAAACTTCAAGGATGTCATTATCGTGGCATCCAAGCGTCAATATGCACCCCTCACCGAAATGCTCCGTCGTCAGGGTGCGTCGTCAACTATCGAAGACCGCCGTTTCTTTGCAAAAGAAGCGTTTGCAGTCTCCTCCGGCTACGACACAGCCATCTTCAATTATTTTGCAAAAGATGAAGCTCCCTCCGATCTTCGCATAGCGATTGACGGTTCAATGCATCTCCGCTATGGTGAAAATCCTCATCAGAAAGCTGCATTCTTCGGTGATTTCGATGCAATTTTCAGCCAGTTGCATGGCAAAGAAATAAGCTACAACAACTTGCTGGATATTGACGCAGCCATGAACCTCATCGAAGAATTCGATACTCCGACATTTGCAATATTGAAACACAATAACGCTTGCGGTCTCGCATGTCGCGAAACTATTTTCGAAGCCTGGAACGCCGCACTTGCATGTGATCCGCTTTCAGCTTTCGGAGGTGTTCTCATCACAAATGGCGAAATCGACAAGGCAACCGCTGAAGAAATCAATAAAATATTTTTTGAAGTCATCATTGCTCCTTCATATACCGACGAAGCACTGGAAGTCCTGAAGCAGAAGAAGAACCGTATAATTCTTGTCCGCAAAGCTCCGGTCACTACCACAAAACAGTTCCGTTCTGTTTTGAACGGCGCTCTGGTACAGGATCGCGACCTCCACGTCGAAAAACCTTCTGATCTCACTGTGGTAACAAAAGAAACAGTTGACGCCGCGATGGTCGATGACCTTCTGTTTGCAAACAAAATCGTCAAGCACAGCAAGAGCAACGCCATCGTTCTTGCCCACAACCGAACTCTCTGTGCAAGCGGTATCGGCCAGACATCACGTGTGGATTCACTGAAGCAGGCAATCGAAAAAGCCCGCTCATTCGGTCATGAACTCAAAGGAGCGGTTATGGCTTCAGATGCCTTCTTCCCCTTCGCCGACTGTGTTGAAATCGCTCACAAGGCAGGTATTACCGCGGTTATACAGCCCGGCGGTTCAATCCGCGATGGAGAAACTATTGCTTACTGTGATGAACACGGCATTGCCATGGTCACTACAGGTATTCGTCATTTCAAGCACTAATATCTTAGCTTCTCATAAAACATAATGGGATTTTTTTCACTGACTAAAGAGATCGCTATTGACTTAGGAACAGCCAATACGATCATCATACATAACGACAAGATAGTCATCGACGAACCATCGATAGTGGCTATCGATGTGCGGACAGGTAACCTGAAAGCTGTCGGTCGCGAAGCTCAGCAGATGCAGGGTCGCGAGCACGAGGGCATACGTACCGTCCGTCCTTTACGCAAAGGTGTGATAGCCGACTTCCAGGCAGCGGAGATGATGATCCGCGGACTGATTCACAAGGCAAGCACCAAGAGTAAATGGTTCAGTCCATCACTCCGGATGGTTGTAGGTATTCCTTCAGGATCGACCGAAGTCGAGATACGCGCCGTGCGCGACTCCTCGGAACATGCCGGAGGTCGTGACGTTTATATGATTTACGAGCCTATGGCTGCCGCTCTGGGTATCGGTCTGGACGTGCTGGCACCCGAAGGTAACATGATTGTTGATATCGGCGGCGGTACAACTGAAATCGCCGTAATATCGCTTGGAGGTATTGTTTCAAACAAGAGTATACAGATCGCCGGTGACGACCTAACCGACGACATTCAGGAACACATGCGCCGGGTACATAATGTAAAAGTGGGCGAACGTACGGCAGAACTTATTAAAATGAATGTAGGGTCTGCCCTCACCGAGCTTGATAATCCACCCGCCGACTACATTGTGCACGGACCCAACCAGATGACATTCTTACCGATGGAGGTTCCTGTAAGTTATCAGGAAATTTCCCATAGTATAGAGAAATCCATTACAAAAATTGAAGCTGCTGTTCTGAGCGCCCTTGAAAACACCCCTCCTGAACTTTATGCCGATATCGTAAGGAACGGTATATGGCTTGCCGGTGGTGGAGCACTGCTCCGTGGTCTCGACAAGCGACTGACCGACAAAATCGGAATTCAGTTCCATATCGCCGAAGACCCGCTGCTTGCAGTCGCCAAGGGTACAGGTGTAGCTCTGAAGAACATCGACAGATTCTCTTTCCTCATCCGTTGATCAATAGCTTCGCCGACTCAACCCGGGTATGCACAGTCTCTTAGACTTTCTTGTCCGCGCCGGCACATGGATGCTTTTCATTGTCTACGTGCTTGCAGGCTGTATACTGCTCTTCGCACGTAATCCATGGCAGCACCACGTGTATCTGTCATCCGCCAACGCCGTCACCGCTTCAGTTTATGAGGCGGTGTCGAACGTTACAGACTACTTCAATCTGAAGTCTGTAAATGAAGATCTTCAGCATCGTAACAGCGATCTTGAGCTTGAAGTCCTCTCATTGCGTCATCAGCTAAGACAGTACATTGAGGAACGTCCCGATTCAAACGGCGCCGGTGCTTTCGTGCCGATCCGTTACGGATTTATCATCGCCCACGTGATAAACAACTCCATATCACGTCCGTATAACTACATAACCATCGAGAAAGGTTCGCTTGACGGTATTGAGCCCGAGATGGGAGTAGTCGACGTCAACGGTGTGGTAGGCATCGTGAATATTGTCACCGAGCACACAGCACGTATAATCTCAGTCCTTAACCCGAATCTGCGTCTGTCGTGTAAAGTTCTTGGGTCTGACAATATCGGTTCCCTTGTATGGGACGGTCATGACAGCCGTTATGCCGTGCTTGAAGAGTTGCCTAAACATGCGGTTTATCAAATAGGTGATACTATCGTGACGAGCGGTTTTTCCTCGGCCTTTCCTGAAGGAGTAGCTGTAGGAACAGTAAAAGAGGAAATGAAGTATCATGATGATAATTTCCATGCTTTACGTGTGGAATTATTCACCGATTTTTCCACACTCGGCACTGTAAGAGTAATCACCGACGGTCTGCGGGATGAAATACGTGAAGTGGAAAATGAACAAATGTCTGTTTCGAAAAAATAGTCTGTAGCCAATGTCCCGCGTAGCCCTGACATTTGTAATATTCAGTCTGTTGCTTGTACTTGCGCAGGCTATAGTTTTCAACCATATCTGCATAGCGGGCGTGGCGGTTCCCTTTGTGTTCATATATATGATTCTTCGTCTGCCGGTGACACTGTCCCAGAAATGGGTTCTGACCATAGCGTTCGCAATGGGTCTTGCAGTCGATATATTTTCTGACACGCAAGGTATGAATACACTTGCCTGCACACTTCTTGCCGGAGCGCGTCCGGGTGTGATACGGCTTTACTTTCCACGTGAGGAAGACATGAGTTATCCGCAGCCTTCGATACACGCTTTCGGAGCAGGAATATACATTAAATATGTCATCACGATGTCGTTGCTGTATTGCACGGTAATATTCATGATTGAATCTTTTACATTCTTTAATCCGATACGACTTATCCTAAGCATAATATGCTCTACTATACTTACTTCAGCTATCCTGATAGGTATTGACAGCATGACCCTCCAGCCCAAGGAACGACGGAATTAACCTACTCCTCCACCCCTCCCTACCTACTGAAAATGAGAAAAGATTACACCTTAGAAAAAAGGAAATATGTTATAATAGCGTTTGTAATCATCATAGCAGCCATTTATGTAGTGCGATTATTCAATCTGCAGATAATGGACACGCGATACAAGGAATATGCCGACTCCAATGCATTTCTTCGTAAAGCTATCTATCCCTCCCGTGGAATAGTGTACGACCGCAACGGCAAAGTTGTAGTATTCAACCAGCCGGCTTACGACATTATGATGATTCCCAAAGATACCCAGCCGTTTGACACACTTGATCTATGTAATACTCTCGGCATAACAAGAGAACAGTTTGACAAACGCATGACCGATATGCGCGACAAACGACTCAATCCGGGTTACTCGTCATATACACCGCAAAAATTCATGACTCACCTGGATGCGGCTGACTATGGCAGATTACAGGAAAAAATGTATCGTTTTCCGGGATTTTTCATTCAGAAACGCATTCTCAGGCAATACAATTACAACTGTGCCGCCAATGTTTTGGGAAATATCCGAGAAGTTTCGCAACGCGACATTGACAATGACGATTACTATTCGCCCGGTGACTATACAGGTGACATGGGAATTGAACGCAGTTACGAAAAATTTCTCCGTGGCACTAAAGGCGCCGAAATTCTGATACGCAATGCATACGGACGTATTGAGGGGAAATACGAGGACGGTGCACATGACATTGATGCCGTATCAGGTCGTAATCTGAAAATGAGCATTGATATCGAGCTTCAAAAATATGCCGAGGAGCTGATGGCTAATAAAACCGGTGCCGTAGTTGCTATTGAACCTCAGACCGGTGAAATACTCGCTATGGTTTCCTCACCGGCATACGATCCCTCTCTTCTGGTCGGCAGACAACGCGGAAACAATTATACAATGTTGCGTAATGATCCGGGGAACCCGCTGTTTGACAGAGCTCTTCAGGCAGCATATCCACCCGGGTCCACATTCAAGCCCACTCAGGGTCTCATATTCATGCAGGAAGGCATCATAACACCTGATACCCCGTTCCCATGTTTTCACGGATATGTTTCCGGGCGCCTTAAAGTAGGTTGTCACTCTCATGGCTCACCGCTCCCCCTTAAACCGGCGCTTGCGACATCGTGCAACGCCTATTTCTGTTACGGATTCAAATCGATGATCGACCGACGCGGTAAATACGGTTCACCGGCACAAGCATTTGAAATATGGAAAAATCACCTTGTGTCAATGGGCTTCGGATACAAACTCGGTATTGACCTTCCGGGAGAGACCCGTGGTTTTCTTCCCAATGCCAAATGGTACAACAGGAGATATGGCGAAAATCACTGGAGTGCCAACACGGTTATTTCAGTGGCTATCGGTCAGGGAGAGATACTTGCAACACCGCTTCAACTTGCCAACGAATGTGCTACAATCGCTAACCGCGGATGGTACATAACCCCTCATGTTGTAAAGGAAATCGAAGACACTGTTATTGATGCCACTTATCGCGAAAAGAGGTATCCTACGGTCGACTCCCGATATTACCGAGAAATAGCCGAAGGCATGCGTATGGCAGTCCTCGGTGGAACATGCCATGGAGCCTCTTTTCCGGGGGTTGAAGTATGCGGCAAGACCGGGACGGCACAGAATCCGCACGGACGCGACCATTCGGCATTTATAGGGTTCGCGCCATACGACAATCCACGTATCGCCGTATGCGCTTATATAGAGAATGCCGGTTTCGGCGCTACATATGGTGTTCCGATCGGCTCACTTGTCATGGAACGTTATCTGTGCGACTCCATTTCACCCGGCAGACAATATCTGGAGCAGCGGATGAAAGAGTCAAGTGTTACCGGACATAGTGGAAAAATTAGATAATCGCAAGAATCATGAAATTATTTGAGAACCGGACAACAACTGCTTCACGCCCCGGAACGGCATCTTTATTCCGCGATATCGACTGGATTACCGTTTTTTTATATCTGTTGATGGTTACTGCCGGAGTATTCAGTATTTATGCTGCCAGTTACGATTTTGACCATGCAAGCATTTTCTCAAGTAAAGAATTCTCCGGAAAACAGATCCAATGGATAGGCTTCTCGCTTATCGCCGCCCTTATGATATTGCTGATCGATGTCCGGTTTTATGAAACATATGCCTTCCCGATATATGCGGTAATGCTTGTCGTGCTACTGGTCACGATATTTGTTGCCCCAGATATAAAAGGTTCCCGATCATGGTTGGTGCTCGGTCCCATGAGTCTGCAACCGGCAGAGTTCGCAAAGTGTGCGACAGCCCTCGCGCTTGCTAAACTTTTCAATAGTTACAATTTCAAGTTAAATGCCAGCCGGTCGAACTATTTCAAAGCTCTCGCTATAATATTTATCCCGGTAGTCCTCATCCTCGCCCAGAAAGAGACCGGCTCGGCACTCACTTATCTCGCTCTGTTCTTTGTGCTTTATCGCGAAGGAATGAGCGGACTGGTTCTTCTTGCCGCCGCATGTGCCACTTGCTTTTTCGTTGTAGCGATCAAATATGCCGATGTAATTTGGCTGGGTATACCTGCCGGACATGCAATTGTATTTGCTCTGATAATGCTGCTCCTGATAGGACTCAGTGCCGGTTATTGCAAACAATACGTGGCTGCCCGTAACCTTATTTTAGGCTTTGCAGGCATCTCTCTTCTGACAACTGCACTCTGGCTTTGCGGAATAATGGTGAACGGTTACATTTTCTTTTCAGTTTGTCTTGGAGGCGCGCTCATCTATCTGACGATAGTAGCTCTGGAGGTTAAATCAAGAGCATTGTACATGACCGTCGCATCAGGCATATTGAGTGTCGGCTTTCTGTTTATGGTTGATCATGCTTTCGATATGCTGATGCCTCATCAGCAGAAACGAATACGCGTCACTCTTGGAATCGAAAATGACCTCCGTGATGCCGGATACAATGTCAATCAATCAAAAATTGCAATCGGATCGGGAGGACTTCTCGGTAAAGGATTTCTCAACGGAACTCAGACCAAGCTTAAGTATGTGCCCGAACAGCACACCGACTTCATTTTCTGTACTATAGGTGAAGAACGAGGTTTTGCAGGTTCTGTAGCAGTCGTGGCACTGTTTTTAGCTCTTATCTTACGTGTGATATCTATCGCCGAACGACAACCCAGGGCATTCGGACGTGTATATGCATACTGTGTCGCATCATTTTTCATCATTCATCTGCTGATAAATATAGGCATGGTAATAGGACTTTGTCCGGTAATCGGAATTCCTCTCCCTTTCTTCAGTTACGGAGGGTCATCCTTACTGGGATTTACCATACTGCTGTTCATACTCCTTAGAATTGATGCATCGAGGCGTGATCATCATTCCTATTGAGTCAATACCCGGCTATGACCAAAAAAGATTTGTAAAGTTCGCCCACTTACAGTAACTTTGCATATTGATGGAACAGGCATTGACAATAGCATTCCACGGTATACTGATCGGTATTCTCATATCGGCTCCAATGGGACCGATAGGAGTGCTTGTAATTCAGCGTACACTTAACAAAGGTCGTAAGCCTGCTCTCTACACCGGGTTTGGCGCAGCTCTTTCCGACCTTACATATTGCTTGCTGACCGGACTCGGTTTGTCATTTGTGCATGATTTCATCGAAAAGAATCAGTCGGTACTTCAGATAATCGGAAGTATTTTCATCATGGCATATGCCATATACCTTGTACGAAAAAATCCATCACGTAAACTCAAAACCCCGGCACTACAGGGATCCACTACTTATTGGATGGATTTTGTAACCGGTTTTCTCTTCACTTTTTCCAATCCGCTGATTCTGTTCTTTATTATTGGATTGTTCGCACGGTTCCAATTCCTCGACAGTGACTATCATACGCTTGAATATATCGTTGGTTATCTGAGTATTGCTGCAGGCGCACTCGGATGGTGGACTTTCGTAACATATTTCGTCAACAAAGTCCGGGCTCATTTCAACATCAGATCCATGTGGCTGATAACCGAGTCATCGGTTCAATAATTCTCATAATGGCAATTGTTGGTTTGTGGTTCGGCATTAAATCATATTATTTCAATGGATAAACAGTGTACCCCGAAAAGTCTGAGTATTCCGTGTATTGAAGAACTCGACTGTATGTCACCTGAAGACATCATCAAAACCCTTGACGACCGCGGAGCGCGCCGGACAATCGACATAGTCAATTGGCCCGGGCAATATCCTTACCGTCCGTTAACTGCTTTTGCAATAGCACATTCAGGCACTGCCATCTATATCGATTTCTTTGTCCGTTGCAATTATCTGCGAGCTGTCAATTACCGAAACAATTCGAGTGTTCATCAGGACTCGTGCGTGGAATTTTTTGTGCAGCCCGATCCTGCCGACCCACACTACTATAATTTTGAGTTCAACTGTATTGGCACGCCTGACGTGGCAAAGCGTCTGAGTCGTGATTCATTCGAGAGATTCACCGATGAACAGCTCGCCCGCATAACACGTGTCGCCTCCTGCGGGAACAAACCATTCGAAGAAGTTCAGGGTATGTTCAATTGGAATCTCCTTGTCATAATACCCCTTGACCTGATAGGCATATCAAGCGACTCATTCCCTGTAACCATGCGGGGAAACTTCTACAAATGCGCCGATATGACTACAGTTCCCCATTTCCTGAGCTGGTCACCGGTATGTACCGAGAATCCCGACTTTCATCGTCCTGAATTTTTCGGTACTCTCACCCTGGAATAAACTCTGACTTATCGCTACATAAAACTATCGCTTGTCCTGTTGAGATTATCAAAACAGGACAAGCGATAGTTTTATAGTTTTTACTTATTCCGAGAATATCAGAAGAGACTCCAGCTGACCGTAAGACCAGCCATGACAATAGCGACCATCGACATCAGTTTGATGAGAATATTCAGACTCGGACCTGATGTATCCTTAAATGGATCACCGACTGTATCACCTACCACGGCAGCTTTGTGCACTTCACTGCCTTTACCACCGAAATTGCCTTCCTCAACATATTTCTTGGCATTATCCCATGCGCCACCGGCATTAGCCATAAAAATAGCCAGAACAAAACCGGATGAAAGACCGCCTACAAGCAGACCGATCACACCGGGAACACCAAATACAAGTCCGGTGATAATTGGAACGACTATAGCCAGAACCGAGGGGAACACCATTTCACGTTGTGCGCCTTTTGTGGATATTTTCACGCACTGAGCATAATCCGGCTCAGCTTTACCTTCGAGAATACCTTTTATTTCACGGAACTGACGGCGTACTTCATCAACCATGTGTGCGGCAGCCCGACCCACGGCATTCATCGTCAGACCGCAGAACAGGAATGCCATCATACTGCCGATGAACATACCCGAAAGCACTTTAGGACTCATCAGGTTCACCTCATAATAAGCCATGAAATCTGTGAATGTCGCCTGATGAATATCCACAGATCTTTCACCGATCTGAATCATGGTAGTTCCGAGACGGGAAAGTCCTATACGTATTTCTTCGATATAAGATGCAAGAAGTGCAAGACCTGTCAGCGCAGCCGATCCGATAGCAAAGCCTTTACCGGTAGCGGCTGTAGTGTTGCCAAGTGAATCAAGCGCATCAGTGCGACGGCGTACTTCGGCGCCAAGTCCGCTCATTTCGGCATTTCCACCGGCATTATCAGCGATCGGACCATAGGCATCGGTAGCAAGCGTGATACCGAGTGTCGACAGCATTCCCACTGCGGCAATGCCTATTCCATACAGACCCATTGCGACATTGGAGAAATCAAAACCGGATGCGAACCAATAAGAAAGAATAATACCGCCGACAACAGCTATTACGGGAACCGCCGTTGAAACCATACCCAGACCGACGCCTGAAATTATTACAGTAGCCGGACCGGTAGTACCGCTCTCGGCAAGACGCTGAGTGGGTTTATAGCTCTGAGATGTGTAATATTCTGTAGAGCGACCAATAATGATACCTACAAGAAGACCTACAATAACTGCGCAGCCTATCAGAGCCCAGTTATTCAACTGAAGCAACCACAGGATGAGGAAAGTGGCGCCTACGATAAGAATCGAACTCAGGTTGGTTCCGAGCGACAAGGAGCCGAGAAGATCCTTCATGGATGCATTTTCTTTAGTACGCACAGCAAAAATGCCTATAATCGACAGGATAATTCCCACAGCCGCAATGAGCATGGGGGCAATGACAGCCTTGTATTGCATCACCGCATCCCCTGTCAGCAGATATGCTGCAGCACCGAGAGCGGAAGTAGCCAGAATTGATCCACAGTACGACTCATAGAGGTCGGCACCCATACCGGCGACATCACCGACGTTGTCACCTACATTATCGGCAATTGTAGCCGGGTTACGGGGGTCATCTTCCGGGATTCCGGCTTCAACTTTACCCACAAGATCGGCGCCTACATCAGCAGCTTTTGTATAGATGCCACCTCCAACTCTGGCGAAAAGAGCCTGCGTGGAAGCTCCCATTCCGAATGTCAGCATCGTGGTGGTGATCATGCACAACTTGGCAGTTCCTTCAATTTCAGTAACGAAATTATCCAGCATCACGTACCAGAAAGAGATGTCAAGCAGACCGAGTCCGACTACAACAAGACCCATTACAGCTCCTGAACGGAATGCGACCTGTAATCCGCTGTCCAGCGACTGGCGCGCAGCTTCCGCTGTACGGGCAGAGGCATTGGTTGCCGTTTTCATTCCGAGGAAACCGGCGAGACCTGAAAAGAATCCTCCGGTAAGAAATGCCACGGGAACCCAAGGATTCTGTAAACCGAATCCATAAGCCATTACTGAAAACAGAACAACCAAAGCAGCGAAAACAATTCCTACAATCCGGTACTGCTGGCGCAGATATGACATCGCACCCTTACGTACATGAGATGCTATCATCCGCATGCGGTCTGTACCCTCACTGCGCTTCATCATCCCGGAATAAAACCACCAGGCAAGCACAAGCGCCACTACCGATGAAATCGGTACAATCCAAAATAAATGTTGAGACATAATTAGTTTATCATTATATTGACTGGTAATAATTTTTTGATTGGCTTGAATTCTTCTCCAAAGATAGTCATTATTTCCCTAACTTTTTTTTAAAGCGTTAATTTTTTGTAATTTTGTAATCCGAATTTTCTTTCGAATAATGATGAAACTGATTTGTCTTGACGCTGAATTCGCCGATTCCCGCGAAATTCTTGAACTTGCAATATATGACTATGAAGGTGAACAGTTATACCGGTCTTTTTTCCGTCCGGTAACATTGCGTCAATGGAAGTCCTCGGAGAAAATTCACCACATTACTCCTGCCATGGTCAAGGATAAGCCATCATTTGAAAAATGCCGTGATGATGTTCAAAGAATCATTGATTCAGCTGATTATATAGTAGGATTTGCTGTTGACAATGACATAAGAATGCTGGAACGGTCTGGGATCGAAACAAACGATGCTTGCCGGATTGTGGATGTACGCGACATTTACTGGCATTGCGTGGCACGCGGAAACGGAATCGGACTCAATAATGTCCCCGGTCTTTCATCATGCGCTTCTTCGCTTGGAATTCAATTCGGTGACGGAGAAGAACATTCGGCTGCCGGTGACACGGTAGTTACATTATCATGTCTTAAAACTTTGATGGCATCCGACCCTGAAGCCGAAACGGATCCGGAAGGAGTTCTGAAAAGACTCATTGAGGCTACTGATAGAGACAAGAAAGAGTTCAGGCGTGAAAACGCCAGAGGCTATATCCACTTGCTTAAAGGTCCGAAGGGTTATTCAATTAAACCTTCAACTAACGAACATCTCACACGCACAGACGTTGTCGCAACTATTTCTGTAGAACACCGTGATCGTGCCGAAGTCGATTTGCTGAATCATTTCTCCAAGAAAGCGATCAGAGGCGAACACCGCATATTTGCCCTCCGCGACCGCGACATCAACTATTTCCTCAATTACACCAATACCTACGACGAGGATAATTATGAAATCTACCGGGCATATGCCAAACGGTATTGATTTCAATATACGACATCCCAAAGGAACAATGCATGTGCCGGCATCGAAGTACCGGCGGAACAACGATTTTTCGCAGCAAAAACTCCGGCAAATTCCTCTTCAGTCAATTTCCCACGCCCCACATCCACAAGTGTCCCTACCACCGCCCGGACCATGTTTCGCAAAAAACGGTCAGCGGTAATCACAAACACATATCTGCCTGGTGAAATACACTCCCAGCGAGCCTCAGTAACTGTGCATATATTTGTACGGGCATCACTGTGAAGTTTTGCAAATGACGTAAAATCATGGGTACCCAACAGTTGGGTTGCAGCACGATTCATTGCCTGAAAATCAAGCGTCGGCGGACCTTGCCAGCTAAAAGCTCCTGCAAAAGGAGATTTTGAAGTGTGACAATAATAGTGATATGTACGCGAGCGGGCATCGAATCTTGCGTGGGCAGTTTCTTCAACCTCCCGGACCGATTCGACAGCTATATCTTTACCTACTACAGCATTAATGCGCCGAACAAATTCCACAGTATCGGTAATCGGTGCAGAAGTATCGAAGTGGGCTGTCATACTGCGGGCATGCACACCTGCATCAGTCCGTCCGGCTCCGGTAACAGGAGTCTGACATCTCAAAACCTTACTGATAGCACCTTCCAGTATTTCCTGAACACTGGAGGCATTCGGCTGCCTTTGCCAGCCGTGATAAGCGCACCCGTTATAGGCGAGCTTCATGAAATACCGTGGCATCAGTCGCGTTCCAGATATGTATAACTTGACAAGCCGGCGCGATAATTATTCAGAAATTCCTTTCCTTCAGCCGGAGTGATGCGTCCTGCCTCAATTGATGCCTTTACCCATGCCTCTACGTTACGGACAAGAGTTTTCGGATTAAACTGGACATAATCCAGAACCTCTGCCACTGTTTCCCCGTCTATCACCCTGTCTATTTCATAATGGTCTTCATACACACTGATATGCACCGCATTTGTATCCCCGAACAGATTATGCATGTCACCGAGTATTTCCTGATAAGCCCCTACAAGAAATACACCTAAATAATATGGCTGTCCGGGTTTGACTCCATGAACCGGGAGTGAACTGGTCGTGCCGTGATTGGTGATAAAGTTAGCGATCTTACCGTCACTATCGCAAGTGATATCCTGGATAGTACATGTACGCGTGGGTTTCTCGTCAAGACGTGCGATAGGGACTATAGGAAAAACCTGATCAATTGCCCATGAATCGGTCAGGGACTGGAAAAGAGAAAAATTGCAGAAATATTTATCGGAAACAAGCTTATTAATCTTTCGCAGATCTTCAGGTGCATGACGCATATTCTGAATCATAGTTCCGACTTCACGGGCTATCGACCAGAACAACTGCTCTATCTGCGCCCGTGTACGCAAATCAAGCAGACCGAGACTGAACAGATCCAAGGCTTCTTCTCTGATCTGAAGCGCATCATGCCAGCTCTCGATAAGTCGCGGCTGATTAAGACGGTTCCAGATATCATAAAGCTCACGTGCCAACTCATGTTCCTCCGGTCCGATCTCGCGGTCTTCGTCCCATTCAGGTAAAGATGTGGTTTCGAGTACTTCGAAAACGAGCACGGAATGATGCGCTGTAAGCGATCTGCCGCTTTCTGTAATAATGTTCGGCTGTTTCAGGTTGTTCTTCACACATGCGTCGACAAGTGCCGAAACCGCATCGTTGGCATATTCCTGAATCGAATAATTCATCGAACTTTCCGAAGTCGAGGTACGTGTACCGTCATAATCGACTCCAAGTCCTCCTCCAATATCTACGTAATCAATGTTGAACCCTAATTTGGATAACTGGACGTAAAACTGCATGGCTTCACGCAAAGCTGTCTTGATACGGCGGATTTTCGTGACCTGACTGCCTATATGGAAATGAATTAATTTTAGGCAGTCCGACAGTCCGTGCTTCGACATAAAGTCAATGGCTTCAATCAATTCGGTAGAATTGAGTCCGAATTTTGACTGATCGCCGCCTGATTCTTCCCATTTTCCTGAACCGGTAGAAGAGAGTTTAATCCGTATACCCACATTAGACCGTACACCAAGTTTTTCAGCTACTTCGGAAATCAGTCGGAGTTCATTCAGTTTCTCCACCACAAGGAAAATTCGTCGTCCCATCTTCTGTGCAAGCAAAGCGAGTTCGACAAACTTTTCATCCTTATATCCATTACATATTATTAATGCATTCTCGTCGATATTTGTGGCAAGGACAGCATGTAACTCAGGTTTTGAACCCGCCTCAAGACCAATGTTGAACTTCTGACCGTGAGTAACGATCTCTTCAACCACCGGTCGCATTTGATTCACCTTAATAGGATATATTATGAAGTTTTTCGCCTCATAATTATATTCCTTGGCGGCTTTCTTGAAACATCTGGAAATTTTCTCGATACGATTGTCGAGAATATCCGGAAAACGGAGCAATACAGGAGATGTGACCTTGCGGACTGCAAGTTCATCCATTACCTCTTTAATGTCAACGGCGGCAAATCCTTCGCGCGGAGTGACGCAAATATGCCCCTTGTCATTAACCTTAAAGTAAGACAACCCCCAGCCGGGTATGTTGTACAGTTCAGCGCTGTCCTCTATTTTCCATTTTCTCATCTTTCTGGTTCATTAAGTATGTCACAAAATTACATAAAAAATCCGATACATATGTCTGAATTTTCATAAGCTGTTTAATCAAACTCAAAACACATAAAAATATTGCCAAATATATTACTCATCCAAGAATTTGTCGTATATTTGCAGGGTAAATCGGAAAATTAAATCCGGCTTATGCAGATTGATAGGAATCAACATTCAATATCACATACCACAATTCAACTTAAAAGCTCATTATGAGATCAAAGGTTTACTTGCCGCTGATTGCTTGCGGCGCTCTGGTGCTCACCACCGGATGTAGCAAAAACATGAATCAGTTTGCAGCTGACTACTTTACCACCAACCCCAATCCCCTTGAGGTTGTAGGTGACAAAGTTCCCGCAACCGTAACTGGTAACGTACCTGCCAAGTTCTTCAAGAAAAATGCAGTTGTAACCGTTACACCCGTTCTCGTATTTGACGGACAGGAAGCAACTTCTGTTCCCTATCAGTTCCAGGGTGAGAATGTTCGTGGCAACGCCACAACCGTAAGCTACAATAATGGCGGTTATCTTACCATCCCCGTTAGCTTCAACTATCAGCCTGAGATGATTAAAAGCGAACTCTACCTTAACTTCGATGTTCGCCAGGGTAACAAACAATATGTTCTTCCCCGCGTAAAAGTTGCCGACGGTGTTATAGCAACCGCTGCCTTCTCTGATGCAGGAGCTGTAAGCCCCGCTCTTGCTGAAGATAAATTCCAGCGTATCATCAACGAGCAGTATACTGCCGATATCCGCTTCCTCATCAACATGGCAAATCTGCGCAAGTCGCAGCTCGAAAGCAATGAAGTACTTGCCTTCAATGCTGATCTTGTTAAAGCAAACAACGATCCTTCACGCGTAATTGAGGAACTCAATATCAAATCATACGCTTCGCCCGATGGTCCTATGAGCTTCAACACCCAGCTCGCCCAGCATCGTGAAAAGAACACTATCGCATATCTCGAAGGACAGCTCAAGAAAGATGCTATAACCGAATTCGGTGAACTCACAGCTCAGTTTACTCCTGAAGACTGGGAAGGATTCCAGCAGCTCGTCGAGGCAAGCAATATCCAGGACAAACAGCTCATCCTTTCTGTTCTCAAGATGTATAAGGATCCGGAACAGCGCGAACGCGAAATCCGCAACATGTCTGCCGTATTCCAGGAACTTGCTGAAACAATTCTTCCTCAGCTCCGTTACTCTCGTCTTACTGCATCAGTAAACGTTATCGGTAAGAGCGATGCAGAAATCATGAATCTCGTTAACACTAATCCTTCAGTTCTTACTGTTGACGAAATCCTCTATGCTGCAACTCTGACCAATGACAATAACGCACGCAAAGCTATCTACCAGACAGCCGCCCGTCTTTATCCCAATGATGCACGCGGCTTCAACAACCTCGGTATGGTGCAGTATGAACTCGGTGAATTCGACGCTGCAAAGGCAAGCTTCGCTCAGGCTGCAAAAGTAGATCCGAAGAATGCCCAGGCTCAGATGAACCAGGGTCTTATCTCACTTCTCAACAGCGACTACAAGACTGCAAACAACTTCTTCGGAAATGCAGCCGGTCTCCCCGAGCTCAACGATGCTCTCGGTGTATACTATCTGAACCAGGGTGATGCTGCAGCTGCAGTACGTGCTTTCGGTGACAGCAAGACTAACAATGCCGCTCTCGCACAGATCCTGACAAAAGACTATAACAAAGCTAAGAACACCCTGTCGTCAATCGCACAGCCCGATGCTACAAGCTACTATCTGATGGCTATCGTAGGTGCACGTACTAACAACAGCTCAATGGTTTCTTCAAACCTCAATCAGGCTGTTAAACTTGATCCGTCACTTCGTCAGCGTGCTATCAACGACCTTGAGTTCGCAAACTTCAATGTTGCTTCTTCGCTCAACTAATGACCCTGACATATACAGGACAATCAAGTAATAATCGTTAAAAGACCGCTGTCTGTTTTATGCAGGCAGCGGTCTTTCTCTTATTAACCGAAGGAATAATAGGTGAAAGATTAGATGTTTTTTCCTCATTATTATCCATATCTGCAAAAAAATTGTCAAAAATTAGCATATTTCAGATAAAATGTTCATCTTTGCATTATAGATGACCTGATAATTGTGACGAAGATGGAAACCATGAAAAATTTTGACCAACTGATATTAAGATTTGCTTCTGATCATCGAAAAAAAATCGCCGTAGTTTGTCCGGATGACGAGCAGACACTCAGTGTAGTGAACCGATGCCTTGGTAACGGACTCGCACATATTGAAATGATCAGTACTTCAGAAAATGCCGGTAACGCATCTGAAATAGTTCAAGAATTTCCTGATTCCGCTTCACTGACAATTTGTCCGGATAAAGACCGGGCTGCTTCAACTGCGGTGCGTATGGTTCATGAAGGAAAAGCTGACGTCATTCTTAAAGGCAACATCAATACGGATAATCTGCTTCGGGCTGTTTTAAACAAACAGGACGGACTGCTCGCCAAAGGAGAAGTATTAAGCCATGTCGCAGTAACATCCATCCCGGGACTTGACCGTCTGCTCGTGTTCTCGGATGCAGCTGTTATCCCGGAACCGGATCTCCGGTGTCTTGACGCGATGCTTCGCTATGATGTCGCCCTGTGTCACAGGCTCGGAATAGAATGTCCGAAAGCGGCTCTTATACATTTTACGGAAAAATTTAATGATAAGTTCGTAGTTACAACTTACTATAAAGAATTACTTGAGCGGGCAGCTGAGGGTCAATACGGAACCATGAAACTTGGCGGTCCTATGGACGTTAAATGCGCTTGTAACCGGCATGCTGCTGACATCAAGGGAATAAAATCAGATGTGGCAGGAATGGCAGATATCCTGATTTTCCCTGATCTCACTGCTGCAAATACATTCTATAAGACACTTTCAATTTTCGCCGATGCCGAAATGGCTGCGATGCTAACCGGTACTAAAGCTCCTATCGTCGTCCCGTCAAGAGCAGACAGTGATGAATCAAAATTCCTGAGTCTCGCGCTTGCATGTGTATGCTCAGAATCCTCCTTGTAAAACGTCAAAAAGTAAATAAATGAAGATATTCGTCATAAATCTTGGCTCGACATCCACTAAAGTGGCATTGTTTAAAGATACAACACGTGTATGGGAAGATACCGTTCAACATCCCGTGTCGGAGATATCTCATTATGCACATATCAACCAACAGCTGACATTCCGGGAAGACATAATTCATAAAATGCTTGCTGACGCTGGAATCCCCCTGGATTTCGATGCGGTTATAGCTCGCGGAGGATTGCTTCAGCCTACACCCGGCGGTGTTTATTTAGTGGATGAGCTTATAAAACACGATCTCATTCATGCCCATATGGAACACGCCTGCAACCTGAGCGCGCTTATAGGTGATGATATTGCCCGAGAATGTAATTGTCCCTGCTTCATTGCCGATCCGGTGGTTGTTGACGAATTCATGCCGGAAGCGCGCATGACAGGTATACCGGGCATTGTCCGTCACTCCATCTTCCATGCTCTTAACAGCAAAGCGGTGTCACGCCGCTATGCGGATGCTATCGGTCGTCCGTATGAATCACTGCGTCTTATTGTAGCTCATCTCGGAGGTGGCATATCGGTGAGCGCTCATCTTGAAGGAGCTGTAGTTGATGTAAACAATGCCCTCAATGGTGAAGGTCCGTTCAGTCCGGAGAGAGCCGGAACAATTCCCGCAGATCAGCTTGCCGAATTGTGTTTCAGTGGTAAATACACTCTTCGGGAAGTCAAAAAAATGCTCAATGGTAACGGTGGTGTCGTGGCGCATGTAGGTATGAACGATATGATCGAAGTGACAGCACGTGCCGAGGCAGGGGAAGAACCCTTCAAGTCGGTTGTCGATGCTATGATCTATACTATTGCAAAAGAAATCGGGTCAAGAGCAGTTGCATTACGTGGCAAAGTTGACGCTATTATATTTACAGGGGGTATAGCTTATAGCCGCTTCGTAGTCGACCGTTTGAAAAAATGGGTTGACTGGATAGCGCCTATCATCGAAATTCCCGGAGAGGATGAGATGCAGTCTCTCGCTTACAATGCTTACGGAGCTATGACCGGACGCCTTGAAACCAGAAAATACTCTCCGGCACATCACCTCGAGGAACGAAGGACTGAGATAGGGAACAAGCAAGAGGTCTGATACCGATTTTTTTTTGTAATTTTGGAGTCGATATTGTTCAGAGCATTCTTATGAAGATATTTCAATCATTACGCAGTGCCGTCATCGGACTCCTGATTATAACTCCCGCTTTATTAAAAGCACAAGTATTCTGCGATCACTCGCCTGCCACTCGTTTTTTTGAATCGGAAATTCATGTAATGGTCGGTGGTTCGTCCATTACCCAGAATTATATGAGTTGCTTTTCTGAAATACGTGAACTGAATGCATCGATGGGAACAGCGTGGGGTGCCGGTGTGAAAGCGGAACTCGGATTGAGGAATTTCCTGTCAATCGGCACTCAGATCAACCTCATTGTCAATAACAATAAGACCGATCTTGCTATCAGCAATGATAATGCGACAAGTCTGAGCAACGTCTTCCTCGAAAACCGCTATTACTACATTAATATTCCGGTGTATATGTCATTCCGGTTCAATCTCGCATCGTCTATCCGTTGGAATGTTGACGGTGGTATCTATTACAGCTACGGTATCGGAGGATCGCAAAAACAGACAGCGTATACTTCCACTGTAAATCCCCTCGGACAGCTGATCAACCGTATCACGGTGTCTAAACCCGGATATTTCAACAACGAAGAGACCTTCATCAATAGTTTCAGAAGAAGTGACATTGGACTTCACATAGCTACCGGACTTACTTTCAATTATACCTATACTGTAGGTGTCCGTTCAATGATTGGATTTAAAAACATATCGACTGTAGGTGAAAGCGGTATATCCAACCCCAACATCCACAATATTAACCTGATGTTGGTTTTGGGTTATAAATTCTAAAATAATTCAACAGCATACCAATTATGGAAACTCCCAAGAAAGAAATCGTGGTGAGCGGTATCCGCTCGACCGGAAATCTGCATCTCGGAAATTACTTCGGTGCCTTACGTAACTTTGTCAAAATGCAGAATGATTATGACGCCCGCTTCTTTATAGCGGATCTTCATGCACTCACGACAAATCCCGATCCGGCACAGCTTCACGAAAATGTCAAGAACATTCTTGCTGAATATCTTGCAGCAGGTATTGATCCTGAAAAAGCGACTATATTCGTTCAGAGCGATGTACCTGAAGTTTCCGAAATGTATCTCCTGCTTAACATGCATGTCGGTATAGGTGAACTCATGCGTACTGCTTCATTTAAGGACAAAGCCCGAAAACAACTTGGCATTACTGTAAAGGAAGGTGAGGATGAAGCTGACATAGAACGACAGATAGTCGGCAATGACTCAAACAAGCGTGTGAATGCCGGTTTGCTCACCTATCCTACACTTATGGCAGTTGACATTCTTATTCAGAAAGCCACTAAAGTACCTGTCGGAAAGGATCAGGAGCAACATCTCGAACTCACCCGTAGATTTGCACGACGTTTCAATTCATTCTATGGTGTGGATCTGTTTCCGGAACCTGCCAATTTCAATTTCGGACATGCAGCGGTAAAAGTACCCGGACTCGACGGCTCAGGTAAAATGGGTAAGAGCGAAGGCAACTGTATTTATCTTATTGATGACGAAAAAACATTGCGTAAAAAGGTTATGCGCGCTGTTACAGATGAGGGTCCTAAAGTACCGGGACAACCTATATCCGAACCGGTTGCCAATCTTTTGACCCTCATGGAACTTACTTCCGCGCCGGAAGTTGTTCAACACTATCGCGACGCTTATGCCGATTGCTCGATACGTTACGGTGACATGAAGAAGCAGTTGGCTGAAGATATTCTTGCTATCACGTTGCCTATACGTCAACGCATACTTGACATACGCAACGACGAGCAATATCTCGCAAAGGTAGTGCGTGAAGGTGGCGAGCGCGCACGCGCTACTGCTGCTGAAACCCTTTCTCAGGTACGCGAAATAATGGGAATCCGACGGTTCTATTGATCTTATTATAGAAATCACAAAAACAGCGACGCCTTTCGATGGTCACTTCAAAACCAATGCGAAAGGCGCCGCTTTATTTTTTGATTTTATCTCAAATCAGTACTGATCCAATTCCATTTCGTCAAAGCCACCGGCTTCGAATTCATCATCATTGTAGTCATCATTCCCGTAGAAGTCGGCATCAAGATCAGTAACCGGACTTTTTGTATTCGCAGCTTTAGCATCGATCTTTTCCTCAAAATCGTCCAGATCGACATACTGAGCCGGGGCTTCTCCCCTGCTCACCACGCACTTCGCGTCATCAAGATATTCACCCGGCCGTGTTTCTTTGAGTTCAAGGAAGAAACTTCGGTCAGTCAAATAATCGAACACATATATCAGACGCTGCCCCTCATCTTCAACGAAATCACTTATTACCGTATCTTCCATCAGATAAGTATCAGCCGAAGAGTCAAGCCCCATGTCTTCAAGTGTTATCTCACGCCCCTTTTCCCAATCATATTCACATATAAAAAATGAACACATAGGAGTAGGATCGTAATTCACGGCTTTGTCGATGGCATCACGAAGAGCAATAAATTTAGAATCCGCATCTATCTCTATTTCACGTTTGAAATCATCGGATTCATCTGATACTAATCTGAATCTGTATATCATAATTTTGGAGAATATCTGTTTTATGTTGCGAATATAACAATTTTGAATGAATCAATGGCATATGCAGTCCAAAAAAATAAAAAAACCGGAAATGTTTTTATCATTTCCGGCCTTTATATCAATAATCGCAAATTTTACGGAATCAGATTATAATTTCTGAATACTTTGCGGATTTTTTCAAGAGCGGTCGTAACCTGCTCTTTAGTGTGTGTAGCCATCAGACTGAAACGAATCAATGTATCCTGAGGAGCAACCGCCGGCGACACTACAGGATTTACGAATATACCCTCATTGAGCAAATCACGTGTTATCGCGAATGTCTTATTATTATCACGGATAAACAAAGGAATGATTGGCGTAGAAGTATTACCAATCTCACAACCCATTGAACGGAAACCTTCAAGAGCATAATTTGTGAGCTTCCAAAGGTTCTCTTGACGCTCCGGTTCCTGCTGCATGATTTCAAGAGCTTTGAGTGCGGCTGCTGTAGATGCCGGAGTAATGCTGGCTGTAAAGATATATGAACGCGAATGGTGGCGGAGGAAATTGGTGATTTCTTTATCTGTAGCGATAAAACCGCCGAGTGATGCGAATGACTTGGAGAATGTACCCATTATCAGGTCGACATCGTCAGCCACACCCTGTGCATTACATACACCGCGACCGCCTTCGCCAAAGACTCCTATGCCATGAGCTTCGTCAACCATCACACTTGCATCATATTTTTTAGCAAGAGCAACGATACTTTTGACATCAGCCACGTCTCCTTCCATTGAGAAAACGCCATCGGTTACGATAAGCTTCACTTTGTCGGGATCGCAACGCTGAAGCTGGCGTTCAAGCGACTCCATGTCGTTATGCTTGTATTTCAAACTCTGGGAGAATGACAGACGGCGACCCTCGATGATGGATGCGTGATCCTGTTCATCCCAAAGTATATAATCTTCACGACCGGTAAGGCACGAAACTACACCGAGATTTACACCGAATCCGGTGCTATAAATCATAACATCTTCTTTACCCGTGTATTCGGCAAGACGATGCTCAAGTTCCTTATGCAGATCAAGTGTACCGTTTAGAAATGGCGAACCTGCGCAGCCTGTTCCATATTTACGGGTTGCCTCTATCGCTGCCTCCTTGATACGCGGATCGTTTACCAATCCGGTGTAGCAATTGGAACCGAACATAAGAACTTTTTTGCCGTTGATTACCACTTCCGGATCCTGCTCACTTGAAATGGCACGGAAATACGGATAGATGCCCGCGGCTTTCGCTTCCTGCGGTGCAGTGTATTGAGATAACTTCTTTTGAAGTAGCTTCATAGTTAATCTTTAAAGAAAGTATATGTTTTATTAACTATCTGATTGACCTATTCCCTCAATCAGGCTGCAAATTTACAAAAAAAGTTATAATGAGTTGTAAAATGTGTAGCTTTTTTTGCACATTTTTTCACCTGATGAGCAATTTTCTGTCAGAATCGGCGTCGAGGATAAAGTTTGCGGATCAGATCTGGTCGGTGAAGCCTTTGCAACGACTTAATAATGTCACCCCGATACTGGCGGTCATACCAAAAGAAATATTTTCGCTGCGCAAGTTTCTCCTCAGGTGTATGCGCCGTATACACCCGTTCACCTGTATAGGGATGATAACCGGTATAATATATTTCAGTGGCAAGAGTCATGGGTGTGGGTGTGAAATCCTGAACCTGCTCCAGATGCATGTTCAGATCTTTTGTCTCCACTGCAAGTTCCGCCATATCTGTCTCCCGGCATCCGGGGTGACTCGATATGAAATAGGGAATCAGTTGCTGACGCAAGCCTTCCCTGCTGTTCATCCGGTCGAATATATCTTTAAACTCATAAAATAAATCGAACGATGGCTTGCGCATAAGATCGAGAACTACCGGGGAAGTATGCTCCGGAGCTACTTTCAGACGCCCAGATACATGATTGGCTATCAATTCTTCATTATAACGTCGGTTGACAGCATCCACCTCCCGTTTCCCGGTTCTGTGCATGGACAGGTCATAACGTACACCACTTCCTATGAAGGATTTTTTTACTCCCTTGATATTGTCAACAGCATGATACACGTCAAGCAACGGTGAATGATCGTTGTTCAGGTTCGGACAAGGCTTGGGATGAAGACACGACGGCCGGCGGCATCGCTCACAAATCGATTTGTCGTAACCACCCATCATATACATGTTCGCAGATGGTCCCCCAAGATCTGATATATATCCCTTGAAATCTTCCATCTCAGTAACTTGTCGTACTTCACGTAGGATAGATTCTTTCGACCTTGAAGCTATGAATTTACCCTGATGTGCCGAAATGGTACAGAACGCACATCCGCCGAAACAGCCGCGGTGCATGCACACAGAATGCCTGATCATTTCATATGCCGGAATGACTTTACCTCGGTAGCGTGGATGTGGCAGACGCGTGTATGGCAGGTCGAATGAACGGTCAACCTGTTCCGTAGTCATAGGCGGGAGCATCGGATTTATCTTAACAGTATGGACGCCATGACGCTGCCATAATGTTGAGCCGTGCATACGGTTTGATTCCTCCTCCACGTATCGGAAATTATTAGCCTGTTTACGCTTGTCACGCAAACAATCCTCCATTGACGCGAGAATAATGTTATGCTCGTCAGCTGCCGGCTGCTTCTCTGCCGGAAGAAGCACCACTGTCTGTGGGATATCGATCATTTGTCTGATATCCTCACCGGCATCAAGACGTCGGGCGATCTCTACAATAGTCTGCTCACCCATTCCATAACTTATCATGTCGACCGGCGCTTCTGTGATTATCGACGGACGCAAAGTATCCTGCCAGTAATCATAATGTGACACTCTGCGTAACGAAGCCTCAATACCGCCCGCTATCAAAGGTACATCCTGCCACATCTCGCGCAAGATTCGGGAATATACAATCGTCGGATAATCCGGTCTCATTCCCGAACGTCCACCCGGAGTGTAAGCGTCATCGCTCCTGCGGCGCCGTGCGGCAGTGTAATGATTTACCATTGAATCCATGGCTCCGGCAGATATTCCGAAAAAAAGACGTGGCTTTCCGAGTTTCCTGAAATCACGCAAGTCATCCCTCCAGTTTGGCTGTGGAACTATGGCTACACGAAATCCTGCTGCCTGCAGAGAACGACCTATAACTGCCGCACCGAAAGATGGATGATCGATGTATGCATCTCCACTCATGAGAATGACATCAATATAATCCCATCCGAGTGCCTCAACCTCCTTGACTGATGTGGGCAGCCATTTATCATTAGAATATTTTGTCATTTCCCCATTCACTCTTCTGTTTCACCACCGAACTTGTTTTTCATATATTCTTCAAGCTTCAAAATCTCGTCACGTAGACGGGCTGCTTCAAGGAAATCCATTTTTTTTGCAGCAGCAACCATATCTGCACGACGGCGTGAAATGTTTCTTTCAAGTTCGGCACGGTTCATCTTTGGAATAATAGGATCGGATTCTATATCGACACGCGTGGTATATTCCGACTCAAAAGCAATAGCTTCCCTCTCAGCCTTACGTGTACGGATTACAGGCTTGCGGCCTGACCCGTATGGCGCCGGCGATTCGGCAGCAATTAACGAGGCGGCCCTATCAGCGGCAGTTTCTTCCGAATCTATACCGACAATGCGGTTACGAGCCTTCACTATAGCCTGTGGCGTTATGCCGTTACGTTCGTTATAGGCAAGCTGAACGGATCTGCGCCGATCGGTCTCTTCAATCGTTAGTCGCATGGAGTCAGTGATCTTATCAGCGTACATTATCACTTTCCCATTGAGATTTCGCGCTGCTCTACCAACCGTCTGGGTTAGGGACCGGTGCGAGCGTAGGAATCCTTCTTTGTCGGCATCCAGAATAGCGACAAGCGATACTTCTGGCAAGTCGAGACCTTCACGCAGCAAGTTAACACCGATCAGGACATCATACACTCCCGACCTTAAGTCATCAAGAATGCGTATACGGTCGAGTGTATCAACATCACTATGAATATAGGCGGTTTTGATTTTCAGTTTAGAGAGGTAATCGTTGAGTTCTTCAGCCATTCGCTTCGTCAGCGTGGTTACAAGGACTCGCTCGTTACGTTCTAACCTCAGATTTATCTCTTCAAGCAGATCATCGATCTGATACAATGAGGGTCGAACCTCAATTTCCGGATCAAGAAGTCCGGTAGGGCGTATGATTTGCTCCACAATCACTCCCTCACTTCGGTTCAACTCATAATCGGCAGGAGTGGCGCTTACATATATGGTCTGAGGCGTAAGACTTTCAAATTCCTCGAATTTCAACGGACGGTTATCGAGGGCTGCCGGCAAACGGAACCCGTATTCGACAAGATTCAGTTTCCGAGAGAGATCACCGCCGTACATAGCCCTTATCTGTGGTACAGTAACATGGCTCTCATCAATTATAGTCAGGAAATCCTTCGGGAAGTAATCAAGCAGGCAGAATGGACGCTCGCCCGGATTGCGACCGTCAAAATAACGGCTGTAATTCTCAATACCCGAGCAATATCCGAGTTCACGTATCATCTCCACATCGTAAGACACACGTTCTTTGATACGTGCCGCTTCCAGCGGTTTTGCCTCACGGTTGAAAAAGTCAATCTGCTGTCCCAGATCCAGTTCTATCGCAGCCACTCCATGAGCCTGACGCTCAGGAGTAGCGACAAAAATATTGGCGGGAAAAATCTTGAAAGTCTCATGTAAACCTAAAGGAGCATCATCACGCATGTCGAATACTTCGATCGACTCTATCTCTTCGCCCCAGAATATTACCCTTACATACAATTCTTCATATGCAAGACCTATATCGACAGTATCACCTTTGACACGGAATGTGCCACGACGAAGCTCTGTTTCAGTTCGTGAGTACAAAGAAGCGACCAACTGACGGAGGAACTGATTGCGACCTACATTCTGCCCCACCGCTATCTCAACGACAGAACTATTGAAATCGTCAGGATTTCCCATGCCATATATACATGACACCGACGACACTACTATAATATCTTCCCTGCCCGAAAGCAGCGCTGATGTTGTGGCAAGACGCAGTTTGTCGATTTCCTCATTGATCATCAGATCTTTCTCAATATACTTGTCAACTGACGGTATATATGCTTCAGGCTGATAATAGTCGTAATATGATACGAAATACTGTACTGAGTTATTAGGAAAGAATGTCTTGAATTCGCTGTAAAGCTGGGCGGCAAGAGTCTTGTTGTGACTCAGAATCAGTGTAGGACGCCGAACTTCCTTAATGACATTCGCCATGGTGAAAGTTTTTCCCGATCCTGTAACACCAAGCAGTGTCTGGGCAGGAAGACCCGACCGGACACCATCTACCAAAGCGGCAATAGCCTGCGGCTGATCACCGGTAGGTTTATATTCGGAAGAGATTTCAAAATTCATAACCTACAAAGTTACAAATATTCCCCGAGACCGCAAAGTGACATCAAAAGTCAGTGTCCGGAAAGAAATTTATCGGTTAAGCACAGTGTACTGCATGAAATCATTCTGCCAACATATTACCGGTATCTCAAAATAACTGTTAGAAAACTGATGATTTGCTCTGTTTTGAAATTAAAACACGAAATAAATTAGTAATTTTGCAACATAATCTATTAATCTACCAAAATTATTAACTAATCTTGGAATTTATGAACCAATTTTTACGCTTTGTATTAGCTGCCCTGGTAATGGCGGGATCCATGGTCTCGTCTGTTTCAGCCGGGGAGAGTGAATCACTTACACTTTATGGTGTGCGCCGTTACAATATCAGTGGCGGGTACAACGGTCTATACTCGATTGAGGTCAAATCAGGTGCACAGCCCCAACTCGAATGGTCGGATGGAGACATGATAGGCAACGGAGGTGCAGTGTATGCCGACGGCACACTATATGTGCTGACATGGCTTTCTTTCTGGGGTGATGTATTCTGGGGGTATCAGATTTGTGATGTTGAAAAACACACGTACACTTATGATTATCCTGAGGGTCTCCAGACAAGGAATGATGTTGCCGCCTGCTTGACTTACGATCCTTCAACGGATATAATCTATGCAGTATGTCTTGGTGACGAAACCGGATTGAATTTTGATCTTTGTACTATGGACCGCTCCAACGGTAAAAAAGATCATCTTTTCCGGCTCCCCCGTCGCATATTCACCCTCGCTTCTACGGCTGCAGGTGATATTTACGGCGTTGCCGATGACGGTGTGCTTTATCAGATTAATAAATATAACGGTGAACTGACGACTATCGGTTCAACGGGGCTTATTCCAAGTGCCGATCAGTCAGCTGTAATCGATTATGAGACCAACGTAATGTATTGGAGTGCTGTCACTGAAAATGGTAACGGACTTTATACAACCGATATCACCACCGGAGAAACGACTTTGGTAAGTTTCTATGAGGACGGATGGCAATTTACCGGTCTATTCCTCAAACAGGTTGCCAAGTCGTCTTCGGCTCCTCTCGGAGTAGAAAATCTCACTCCGGCGTTTGAAGGCGCATCGTTAACCGGGAATCTTGAGTTTGTGCTTCCGACAAAGGATTCTTCTGATAATGAACTTACCTCCGTGGTAGAATATTCTGTCATGCTTGACGGTGAAGTTCTTGCCGCCGGCAGCGGTAATCCCGGCTCAGAAGTAATAGCCGAAGTGACAGTACCCGTTGCCGGTTCTTGCCGCTTCGTAGTAACTACATCTTGTGATGGCGTTTCAGGTATGGCTGCTAATATCGAGTTATGGGTCGGCATGGATACCCCCCAGGCGGTTACCGACATTACTCTCAGTGTAGACGGCGATGTGGTTACCACTACATGGGAATTACCCGAACGTGGTGTTCACGGCGGTTTTGTCGATCACTCTAAGGTTCGTTATATGATTGACCGTGGTCCGGAGGACGAATGTATCACTGACAATTATGAAGGTACGTCATTCAGCGAAACCTTACACTTCGATGGAGTATACATAGTAATGTACCGAATTACCCCTTATATTGGCGATCTCGTTGGAGAAGAAGTGATTTCTGATTGGGTACGTGTAGGCGATCACTTTGTGCCTCCATGCACAATTGATTTCTCTGATCCGTTCAATTCACTGATTGTTGACGTAATTGATGCAAACAACGACCGTGCCACATGGCATTATGATCTGGATCATAACGCTATGGCTTGCGAATGGCCTATCAGCAATGACTTTAAGCGTGATGACTGGATGATAACTGTTCCTGTAAGTCTCACCGGGGATAATACATATGAAATAGGCGCGGAAGTTGCATCCGAAGGAAAATGGGATTATGAGGGACAGACTTATGTCGACACTTATGCCGGGGAATTTGCAATATATATCGGACACGAGCCTTATGTCGGTGCAATGACAAGCCAGATTGTAGGCTATGAGATTGTCGAAAGCATGGACTACCAGCATCGTAAGGCTCCATATCTCGCACCCGAAACCGGTCTTTATTACATAGGGTTGCACCTGCGCGGTGGAATTGATCGTGGTAATGTCTATAATGCACTTGTTCGTTCTATCTCCGTTAGTGCAGGTACAACAGCGATAGAAAGTGCTGACAAAGATGTCCAGTTCAGCGCCGTGTCTGTCGATAGCGGAATAGTTGTTTTCAACCCGGCTACGGAAACAGTAAGGGTTGTTTCGCTCGATGGTCGCGTAGTAGCCACTACATCAGCTTCATCTGAAGAGCTGACTCTCAATAAAGGCATCTACATTGTGACTGCCGGTTCCAAGTCGGTAAAAGTCGCCGTGAAATAAATATAGTCTAACGCCTCCAACAAAAAAGGTTACACTTGAAAGTGTAACCTTTTTTGTTGGAGATAATTAAATCAATCAGTGTAAATGGAGTATAGATGATACACTCTCTTTACCACGATAGAAAAGACGTGCTCTGACGGTCCTGACATTTCCCACTGGAATAGGATTTTTGTATTCAGGCGAATTGACCGTAGGTTCTGAATTATCGAGAGTATAACGGATCACCGCTCCGGGATATGGACTGTTCATATGAATCTTCCCGTCGATAACCTTAATACCCGGAAGACGCATACGGTAATTAATACCCATTGCATCGAGTTCAGGAAATTCGCGTTCGTCAATCACTCTATTATATTCGGCATGTGTATAGGTAGTATCGGCATTCCATGCTCGTTCAACAAGTCCTAACATCTTAGGGAACAGATAATAATCCATCCATTCAGGAGAGCGCATGGTTTCAGCCCACATCTGACCGCTAAGTCCGACAACCTCACCTTTAGCTCCTTCCGGAACCGGTACCAAAATAGCGGGATAACCGTCAAACGATTTAAACTCGTCGACAACACCACCCCAAATCAAACCTCTTTCATCAGGATGACGGTCATAGGCAAGATCAAGATAGTAATTAGTAACAGCTGAAAGCAGAACCGGATAACCCGACAGTAACGCCTGGTCACCGGGACGTTGATTACCGTTCTGAGCCCATGTCACCCAAAGATTAATACCGCCGGTTTCAGGAGCGACTTCAGCATCATATTCACTTCCATGTCCAAGAGCGATTTCCTGCCAGCCATTCATCTTTACACCACGCTGGGCAAGCATCCGTCCCATCTCACGTACCCAGTAAGCATGAAGTTCACTTTCCGACTTCATGCCGTGTTCTTTCATGAACTTCTGAGCTGAAGGAGATCCGCTCCAGGCCCCATGAGGCACTTCATCGCCTCCGATATGGATAGCCTCAAGAGGAACACCTGCCTCGGTATACATAGCGATGATCTCATCAAAAACCTTTTCCATCAGACGGTAGGGACCGGGTAATGCCGGGTTCATGACATTGTCACCGAAATCCTGGGCTGAACGGTAAACCGATGTGTCACCATCCTCACGCAGGCGATATGTATCATCACCCGTACGACGGTAACGCGCTTCCATTGACTTTACAGCAGAGCGTGAATGTCCCGGAGTATCTATTTCCGGTATTACATTAATACCCCGTTCTTTGCAATAACGCAGGAATTCGATAAATTCCTGACGTGTCAGATAGCCGTTAGCCGTTCCGGTAATGGTTTCCGGATCGCCGTTTCCTGCATATATCTGTGCAAGAAAATCCGTTTCATCCGTAGTGTATCCGCGGCGCGCACCAACTTCGGTAAGTTCGGGCAAACCGGGTATTTCAAGACGCCATCCCTCGTCATCAATGAAATGGAACTGTAATTTGTTAAGACGGTGGGCTGCCATAGCATCGATAAATTTCCGCATCTGCGACATCGGCTGATTGTTACGGGCAACGTCAATCATAATGCCGCGGTATGCATAATCCGGATAATCAACAATCTCAGCTACCGGCAGACCCTCGGGATTTGCCGCGAGAAGTCTGGAAACAGTTCTACGTGCCATTCCGAGAGCGTCATCTGAAGCACCTGTAAGTTTTATACCTTTCTTAGTGACACTGATGGTATAGTACTCGGGGTTGCTGTTCGTTACTTTCTTTTCTGAAATAATTTTATCGCCTTTATAGATTCCTTTTCCAAGAGTTACACTTTTGAACGAAGGCAGAATATCATAAGGACCGGGAACCACATCAGTTACCAAGGTCTCATTAAAATCATATATCACATCACCGTAGGTAGTGGCATCTTTTCCGGGCATTGAATACTGCTCCGGACGTTCAGAACCGCTGAGACGTGTGAATTTGACATCAAAAGGCTTTCCGAAGGCATCCACCCCATGCACACCATCGGCACCGAAACTGTACTGAGGACAGGTTCCGGAGGTAACGATATCAATTACCAGACTATCTGAAGCTGACTGGAAACGTGGAGTTGCCACATAATAATAACCGGGAATTATCCTTGTCACAGTATCCTGAGCATTCACAGGTTGCATTTCCTTATCGAACTGGCAGAAAGCAAGCCGAGAAAGCCGACTGATGTCCCCTTTCACAACAAAACGTTGTGTGTACGTTGGTTTACCATCGGCATCTGCCGCATGGGTAATCGGCTGCCATGTCACCTCTGTGGCTCCGAAAACGGATAAGGCTGACAGAAATGCAGCAGCAATTATAGATTTTCGCATGGTAGGTTATAATAAATGATTGTATTCGACAAATTTAATAAATTTTCGTCAATTACTGATTATCCATAAATTTATTTCCTTAACTTTGCATTCGTACATTTATCAAATAATAGTCAGCATGAAATTCCATCATATTATATCAGCAGCTTTCGCCATGACAGTACTCGGTTGCACTACTGATAAAACAAATCAAACATCCGGCGATCAGACAATCGACTCGCTCTTACTGCTTGTCGGGAGTTATTCTCCGGCGGATTCCGCAGGTATCAAGATATATACATTCGACCCGGATTCAGGCGATACAATGCTTAAAAGCGAACTTACCGGCGTAGGGAATCCCTCTTTCCAAGCTGTAAATCATGATGGGTCAGTAATTTACTCCGTATCAGAAGATGACGGTAGATCGGCTGCCGCATGTGCGATATCATTTAACAGAACAGATGGGAAGATGGATATTATCAATTTCTCCGCAACTGAAGGCGGGGCACCTTGTTATATTGAAGTCAGTCCGGACGGGAAATATGTGGTGACTGCCAACTATCTTGGAGGCAACATAACCGTTTTCCCGGTTGATACCACAGGGCGTCTTCTGAGTCCGCAACCTATTTACTTCAATGGTAACGGACCGATAGCGGACCGCCAGGATCAACCGCATCTTCACTGCATATCATTCACTCCCGATTCACGATTTTTACTCGCAACCGATTTGGGAACCGATCGTATCCACAAATTTTCAATTGGTAAAGATACTTTGTTGAATACGGCTTCTATGACCGACATAGATCTGGTACCGGCTTCAGGTCCGAGACATATAGTCTGGAACATTTCCGGGAATCATGCCTATCTGGTGAATGAACTCTCAGGTGCGGTAACAGTATTTGACTATGATGGCAACAATCTTGTTCCACAACAATACATTCAGGCTGATACGACAGGTGTTATGGGAAGCGCTGACATACACTTATCCAATGACGGAAAATTTCTGTATGCCTCTAACAGATTGAAAAATGACGGTATCGCTATTTTTGCTGTTAACCCTGATAATGGACTGCTTACTGATGTCGGTTATCAACTCACAGGTCCTCATCCACGCAATTTCATCATTACACCCGATGACCGATACCTCCTGGTTGCATGCCGCGACAGCGACACAGTAGAAATATATTCACGTGATGCCGAAACCGGACTTCTTACGCCCACAGGCAAATCAATTCACACCCCAAAACCGGTAAGCCTCAAATGGCTGTGACAGACCATCCCCATCTGTCACATAAATGCCAGGACAAGTATCTGTGCAATCAGTACGCGCGTGAACATACCGAGCGGATATACCGCCGCATATCCTACTGCCGCATTATCACCGGGTAACGTTTCTGAAACATATGTGAGCGCCATAGGATTAGCCATCGAACCACAGAGCATGCCACAGGCACTTCCAAAATCAAGAGCTGTAATCCTGAGCGCTACAAATCCCATTATCAGAACCGGTATAATGGTGATCAGGAATCCGGCTGCCACCCATATCAAACCGTCGCCTTCCATAAGTGTGTCAAAGAAATTAGCTCCTGCTTCAAGCCCGAGACAGGCAAGATATAAGGAAAGTCCGATACCTCGCAACATCAGATTAGCCGAACGGGTGGTATATGTGACCATATGCAGAGCCGGACCAAAACGCCCTATCACAAGTCCAGCTATTATCGGTCCTCCGGCAAGTCCTAGACGAACTGGTGCGCTCATGCCTGGAATTACAAAAGGGATGGATCCCAGAATCAATCCCACGAGCATTCCTATATAAATAACCGCCATATTTGGATCCTTGAGCGTGACAGAACTGTTTCCCAACACTTTGGCCACATTATCTATGGACTTCTCCTCACCGACAACTGTAAGTCGGTCACCTAACTGAAGAACCAGCCGAGGAGTGGCAAGTAATGTCACACCGCTCCTGCTTACACGGCTTATATTAATTCCATAACTGTTTCGTAAGCGCAGTGAACCAAGCTTTTTGCCATTTATTTCAGGACGGCTGACTGTGATATGACGTGAAACCAACTGGCTGTCGATCGCATTCCAGTCGATCTCCTCGTTATTCCAATCCTCGTTTTCATGTTCTCCGAAAAGCACCGTGACTTTATCGATGTCCTTCTCGGTAGTTGCCACCAAAACTTTGTCATGTTCCCGCAACACAAGATCCGACGTAGGTATAGAGACTTTGCCATTATGCCACAGACGGGAAATCACGAACTGCGCATCAGTCAGACCCACAGCCTCGCGTACCGTTTTACCGAAAAGAGCAGGATTTACAACACAGAAAGCATCGATATGCGTACGATTGGATTCATCTTGGTCGGGCTGTTCCATATTCGCGGAGGTTGCAACAACTTTACGCAACACAATCAAGGCAAGAATGACACCTACCACACCCAGGGGATATGTCACCGCACATGCCAGTGCTGTGGAGGAAACAGGGATACCTACTTGCTGAAGAGCCTGTTGAGCAGCTGCAAGAGCGGGAGTATTTGTAGACGCCCCACTCAGTACACCTACCATATCGGACATAGGCATATTCAGGGTGTAGCTCATTATTATGGCAAGAGCCGTACCGAGAACGATGACACCGAGACCAAGTAAATTAAGTTTAATCCCACCCTGGCGAAATGAACTGAAAAAACCGGGACCAACCTGTAATCCCAACTCATAAACAAACAGGACTAATCCGAAATTCTGAGCGAACAAAAGCATATCATGATTGATTTCCAATCCAATATGACCTGCAAATATTCCCGCGAAGAATACCCACGTTACACCAAGCGATATACCCTTGATTCTGATTTTACTTAAACCAAGCCCCACAGCGATTATCAGTGCAATGATAATAACAGCCTGAATAGGGGTTTTATCCACCAATACGGTATGAATCCAATCCATGAGTCATTTAAAAATCGGACTGCAAAATTATCTCAATTTCGCGAAATATACAAGCCTCTCTACTTTTCAGAGCGTGCCTGTTTCAATTATCTCCTTCATTGCCGAGCGAAAATTACGGCTGTCCCAATGATCGGTACGCACCGAATCAACTGCTTTTACAAGCCGCGGGAAATATATACTGAACAGCGCTGCGCGGTTTATTTCTTTAAGTGTCTCCTTAAGGAATCCGCCGCATCCGTTTATATAGGTACTTCCGAAATAATGGGTATTGGCACTCACTGCCATGGCTTCGAATATCTCGGTCATCAGGCCACAGATCATTTCCTCATCCGGACCATAACTTCTGAATAACTTCACTGCCGCCTTGATATTGGAAATACGAGGCGCATATTTCCGGCGCGAAACTCTTGTAAGCTCTTTGGTAACAGTTTCCTTTACCTTTGACAATTTGGCATCGATATCCGGATTAAGATAAAACTCCAGATACTCCTTTGCCTCCTTACGAGCCTGATAAACCTCAAGCACCAGGTCGGTGAGTTCTTCCGCCGACATGGTGCTGAGGTGCTTTCTTAACTGTACTTTTGACATTACTTTACTTTGCCTGTTCTCCGGTCTGATCCTTGAGCCAACGGTCAAGCCAGCGGAAGAATACACGCTGCCACATTACAGAGTTCTGCGGCTTAAGAATCCAGTGATTCTCATCGGGGAATATCAGCATCTCTGCAGGCACACCGCGCAGACGGGCTGCATTGAATGCCATCATACCCTGTGAGGCAAGGATACGGAAATCATATTCGCCGTGAGTTATGAGGATAGGAGTATCCCACTTGTCAACGAAACGGTGGGGTGACGTTGCGAATGTACGCTGAGCGGCTGCATTGTCCTTTTCCCAGTATGCACCACCCATATCCCAGTTAGCAAACCACATTTCTTCAGTTTCAAGATACTGTGTTTCGATATTGAAGATACCGGCGTGTGCGATGAAGCATGCAAAACGTTTGTCATGATGACCTGCAAGCCAATATACAGAGAAACCACCGTAACTTGCGCCTACTGCACCGATACGTGTTTCATCCACAAAAGGTTCGGTCTTAACGGCATCAACCGCGCTGAAATAATCGCGCATGTTCTGACCACCGTAATCCTTCGAAATCTGAGCATTCCATTCCGTACCGAATCCGGGAACACCACGACGGTTGGGGGCAATCACCACATAACCCTGCGCTGCCATGAGCGAGAAATTCCAACGATAGCTCCAGAACTGACTTACAGCTGACTGAGGTCCACCCTGACAGTAGAAAATTGCCGGATATTTCTTCGAAGGATCAAAATTCGGAGGTAGAACCAGCCAGACGAGCATTTCCTTACCGTCAGTAGTCTTGACCATACGTTTATCCACTGTAGGCATGTCGCATGACGCAAGCAGTTCGGTATTGACATCTGTGATCTGTTTTGTATCACCGTCAGCAAGATTTACCGATATTATTTCGTTAGGCTGCACCATCGAATGACGCATAGTGATGAACACTGACTCATCAACCGGAGCAAGAGCCGCATAATCATACAGACCTTCAGCGATAACCTTGACCTCGTGAGTATCAAGAGCTATATTGAATACAGGTGTAACGCCATCCTTAGGAGCGATGAAATATATCGACTTACCATCGGGCGCCCAAGCTATTGCATCGGCTGTATAATCCCATTCAGTAGTAAGATCGGTTTTCTCACCCGTAGTTGTATTCATCACGAAAATGCGGTTCTTATCCGATTCGTAACCGTCGTGCTCCATACTTAACCATGCGACATATTGTCCGTCAGGAGAATATACCGGATTGGTGTCATAACCCATCATACCCTCAGTCAGGTTACGGGTTGAGCCGTCGGCAAAAGTGTAAAGATAGAGATCGGAGTTTGTCGACACGGCATACTCCATTCCTTTTTTCTTACGTGACACATATATGAGTGACTGACCATCCGGAGCCCACGCGAACGATTCAATACCACCGAACGGTTTCATCGGAGCCTCGAACTCGGGTTCGTCAGCCATTATATCCTTGACATCCGTAACCTTAGTTCCGTCAAATGATCCCACGAAAGGATGAGGAATCTCAGTCACCCACTCGTCCCAATGCTTATACATGAGGTCATCTATCAGACGTCCGGTAGCTTTGGGAAGATCGGGATAGACATCCTGAGCTGTACGGGCATATTTCACGGATCCTATCATCACAACTTTCTTTTCATCAGGTGAGAAAAGGAATCCGGCGATACCTCCCTCGACATCCGATACTGCTTTTCGGTCAGAACCGTCGGCATTCATCACCCACAGCTGAGCTTTCCCTTCGACCGGCGACATAAACGCAATGCGTTTTCCGCCGTCAATCCACACAGCTCCTGATTCAGAGTCGGGTGTACGGGTAATTCTCCGGTTGTCGGTACCATCGAGATTCATTACATAAAGGTCGAGGTTCGAGCGGTTTTCCTCAACGCTTTCATACGATACGCCATAAAGAATCTGCGATTTATCGGGCGAAATGACAGGAGCACTGACGCGACCTAACGCCTGAAGAGCTTCAATAGAAAACTGTCGGTTTTCAGGTTTGAAATCGCTCTTGTCGATAATCTTTGCTTCCTGCTCTCCGGATGTGCCGGCACAGGCTGTAGCCAGAACTGCTGTGGCAATCATTGCAATTGATTTGAGTGATTTGTTCATGACTTAATATAATCTAATTAATGCTACAAATTTACGACTTTTCCCACATCTCAGCAAATCAGAAATTATCTTCGGTATCTGATAAAAATATAGAAAATTTTCATAACTTCGCAAACGGAATCGAAACAACGATATATTCCCGTTTTTATAGTCCTGTTAAAAATGCGCGCCCTTTTATACATATTTATATTGCTGGTTATTACAAGTTGTAGTTTCAATGACCACCGGTCGAAAGTCCTCGATGAAGCGCAGCGACTGATGCTGAGTGATCCGACTGCGGCTTTATCAAAGCTCAACGACATCGACGTGTCAAAATTTCAGGATTCCTCGACGCTTGCCAGATGGGCTCTTCTGTATAGCGAAGCCATGGTGGCAAACAATATATCGGCACCCACGGATACCATAGTCAATATTGCAATCGATTATTACGGCAGCCATAGGCAATCTGATGAATTTCAGAAAGCATCCCGTCTTAAAGCTCTTATCAGAACAACCGATGGATCGGATGCTCTTGCCACTGCCCTTTATCTCCAGAAAGAAAAGGAATTCTTTGTATATAAGGAGCGGACTAAACGTGAGTTGTACATGTGCATAGGCATAATTATCTTAATTTTAGCCGGAAGCACAATAGTTTGGATGGTACAGCGCATGAAAATGCAGTCATTACAGAATGACGCACTGATTGCAGAGGCTTCCGGTCTGAAAACCCGGATCGATGAAAGCCGTGCAACTGTAAATCAGTTGGAGTGTAAACTTCATGGATTGCTCGAAAACCGATTTTCATTGATCGACTCACTGTGTCAGACATATTATGAGACACAGGGAACGAAAGTTGAGCGAAAAGCAATTGTCGAAAAGGTGAAAAGTGAGATCGATGCGGTTCGTACCGACTCTTTCTCTGAGATGGAGCAGGCGGTAAACGACTGTAGAAATAATGTCCTTATTTCCGTAAAAGAAAAATATCCCGCGATAAAACAGGATGATTATATTTTGTTGGTTTATCTTGCATGCGGACTATCTACACGTGCCATCAGTCTTCTTCTGAACGAATCGATCGATGTGATCTATAAGCGTAAATCACGTCTCAAACAACGCCTCAAAAACATCACATGGAACGAAGGCTGTGATGTTATGTCGGTTTTATGAACCAATTTCTTCGGGCAGTCAGACTTTTTCAGAATCACCCATTATATATACTTGATTACTAACTATATACAAATCAATATGTCAGACTGATTTTTTGGATTACCAACATTGATGTGAGTAATTTTGTATCAAAAATAATCTCACATGAATACTAAAGATATCCTCGCAGCGCTTATCGTTCTGTTCACAACCGAAACTATCTTTGCCCGGAATCAGGAATCTCCCGACAGTCTCACACGGGAACTACAGGAAGTAATAGTTACTTCAAAACAATCAGTCACGAAACTCGTCGGTTCTACCCTCACCTCCACCATTACAGGTACGACACTGGCTAATCTAGGTACGGCACTGGATGTACTGGCTCAACTCCCCATGATAAAAGTAGAGGGCAATAACATAAGCGTAATCGGTAAAAACAATATTGAGATTTATATTGACGGAAGACCTTTACGCGATGAATTTGAACTGCAACAGATTTTATCGTCAAACCTCAAGAAAGTCGAACTATTGATGGCTCCGGGAGCTACTTATGACAGTACAACCGGAGCTGTAATAAAAATTACCACTCGACGCAATTTCATAAAAGGTCTGTCTGTTACCGATCAATTCGAGCTAAAGCGTAATAGACGATGGTCAGTCATGGACTATCTCAATATGAATTATCGGACGGGTAAATGGGACTTCTTCCTCAACGGTGTAATAAACCGCAATAATTTAATCAGTAAAGGAGCAACAACCAATTCACTGATATATAACGACAAACCGACAATTGTCGGAAGCAGTCAGAATAATCATTATCCTACTACGACCGGTGCGATCAAAGCAGGTATCAACTATGCCGGAGATGATCAAAGTTTCGGTGCTTATTACCGCTATAATCCGGAGCGTGGAGACTTCTTAAATAAAGGTACCGAATGGCTTGACAACAATCAGGTTATAAACCGAAATATTGCTCAATGCATCAATGCACACAGTCATTACCTTTCTCTATATTTCGACAAGCGGATTAAAGAAGAATTCCTTATTCATTTCGATGGTGACTTCAAGAAATCCTTGCAGAAAAAAAGTGTCACCACTTCTTATCCGGCCTCAGATCATAGTTCCGTTTCATCAGCTGACGAAAAAAAATCTACTTTTGGGGCAGGAAAACTTTACTTAACCTTACCTCTTTTACAAGGTGATTTCACCGTAGGTTCTCAAGCCGTTCATACATACACTTCTCTGGATTATCGTATGCTTAACGAACAGGTCGGACAATACATACCGTCCTCTTTTACCGAAGCTCGCCAGACATCTGCCGCTCTATTCTCGACTTGGGCAAAGAATTTCGGAAAAACATATCTTTCAGCCGGACTGAGATACGAGTATGTAGATTATGACTTCAGAACAAATGGAAAACGCGATGGCAATATGAGTCGCCGTAATCATCTTATTACACCTGATATTACGTTGGGATATTCATTTGACGATGAGACCCAGCTGAGTGTCAGCTATAAACAGGCGACAGTACGTCCCCCCTACTCCCAGCTTACAGGCTCCTTGAGTTATTCCGGCTTACACGAAATTGAAGGTGGTAATCCGTCATTAAGGAATGAAAAAATGCATGACATACAGCTATTCGGATCCCGGAACGGATTTATATTTCAGGCTGACTATATCCGCAGTTTTGACACTTATGCCTTCGTAAAACAACTGTATCCTGCCGATAATCTGCAACTCATAATGCACCCTGTAAATATAAACGTATCAGCTTTAAGCGCATATCTTGTATGGAGTAAGTCAATACGGAACTGGACACCGAATATAACTTTCGGGGTATATCGGCAATGGCTTCATATTGAAACTACAAAATATAACAGACCGTTCTTTTCCTACTACTTCGACAATACTTTCTCTCTGCCCGGAGGATGGATATTTACGGCAAATATTAACGGTCACACCCAAGGAAATGTGCACACAAACTGTTTTGCCAACAGCTTGTTTACCATGGATGCTTCCATCGGGAAAATATTTCTCAAACGCGCCTTAAATGTAAAACTCTCCGTAACTGATATTTTTAACACATTAGACAGCAGTTGGACAATGAATACATATGGGATTGCAGTTAACAAAAATCAGAATTTCGATTTTAGAGGCATAACACTAAACGTGATTTACAATTTCCAACCACGTAAGAGTAACTATAAAGGAGTATCTGCAGCTGAAGAGGAACTTCAACGTCTGTGAATTACAGGAAGAGTTTTTATCAATCCCAACACGGTGTCTTTAGGTGCGGCAGGAGAGATGACCGGTAAACAGGGTCATTTCCATTGCGCAACTGTGTTTTGTAATCTTCGAGCAGAATTATGGCATAGCGTCCGAGTACCGCCAGAGCGGCAAGATTACAGATAGTCATAAGTGCCATTGTGATGTCGGCAAGAGCCCATACGAAGTCGAGTGTGGAAATTGCACCTATCATCACCATAGCACCCACCATGAGACGGTAGAGCCACACAATCCAGCGTTTCGGAGTAATAAATCTTATGTTTGTTTCGCCATAATAGTAATTTGCTACAATACTTGTGAAGGCGAAGAAAAAGATTGCTGTTGCCACAAAAACCGAACCCAGTCCGTAACCAAGTTCAAGATCGAGAGCATTTTGTGTTAGCGCGATTCCACTCAAACCGTACTCGGGAGCACCATTAAGCAGTATTATGAATGCCGTACATGTGCATATTATCAGTGTGTCGGTAAACACACCTAACGTCTGTATCAGGCCTTGCTTTACCGGGTGGCTCACTGAAGCAGTGGCAGCAACGTTGGGAGCCGATCCCTCCCCTGCCTCGTTGCTGAAAAGTCCGCGTTTGATACCCATCATTATCGCAGCCCCTACCCCGCCGCCAAGTCCTGCGCGGAAATTGAAAGCACTGTCGAAAATCTCACCGAGTACACGTGGCAGAGCGCCGATATTCATAACCGTGACAACGAGAGCAAGCACAATGTAGGCAATAGCCATAATCGGCACTACAACTTGGCTGAAGCGAGATATACGTGTGATACCTCCGCAAATTACAAGCAGTGACATTACTGTAAGGACAATGCCGGTGAGTGTCGGATCGACATTAAAGACCTTGAGTGACTCCGCGATCGTATTGGATTGTACCGAGTTAAATGCCAGACCGAAAGTCACCGTAATAAGCACAGCAAAGAGCACTGCCCACCAGCGCTTCCCTATACCAAGCTGAATATAATAGGCTGGTCCACCACGATACGACTCATCACCCGGGACTTTGAACAACTGAGCCAGAGTTGACTCTATGAAAGCATTCGCACTGCCGAGCAAAGCGATAATCCACATCCACATCACAGCACCGGCACCGCCGAGCGATATGGCAGTGGCAACCCCGGCAAGATTACCTGTGCCAACGCGGCTGGCAATAGAAACAGCAAAGGCCTGAAATGATGACACATGTCCTTTCTTTTTCTTCCCATGTCTGTCAGGGTCGCCATTGGCTTGTGGCACGTCGTCGGGTTGAGCGCCGCTGACGAGAAGCCTGCACATCTCACCTATCATCCTGAACTGCACTCCTCCGGTGGCAAGAGTAAAATAAATTGCCCACAGCAGGAGCATCGCAATCATCACGTAGCTCCAGAGAATTTCGTTGACTATATCAATTATGTGCATAACTGTCAGATTATTGCTGCAAAATTACATACGCACGTCTGTCCCTCCAAATTTTTATTTCATAATTTACCATCAGGCACTATTATTTCCTAATTGATTTCCGGCACAGTATAATGAATCTTAAATGCAGCCCACACATGATGATTATTCGGCGAATTAATATTAACTTTGTAACCACATGAATACCCATTCCATAAACCGTTGCATATGAAGCAATTATTACTTACATATATTGTCATACTCGGCGTATTGTTTACTGCGTGCAATGACATGGTGTTTGTCCAACGACCTGAGCCCGAAGAACCCCCTGTCGAGGAGCCGGATCCCGGTGCAGAGCCGGAATTTGAGGATAGCCTAATGCTGAAATCTCTTGTCTATGATAAGTCGACCCTCCGACTCGAAGATGAAGAAATTATTTTAGACGCTACATCTACATTTTCAAATCACACCGAATCATGGGGAGTAACCGTGCTGTATGATAACTACAACAAGTCAATTGTAACTATCACTAACAGTACATATTATGTTACACCTTGGGCGAAAAATCAGGATAAACATATAGAGGTTCCCGGATTAGACAGTGATGGCGTTCCGGGGTTTTACGGCACTGAGATTCCGTTCTCCTTTGGTACTACGGTTATTCCACGCCAATATATGGCAGGACACATGGAGACTTTCGATCTTCCACCCCATTGCAAGGTCAGTGCCACTATTTATACTACCTTCAGGTCTGTTACAGCCAAAGCTGACATAGAATATTTCATGACATCCTTTCCATCATCTATCGAAAATGGATGGGTGAAAGTTACAGTTTGGGTTCCGGTAGATATACGGGTGGAGTGGAGCGAAGTAACACCGGCAGAATGAACCGTTTGCTCCGTAACGCCAGGTTTTAGAATATGCTAACTATGCGGAAATATATTTTTAATATAATCATACTAATTATGTCTGTGCTATCATGTCCTGCACAGTCGACAGTACCTGACAGTGTGAGTGACGTTCACTCGGAGACACCGGCAATAAAGGATTATTTATCACGATGGGAAGCAGGATTACGGGGTGGTTATGCTTTCAATTCCAATCCGGTTTTGCTTGACCGAATGCTCCCTGATGATAAAATAACACATACAGCCCTTTCATGGCATATGCGTTATTCCTTTATGCGTCCTAACTCCGGACGTACGGCTTCGGTGTATCAAGGTATCGGAGTGAGTTTAACTACTTTTTTACGACCGGAAACAGTGGGAACGCCTATTGGATTGTACGTTTTCCAGGGAGCACCTATAGTTGTTCTGACTGACCGGCTTTCATTTGACTACGAATGGAATTTTGGAGCTACATTCGGTTGGAATAAAACTTCCGACGGCAGCGATATACGATCAAATCTTGTTGTAGGGTCATCAACTAACGCCTATTTGAATCTCGGCTTCAAATTAGATTATGCACTGTCAGGATCACTGCATTTATCAGGTGGTATAGATCTATCGCATTATTCAAATGGCAATACATCATGGCCTAATCCGGGAGTCAATACAGCCGGCATATCAATAGGATTAACTTATATACCCGGAGTTTCAACGCTCAAACCCGCATCCCCGTTTGTGACCGACGACAATTTCAAACAAGGTATTTCCTACGATATTACGGCATACGGCGCATGGCGTAAAGCATATTTTCCCGCCGATGACGGCAGCTTCACTGAAGATGGAGAAAAAGCATTGCTCCCGGGGCATTTCGGGGTTGCCGGACTTACATTCGCGCCTATGTGGGATCTTCATCCTGTATTTCGTACGGGTGTGTCGGCTGATATTCAGTGGAGCGAAAATACCGGTCTTACTAAATATCATGTACCTGATACCTATGGCGAAGATGCAAAATTTTACCGTCCTCCGTTTTACCGGCAGTTAGCAGTCGGATTATCGGCGAGAGCAGAACTTGTCATGCCCATTTTTTCATTAAACGCAGGTATCGGTTATGGATTTGTCGGACCTGCCGAAACACGTAAACTATATCAGACAGTCAATCTGAAAACCTACCTCTCCGGACCTGTCTACCTGAACATAGGTTATAGGCTCATCGAATTCCACTCTCCCTCCAACCTGATGCTTGGTGTGGGAGTCACACTGGGACGTCACTGACATCACTTCTTTTTAGAGTAGATATTTTTGACGATTATAAGATTTTCGTTAAATTTGCGCTGCCGAAACTTGTGAGAATGGCAATTCCATCCACGCAGATTCCGGCAATCATTTGTAAAACGATTTATCTAACCAAAACAGACTCCTTGACGATGAAAAAGAAGTTTATCTGTACTGTATGTGGTTACATACACGAAGGTGACGAAGCTCCCGAACAGTGCCCGGTATGTAAAGCGCCGAAATCCAAGTTTAAGGAACTTAATGAGGAAGAAGCTCTAAAGTTTGTAACTGAACACGAAATTGGTGTTGCTAAAGGCTGTGATGACCAGATGATAGCCGATCTGACCGCCCATTTTAACGGTGAGTGTTCAGAAGTAGGTATGTATCTTGCTATGGCTCGCCAAGCTGATCGTGAAGGTTATCCCGAGATCGCTGAAGCATTCAAGCGCTACGCTTTTGAAGAAGCAGAGCATGCTTCAAAATTCGCTGAACTTCTTGGCGAATGTGTATGGGACACAAAGACTAACCTTGAAAAGCGTATGGCTGCCGAAGCCGGTGCAAACGAAGACAAAATGCGTATTGCCCGTCGTGCTAAAGAACTCAACCTCGATGCTATCCATGATACTGTTCATGAAATGGCAAAAGATGAAGCACGTCATGGTCAGGGCTTCCAGGGTCTTTACAACCGCTTCTTCAAGAAGTGATAATCCCTGAAAACCGTATTTACCACCCCGCATCCGTCAATATGCTCAGATGCGGGGTTATTTTTTTAACATAGAATGGCAAAAAGTAAAAAGAATAAATCCACTGCTAACAACGGCACTAAGCCGATGTCGGATAAACGCTATTTCCTTGAAAGAGTATCAGCCCTACCCCTTGACAAGTGCTACATGACCCCGGAATGGAAAGAGAGCAATATGGGCATTGCTATCGTTACTCGACGGATGTCAAACGGGAATATCGCTTTCGCTTCTTTTCTGATTGACACCGGGTGTCTTGGAGTAAAGCATGTAATGTACACTTTCAATCAGACTGATGATTACCTCAAGGAATATATGGAACGGCTCAACACACCCTTCGAGGAAACTGACTATGCGACAGTTCACAACTTCATTCTCGGAGCTTTGGAGTATGCCGAAAATCTTGGGATAAATCCCGATCCTGATTATTCAGTCGCTGAAAATATCCTGCAGGAAGATAACGACGATATCGAACTGATTTCATTCGAATTCGGGGGAACCGACGGCAAGCCTGTTCTTGTTATCGGACCGGACGGAAATGAGAAGAAATACATCGGACACCTGAGTAAACTGATCGGGGACGGTCAATTTTCTGTCATCTGGTATGACGGTGAACATTTAGTCGATGATGAGGGTTATTTTAAAGAAACCGAAAAATGGATACTTGACGGCGAATATCAATCGGATTCTACCCTCGATGAAGATGACATTAGATATTACGATGCCGTTGCCGATCTGCTCCGACTCAATGCAATAACCTTGCGCGGACTGGAAGACAGTGAAGAAGACGAAGAGATTCCGGTCACAGCTACTTTGTTGGATCCATGTGCACCCGGACATGAACGACTCGTGAAAATCACTGCCGACAGAAGTTTCCTTTGGGATGAAGACTTGACAGATAGCGAGAAACTTGATATCTGGATTTTAACACGGGATTTAGGACTCGAACCTATTGAGGAAGAAATCCTAAGCGAGGCTCTCCTGAACCTGAACAAAATGATAAACGATACACCCGATGATTCAGTAATAAGATAATATATGAAAACTGTAAAAGAAACTCTGCTACAACGCAGAAGTATCCGTAGATATGAGCGTGAAGCAATCCCGGATGAAACAATGCAATTGATATACGAGGCAATCCGGAACACCCCGACGAGCTATAACGGTCAGCAATTCTCAGTAGTTGATGTGACTGATCAGCAAGTCAAGGAACACCTTTACGAGATAATCGGACAGAAACAGATAAAGACCTGCAATCATTTTCTTGCCTTCTGCGCCGATTACAACAAAATCACCACAGGCGCTCGTGTAAAAGGTATTGAAATGCCTCCATTTACCGATACTGTTGACGGACTGATTGTCGGAGTTGTTGATGCCTCTCTCGCAATGATGAGTGCTGTAGTTGCGGCTGAATCTGCCGGTCTCGGAACATGCTGTATAGGTTATGCACGTACGGCTAATCCCGAAGGTATCGCAGAAGCGCTCAAGCTTCCTCAAGGTGTGTTCGTTGTCTGCGGACTTGCTTTAGGCGTTCCACGCGAAATGCCTGACCTTAAACCGAAACAGCCGCTCTCACTGCTCGTGCATCAGAATCATTACCGTGAAGACGATCTCACCGAGGATCTGATGAAATATGATAGCGAAATAGCTCACTATAATGCAACAAGAGCCGGATCGAAATCCGATAACGACTGGGTAGCACACATTATCAGTTACTATCGCGAAGCCATGAAATATAACCTCATGGAACGCTTCCGCCAGCGTGGCTTCGATTTGAAAAGCTAACCAATTTTTAAAGGTAGTGACGTAATAATTAGAACTGCACTGCAAAAGTTATTAATTTAACTTAAGCAGTGCAGTTCTAATTATTACGTCACTCAGTGTGCCGGATATTGTTTTGCCTTATAAAATCGAATAACTCTCTACCATCATCCAATGATGGGGAAAAGGCTGTGAGTACATTGAATTTGTCAGCACCGAACAACTCGATTCCGTCTTTAAGTGACTGGAGTACACAGATATTTCCGGCAATTCCACATATATCTATCATACCGATTTTTTCATTCTCCACTAACTCACGGATTGACTGTGCGGCCTCGGGATTCTTGAATATAGAATATTCTTCAATTTCAGGTTGTTGACCTTTATAAAAGAATTGAACGGCGCCTTCGGTCTGATATAATTCATTGAACAGCGGTTGCCAGATAGCAGCTCCCGCAGTGTCATGAACGCAGTGACGCGGCCATACGCCTCCGCAATCAATAAATGAGTTGTGAAAGTATGGGTGTCGGTCGGCAGTAACTATTTTCAAATCATACATTCCGGAATTCCGGGAGAGGTAATCGGAAAGAAGATTCATTGCTTCTTCAGCTCCGTTTACTGCCAGAGATCCATTTATAAAATCATTTTGAGGATCTATTATCAGAAGAAGTCGGTTCATCGCTGTGTGATATGATTATGAACAACAAATATACGATTTCTTTGGGAATTTCGTGTCATTCGGTAAAATTAGTGGACGCCACTGTATGATATCTGTCAGTCACTGATCGATTTCAGAACACTGCAAAATACAGACAACTCGTTGTCATTGACCTTATCGAAAATTTCATGCATATCTCAGCTACCATACCATTGATTGTCGGCACTATCGCAGGACTCTTATTTATCGGGGTCTTCCTCATAGCCTGGTGGATTACGTTCCGTAACCGACGCATAGTAAAGACTCATTCGTCTAAATCCACCGATAACTCACCCTCGTGATTGTAATTGCCAGTCAGGTAATAAAGGATAGTTTGTTTAACACAATTTAATGGTACTGTGCATGATTTATACACGTGGAGGGTCGTTTTTTGCAGTCTAAATAACTCTTTTAACTCGCTATTCGCCATTTTATGACTGCGTTCCAGCTATTTAGAGCAGATTTCACCACAGTACTGCCTTTGCCCTATGCCGATGACGGTGTGCGGGCAGGATTCCCGAGTCCGGCTCAAGACTATATAATGGAGTCGATAGATCTCAACCGTACCTTGATAAAACATCCGGCATCGACATTTTATGCCAAAGTAGTCGGTGACTCAATGAGCGGTGAAGGAATCACTGAAGGGGATATACTTATCATTGACCGCTCGATTGAAGCAGAGCATGGCGATCTGGCGGTGTGTTGCATTAACGGAGAATTTACATTGAAACGTCTGTGCTTTAACAAAGGTGATAAGATTTATCTGATGCCGTCAAACCGGAAGTTCAGTCCGATAGAGGTAACCCGTGATGATGACTTTATGGTATGGGGTGTGGTGATTTTTACTATTAAGGCAAACAGACGTAGACGTTCGGGCACAGTGAGATGGTAGGACTGATTGATTGTGATAATTTCTTCTGCTCCTGCGAGAGAGTGTTCCGACCCGATCTTGCGAGGACACCGCTTGTCGTTCTGAGCAATAACGATGGCTGTGTGGTAGCACGCTCAAAGGAGGTAAAGGCGATGGGTATTCCCGAAGGTATACCTTATTATCAGCTTAAAGAACAGTATCCTAACTCCGGTATAGTTGCGTTTTCGTCCAATTATGCACTATACGGTGACATGTCATCGCGTATAATTTCCATACTCAGGGAAAATGCACCGGATGTAATACAATATTCAATTGACGAGGCATTTCTTGATCTGACCGGAATAGAGAATATCGATTTTCACAAATGGGGTGAACAGTTATGTGTAAAAATTCTGAAATATACCGGAATGCCTGTAAGTCTCGGTATCGCATCGACAAATACATTGGCGAAAATGGCAAGCAAGTATGCAAAGAAATATCCTGCTTACAACAAATGCTGTGTCATAGGAACCGAGGAACAACGGGAGAAGGCATTGAAACTGTTTCCGATCAGGGATGTGTGGGGTATCGGACGGCGGATAAGTAAAAACTTAGGATATATAGGAGTGAATACGGCTTATGAATTCGCGTCGTTATCGAAAGCATATGTAAGGAGAAGGTATCATGTAACCGGTGAACGCACTTGGAAAGAGCTGCATGGAGAACCCTGTATAGCGATAGACGGACTTGACGGAGTAACAAAGAAAACGATTGTGACAAGCCGAAGTTTTCCTGAAATGATAAAGGAGCTATCCGATTTACGGAGTCACATCGCTAACTATGCTGCCCGGTGCGCCGTGAAATTAAGACGTCAGAATTCCGTATGTTCGGTCGTGACAGCATTCATCCAGTCCAATCGTTTCCGGGAGGACCTGTTACAGTATGACGGGAGCGCCTCTCATGCATTTCTCACCCCGACAAATACAACAAATGAGATTGTGGAGATGGCGACAAAAATTCTCGAAACCATATTCCGAAAAGGAATATACTACAAAAGAGCCGGCATAATGGTTTCAGGAATATCTTCGGCAGACTCAGTACAACCCGATCTGTTTGAATATGATCCGGAACGGAGTCAGAAATATGAAGCTCTATCAACTACCCTTGACAAGATCAACGGAAAGCTTGGCGCTGACACGGTAATGCTTGGCGCACAGCAGTATCGTGATAAAAGCAAGGACGGAAAAAGTGTGAAATTCGTCAACGCCATACGCAGAGCGATGAAATCACCTGATTACTCCACCACCCTCGATGCCTTCACAGTCGGCTGACCACTCATATGTGAACACCCGCAGATCGGACGCTTCACAGACCGAGATATTTCTTCAACGACGGTACACGACGCATCACCACATGCGCTATCAGTACAGGAAGATAGATACCTACCGCTACACTTAGCGCAAACAACAATGCATACGCTAATTCTCCCGCCGGAGCTATATAACCGTATAGAACCCTGACTGCCATCTGGAAAAATATGCCTAACAGAAAAATCTGAAATGTATACAACCTGAAACTTCCGAACAGTCCCGGGCGATATGCAGCCAGTTTACAGCATATACATATCGACAATACTATGCCGGCAAAAGCACCGGTCATATATTCAACTTTCGAAGGTATAAATGTATGAACCAGCTGTAAGGCATTGACACAAATAAACAGTGCCAAAGCGCCAACCGCTACATACCATCTGGATGCGAATTTCTGTATCACATCGTACTCACAGCAGATTACTCCGGCGATAAAAAACACTGACATTCTTATTACGCGACTTAACTGAAAGTACACGATATCTTCCGGTGATAAAGCATATATAAGTAATGCGCCGCATAGTCCCCATATTATTGCGCCGTTACGCAACAGCCAGCGGTATACAGGATAGATACTCATCAGTATCAGCAATACTATTATAAACCACATTTCTCCCAACGGGTTGGAACTGAATAGAATGAAAGTATTCACAATTTCCTGCATATCCATCGGACGACGTACCCACGACGACAAAAGAACCTTCACTGCCATCGCTACGAGAGTAAAAGTCAGAAACGGGATACCCAGACGCTTGAGTTTCTTTGACATAGTGCCTCTGAATGAAACATCGCGCCGGATACATGTCAGACAAAATAACCAACCGGATATGAATATAAATAACGGCATGTGAAACGTATAGATAATACGCTCCAAAGCTGCAATCAGGGGCTTATCCGGATCCATAAACTCATTGGTTAGAGTCACGTGCCCAAGGACAACCAACAGCATGCTGAATCCCTGAAGTACTGCCAGCCACTCTATCCTATTGTCTGTCTTGGTCATTATTCTAATATAAAGAGTGATTTACATTTCGGCAACAGCAATTGATGAGTCAGTTTCATCGGCTTCTTCGCGGCGATGCTGCAAGACTACAACTCCAAGTGCCAAACCGAGAAGTAACAGCGTGGGATACTGGGTTAAACCGCCGAATCCACCTAAGCCGAATATTGAAACTATCACCAGAACCGACAGATAATATTTCGAATAACGGCAATTACTGCGACGCAATATAAAATACAATGCCACGTAATAAATCGTCTGGACGATCAATCCGATAAATCCCACCATCAATATTGTATGTATTTGTGTAACCTCCACGACCGTAAGATTCTCATCGGCTTTTTCAATATCGCTATACAGGTCATTGGACAACTGAACCGCACTGTTCTTTGAAAGTTCATTATGGATGAACCCGAAACCAATCCATTCCTTATGCTTATCGAACAGCATCTCCATCTTGGGAATGATCTGCGCCATACGGGTCGAACCGAACTCAGCAAGGTCTTCGCGGTCCTTTGCCGCGTTAAGATCGGTGAACTGTTCGACTGTCGTTGATATTCGCATAATCCCTCCCAGGCTTCTATCGACAATATATAATCCGACAACCGCTACTACAAACACGGAAATGTACATCAGTGTACGACGTACATTACGCTGAAACAGGACGTATCCCATAACAAGACCGGCAATAACAGTCATTGTACGGGTTGCGAAGAATGCAAGAAGTAGAACGATGATCTGACGTATATTCAATCTGTATACATAAATCAACGGATAAACACACAAAGCGAGAATATAGAGTCCGGGGGGATATTTTCGCGGGAACCATAATGCGAAAGGTCGCATTATCGGGTTCCACAATACCGATCTACCGTATTCACAATATGCCGCCGGGACAAGCACCCATCCATGAAACACAAATGTATCAATAACATAGAACACGCACATTATCGCTGCGTAGACCATCACAACCTGAAAAAATCGGTGCATTTCGAATTTTTCTCCGGCAAACACACCCAAAGGCAACATGAAGGTAATAATCATCATGTAGCTCTTGAATCCACGCAACTGCACGCTGTAACTCTCGATGCTATATGACATAAGGTACAGCAAGACTGCCATATACATGAACGTCGCTGCAAGAAGTTTCCATGTGAGCCGGTCCTTACGCACAATTACTATGAAAACAAATGATAGCAACATGAGCAGGTCACTCGGAAGCGCGGACTGTGGATACATTGAGAAAACACCACCTATAAATATAAGCTGTATCATGAAATGCATCCTGTCCTTCTGCCAGCTCATTATCATGCACAATATCACAAACAGAAGCGCAGGATAAAACGACAGACCGAACAAGGACAAGGACAAAAGAAACAGCACGCCCCGTTTCCAGTCAGAAACGGGTGCACTGAATACCGGTCGCCGGACTGACCGGCTACCGGAAAGATTTTCTGAAGGATACGGATTATTTATGTCTGCTACTTCCATGTCCCTGCCCGTAACCATAACCATACCCCTTACGGGTCTTTGTACCGTTTACTACAAGTCCCATGCGTTTGAGGCGCTTCTGATCATAAACCGAATTAACGAACTTAAGATCACGCACCGGCGTATAAGCAGCGCGGCACACATAAATGGTGGCGTCGGACAGACGCGAGAGTGCGAATGTATCGCTGACCATTCCTACCGGAGCAGAGTCAATAATTATGTAATCATAGCGCTCACGCAGTGCGTCAATCAATTCGTCGACACGCTGACCGGCAAGAAGTTCCGAGGGGTTAGGAGGCACCGGCCCGGCTACGATTATGTCGAAATTAGGCTGCATCGGTTCACGGATTATGATATCGTCCATCTTAATCTCACGTGAAGCAAGATACTCTGTCAAACCGCGTGACGGCGGCAGATTGAGATAACGGTCGATCATGCCGGCGCGTACATCCATACCTATCAACACAGTGCGTTTACCAAGCAACGACAACGAAGATGCAAGATTGATCGCCACAAACGACTTGCCCTCGCCGGAAGAGGTCGAAGTCACAAGGACAACCTTGTCCCCTGCATCACGGAGCACAAATTGGAGGTTGGTACGTATAAGACGGAAGAGTTCCGATTCAGAAGAAGTATTATTTCCGGGACGTACGACAAGTGTCTCTCCCGATTTCGACTGACACACTTCGCCAAGCACGGGTACGGAAGTATAACGTTCGACTTCTTCTTTAGTATCGAATTTTCCGCGGATGAGAGTGTGAAGATAAATGAATACCGGCGGGATGAACAATCCTGCGATCAGCGCCAGCAACAGTATCACTTTCTTCGACAAACCGATAGGTTCGTTCGAAACATAAGCTTCATCAACCACCACGCCCTTCGACAAGGCATTGGCAATCTTCATGGCGGCTTCCTCCCGCTGTTGCAACAGATATTTGAACACCAGCATCTTTGTTTCTTTCTCGCGGACCATCGACTCAGCCTGACGTTCGAAATCGGGGAAAGAATTCAGGTCTTTTGAAACCTCTCCTGATTTTGCCTTAAGATCACGGATCCTTAGCTGCAACGAATCATAATTCTTACGAATAGTCTGAATAATCACACTCCGCATGGCATCGATCTGCTCATTAAGAGTCTGGAGCGCTATGTTACCTTTTTCAGCTGTACGTTCCAGCTTGATGCGATCCATTATCAAATTATTGTAAGTAGTGAGATCGACCAGATTTTCCAGATTACCGGGAATAGGAGTATAATCATTCTCACGGTCATTCAGGAAATCAAGCATCATCTTCATAATTTCAGCCTGAGTCTGATACTCAACCAACTGTTCGTCCACCAGACCCATCATCTGATAATTCAGGGTAAGGTTTCCGTATGCAGTGCCTATCCCTTTTGAATTGAGATAATCGGCATAGTTTTTCTGAATTTCATCAATTTCACCTCCTAATTTCAATAAGCGGTCATCCACGAAATTGAGCGTTCTCTCACACTTTATATTATCCTCTTTGACGCCCCTGAGATTATACTGATTCATGAGTTCATTCAACAACAACTGTCCCTGTTCGGGATATGCAGTCTTATAACCCATGTATATCATATTCGCTTTTTTGGATGTAATGTCCACGACCACAAATTCCCTCATATCCTCGGCACATACATCATAACCTGAGTAATTGATGTCCATCCTCAGTTTTTTCCCATTTTCGAAAAATGATGTTTTATCAAGAGTGAAGTCACCGTAAGGAGTATTTATAGCCACCGGCAGTGATTTGTCCTCGATTTCGCACAATGTCTTGCGCTTGGCAATGACTTTTACAGAGGCAAGCCCTTTTTTGTCAACATTGATTTTAAACCGCAGACTTGTTCTTAAAGTATCAGGAACCGTAGGATTAACCGGTACGATATTCAATGGATAATCCTCGTACACCTCTTTTTTCAACAGACCGAAAAGACCGGATCGTTCAACGCGAAGACAATTCATTCCCAACTCTTTGACAGTAGATTTCAAAACTGAGTGAGAGCCGAGAATCAGCGCCTCGTCGTCAACAGAATTCTTTCCGCCGAAAAGACCTGAAAAGGCGCCAAAGCCTCCGGTTAAATCAGAATCGTCATCACTCGAAATAAGTATATTGGCATTTACCTGATAAACCGGCTTATGGATTTTGACATATGCGAATGCCAGCCCGCAGCAACATACTACAGATATGACAAACCAATACCATTTGGAAAGGTATTGGCGCAATAAACCGGATATATCAATAATTTCGCTACGTTCGTTATTTGTTGCCATTATTATTGGATTATTATTTATTTGACGACTAAGGCAATTACAAGTGAGGCTATTACCGAAACCGCGCTTACGATGGTTGATACCACCTGTACTTTAAATGAGTTATTGGTATTATAGCTTGCATTTTCCTGACGTGACGATGACGGAGGAACGATAATCACATCTTTCTGCTGAAGATAGAAATAAGGTGATTCAAGCGACTTTGAATCATTGAGGTCGAGCTTGTGATAGGTGAGTTTACCGTTTTCATTACGTAAAACCATCACGTTCGAACGATCGGAATATTCTGTCATGTCTCCGCTCATGGCAAGTGCCTGAAGCACATTGAATGTATCCCAGGCAACCGGTTTGGCAAATGACCCGGGGCGTGCTACTTCTCCGAGTACCTGAACACTGAAATTCATCATCTCTACCCTTACGTATGGATCCTTTACATCCTTGGAAATTCGTTTGTAAAGATCCTCTGTAAGCTGATCGGTTGTCATACCCTGAACATGTATACGTCCAAGTACGGGCAACGTTATATCACCTGCGGAATTGACAATATATGTCTGCATCTGAGGCTGAGTATTCACCAGGAGATTCGATGCGAGAGCCGGATTGACAAGCGGCGCATTATACTCGGCAGTGACACTCGGAGTGACAGACGATACAGTTATCATGAGTTCATCTTCCGGCTGTATCGTAATGGTATTCTTCATTTGCTCAAGTACGCTGGAATCAACCGCAGTAAGATCTTCAAAATATACCAGCGACTGTTTCTGGGTATTACAGGAAGAGAAGATCGTGACTGCAAAAAATAATGCTATTAGGAATCGATATTTCATGTTCGAATGATATGGTTCATTAATTGAAACGTGGTGTAATGTACTTTATTGCCAAAACCGAGGTCGCAAAATTAAACATTTTTATCGCGGAGGACAAATTTGTTAATATTTTTTAAATACGCCTACCCTCTTCTCGTTGTTTAAACGGTTTGATTTATCTTTGTAAGAATAACATTTTGACCATGAAACGAAAAGACTCGCTATCAGTAATGCTGCTGCTTTCGGCAATCGCACTCGGGGGCTGCGCATCATCCCGTGATAAGGATCTCAGGGAGGGAAACGCCATATGGTTTGACAAACCTACTTCATCAGAGTTTGCCGCACCATGGAGGATTAATGATTTCTCGTCAACAGTAACCAACCCTGACCAGGAATGGGAACGACTCTCCCTGCCGATAGGTAACGGGTCGTTCGGTGGTTCTGTTTTAGGCTCTGTCGCCCGCGAGAGAGTGGTGCTCAATGAAAAGACACTCTGGTATGGTGGTCCCGGAACAGGTGCCGAAAACTATTGGGACATGAATGAAAAAGTTGATTCGGTGACCCTCGCAAAAATCCGTAACCTTCTTGCTGAAGGCAAAAATGAGGAGGCGGCACGAATTACCTCACAGGTTTTCAAAGGTCGCTGGGGGTATGACCGTGATCATTTCGGTGCCTTTACCGTAATGGGTGAAGCTTATGTTTCAACAGGCATAAACGAGGATCAGATCTCCGATTATTCCCGCGTTCTCAACATCGACAACAGCATAGTAGGTGTTAATTTCAAAGTGGGAGAAGCTTCTTATTCCCGCAGATATTTCTGTTCCTACCCCGACAGTGTGATGGTGTGGAGATTCACTTCCACCGGAGCTAAACAGGATTTACAGTTCGCTTTCGATACACCGCAGAAAGTGGATACCGTTTATGCTATCGGAGATAACAGCCTCGTATATTCAGGTCATCTTGAAAACAACGCTATGCCTTGGGCACTCCGCGTGCTTGCCCGCGTTGATGGCTCAGGTAAAGTAAACGCCAATCCGGCAGATGGAACCATATCAGTGTCTGGAGCTTCCGACGTGACATTCTTACTTGCCGGCGATACCGGTTATAAACTTAATCTTGATCCGGCGACCGACGATCCGGCAGCTTATTACGGTGTTGATCCGGTTGCATCGGTTACTGAAATAATCAATGACGCCGACCGGAAATCATACACCCGGCTTTACGAGGATCATCTTTCCGACTACCGCTCGCTTTATGCACGTGTGGATTTCTCGCTCGGCGATCCGGATTCGTCACGTGTTCTCATACCCACACCGGAACGACTTGAGGCTTACCGAAACGGTGCGGACGATCCGGAACTGGAGGAGACTTACTTCCAGTTCGGCAGATATCTGCTGATCTCATCTTCCCGACCGGGCTCAATGCCTGCCAATCTGCAAGGTATGTGGAACAATAACATCGATGGTCCCTGGCGTGTGGACTACCATAACAACATTAACCTCCAGATGAATTACTGGCCGGCTACTCCGACTAACCTCACAGAGTGCTACGAACCGCTCATTGAATATGTCCGTTCTCTTGTAGTTCCTGGGTCACGGACCGCTCAGGACTATTATGGAGCCCGTGGATGGACAACCGGTATATCGACAAATATTTTCGGATTCACCGCTCCCCTCGCGTCCGGTCAGATGGAATGGAATTATAATCCTTCAGCCGGACCATGGCTTGCCACACAGATGTGGGAATATTATGATTACACACGCGATAAAGATTGGTTGCGTGATGTAGGTTATGACCTTATTAAGTCGAGCGCCGACTTCACTTCCGATCTTCTTGTGCTTGAAAACGGAACATATACCTTCGCTCCCAGCTACTCTCCTGAACACGGTACATGCGATCTTGGCGCAACATACGCAAATGCCGTAGCACGCGAAGCATTGATGAACGCCATCGAGGCAGCCCGCATCCTCGACCGTGATCCGGAATCGGTAAAAGAATGGCAGGAAAAGCTTGACAATATGTATCCTTACAAAATCGGACAGTACGGACAGCTTCAGGAATGGTATGAGGATATAGATGTCTATAACGACAAACACCGTCATACCAATCATCTGTTCGGACTTCATCCGGGACGCACCATCGATGCAACAACTGATACTGTCCTTGCAAATGCATGCCGCGAAACCCTGCGTCAGCGCGGTGATGAGGCTACAGGCTGGAGTATGGGATGGAAACTCAATCACTGGGCACGTCTGCTTGACGGTGACCACGCATACACATTATTGCGTAACCTCCTGAAACAGGGAACTGCCGACAACCTTTGGGATATGCACCCGCCATTCCAGATCGACGGCAACTTCGGTGGCACCGCCGGTATCTCGGAACTATATCTGCAAAGCCAGAACGGACGCTTGCATCTGCTCCCGGCATTACCGTCAAAATGGGCAGACAGCCATATGACCGGTCTGCTTGCCCGCGGCAATTTCGTTGTTGACATATATGCAAATGCCGGTGATCTCGACCGAGCGGTTATAACCTCACGTTCCGGAGGACCATGCAATATCCTGTATCGCGGAATGGAAGCAACCGTAGAAACCGAACCGGGACAGAAATTCCAGGTGACTGCCGACGGTGATAATCTTATAATTAAAGATATTAAATAACCACCAATACATAACGATGAAGTTATTCAAGCTTGCAGCCGCATCATTAGCTGCAACTATATGTCTCAATGCCTGCTCCTCGGAATCAGCGAAGAATGCCGACAGTTCCTCCGACCGATTTGTGCGTGTGCAGGATGGAAAATTCATGATCGGTGATTCGGTTTACAATTATGTGGGTACGAATTTCTGGTATGGAGCGATTCTTGCTTCAGATGGACGTGGGGGCGACCGTAAACGTCTCGCCGCTGAACTCGATACTCTTCAGGCTATCGGCATCGACAACCTGCGTATTCTCGTAGGTGGTGATGGAGATGACCCGAGGAGTTGCCAGATCCAGCCAACCTTGCAGACGGCTCCCGGAGTCTACAATGACACTATCCTTCGTGGTCTCGACTATCTTCTTGCCGAGCTGGAACGTCGTGGAATGTATGCCGTGCTGTATCTCAACAATTCATGGGAATGGAGCGGCGGATATGGAACATATCTTGAATGGGCGGGAAAAGGCAAAAGTGTCATGCCCAATGAAGTATCATGGAATGACTATTGCGACTATCAGAAGCAATTCGTGCTCGATGACTCGGCTAAAGCTATGTCTTACGCTCATGTACGGAATATTGTCGGACGTACCAACACATTTACCGGCAAACCTTATGCTGAGTCACCGGCGATAATGTCATGGCAAATCGCCAACGAGCCACGTGCTTTCAGCCGTGAAGGGAAAGATTCACTCGCATCATGGCTCGAAACCACTGCCCGGATCATCAAAAGTATCGATCCCAACCACCTGGTCAGCACCGGTAGCGAGGGTAAGTACGGCTGTGAAGTGGATATAGATTTATGGCGACGGATACACTCGTCGGATGCTATTGATTATGCCAACATACACATTTGGCCTTACAACTGGCGTTGGATTTCCGACTCTACTGTAGTAAGCGGCTTCGATCGTGCAGCTGCCGAAACTCTCGCATACATCGAAGAACATGACAGCGCCTTGACTGTCAGCGCCAATAAACCGATCGTCCTCGAAGAGTTCGGATATCCGCGTGATGAAATGGCTCTCCAACAGGGATCTCCGACTACCGGCAGAGACAGGTATTATGAATATGTGTTCAATATCATAACTGAAAGCGGAAAGATACAGGGTGCCAATTTCTGGGGCTGGGGCGGACTCGCCTCACCGGAGCATGCTTCCTGGCAACCCGGTGATGACTACACCGGAGATCCCGCTCAGGAACCACAGGGACTCAATTCGGTTTTTGCATCCGATACCTCGACTGTGGCTATGATACGTCGTGTCAATGAGCGCATGCGCAAAAAACAATAATAGCAATCTGTTATTATGACAAATTTCAAAATAATCGCGGTTGCACTATCTTTAAGTCTCGCAGCGTGCACCAGTACCGGAAAAAATACAACAGACAACATGGACGAACCGGTGTCACCTACCGAAGGATTGAGACAGAAACTTACAGAAGCTTACTCTTCCGGCAAGGTTCTGTTCGGGCATCACGACGATCCGGTTTACGGTCACGAGTGGGCGTGGGATGAGAACCGGTCAGACATACTCGAAATCACCGGTGATTATCCCGCCGTAATGAGTTGGGATCTCGGTGCAATCGAACTTGGCAGCGATGTCAATCTCGACAGCGTACCATTTGACAGAATGCGCAGTGAGGTTATAGCACAGAATGCCCGCGGAGGTATCAGTACATTCAGCTGGCATCTTTACAATCCCGTAAACGGGCACGACAGCTGGGACATATCCGATACTACCATAGTCCATCAGATGGTGTCCGATTCAGCTGTCATGAAACTTTACGAAGAGCAGATCGACAGAGTGGCTGCATTTTTCAACTCACTCACGGATGAGTCAGGAAACAAAATTCCGGTGATATTTCGCCCCTGGCATGAACACACCGGAAGCTGGTTCTTCTGGGGAGCGGGACTTTGTACACCTGAAGACTACCGCGCTCTTTGGCACAATATGCGGAAACGGATGGATGAAGCCGGTGTCGACAACGTCCTATGGGCTTATTCACCCGACCGTCTGAAGTCTGCCGAACAATTCGACGAACGTTATCCGGGTGATGAATATGTCGATATTCTGGGAACCGATGTTTATCATTTCGGTGGAGTCGATGGACTTGACCGATATCGCGAGGATGCAGCACGATCAATTGAAATAGTAAGAGATCTCGCTCTCAAACGTGGGAAAATTCCTGCATTTACCGAAACCGGTCTTGAATCGGTGACGATGCCGGAATGGTGGACAGAAGTGCTTCTACCCGTTTTGAAAGAGCATCCCGTAGCATATGTTGTCGTCTGGCGTAATGCTCATGACAAACCGAATCACTATTATGCTCCGTTTAAGGGACAGGCTTCTGAAAATGACTTTGTGAAATTCTATAATGATTCCACAATTGTGTTTGTAAAAGATTTGCAAAAACTCCAGTAATTTCTCGTATAAATCGAAATATGGAAGATTCTTTATTCGAACGTCGTAAAAAACTCATCGAAGAATCATACGAACGTTACGTTTCACGTCCAAATATCGCAATAGAAGGCAATGGTATTTACCGCAGGTTTGTAAATCCTGTAATTACTCCGGAAACAGTTCCTCCATTCTGGAAATATGATTATAATCCTGAAACTAATCCTTATTTCATGGAACGTATCGGGATCAACGCGACATTCAATTCAGGAGCGATAAAATGGAACGGCAAATACCTGCTCATGGTTCGCGTCGAAGGCATGGACCGAAAATCGTTTTTTGCCATAGCCGAAAGTCCTAACGGTGTGGACAATTTCCGTTTCTGGTCGCATCCGGTTACACTTCCCGAGGATATTGTTCCCGCCACTAACGTCTACGATATGCGGTTGACAGCCCACGAAGACGGATGGATTTACGGAGTATTCTGTGCCGAACGACATGATCCGGCGCATCCCGAAGATCTGTCGGCTGCCACAGCTACAGCCGGAATTTGCAGGACACGCGATTTCGTTGACTGGGAACGTTTACCTGATCTGAAGTGTATTTCACAACAGCGCAACGTAGTGCTGCATCCCGAATTTGTCAATGGTAAATATGCTCTTTACACACGTCCGCAAGATGGTTTTATCGATGCCGGAAGCGGTGGAGGCATAGGCTGGACACTGATAGATGACATCACCGATGCTCGCATCACCGGGCCGGAACTTATAATCGACCGTCGCGAGTATCATACAATCAAGGAGGTGAAGAACGGCGAAGGTCCCCACCCGATAAAAACACCTGAAGGATGGCTTCATCTCGCTCACGGTGTTCGCGGATGTGCTTCAGGTCTGCGATACGTTCTTTACATGTATATGACCGCTCTCGATGAACCCTGGCGTAAGATAGCCTCTCCCGGCGGTTACTTTATGGCACCTGTTGGCGATGAATATATAGGTGATGTGATGAACGTCCTGTTTTCCAACGGATGGATTGCCGATGATGACGGACGCGTACTCATTTATTATGCTTCGTCCGACTCACGGCTTCATGTAGCAGAATCGACCGTCGACCGACTTATCGACTACTGCATGAATACTCCGGAAGACGGACTTTCAACTTCTGAATCAGTAAAGACACTAAACAAACTAATCAACAATAACCTTGGAATCATCAACCGAAATAAATAATCAGTTCGGCTCCCCTGCCGGACCTGTGATCACCGGGCGCGCTGCATCGGCTCCACTCCTGCGGAAAATAGGCTATGGACTCGGCGACATGTCCTCATCGATGTTCTGGAAGATTTTCAGCTATTTTCTTCCTTTCTTCTATGCCAATATCTATGGGCTGACTCTTGTGGATGCCGGCTATCTGATGCTCGTCACACGAATTTGGGATGCAGTATCCGATCCGATGATGGGAGTAATCTGCGACCGCACCCATACACGCTGGGGAAAATATCGCCCTTATCTGCTTTGGATAGCGGTTCCGTTCGCAGTATGCGGTATATTGCTTTTCACAACACCTGAAACTTCATACGGCATCAAATTGCTCTGGGCGTATTTCACTTACATACTGATGATGACATGCTACACAGCAATCAATGTACCTTATGGAGCAATGCTTGATGTCATCACCCCGAGTTCGGCTGAAAAGACAGTTTATTCGTCTTACCGTATGGTTTTCGCTTATGCGGGTAGCTTTATCGCACTGTTGTCCTGGGAACCTCTGTGCCGCTATTTCAGCGGACTCGAATCCACTGCATCCATCGACCTGTCTACTCCGCAATCCTGGCAACTCGCCATGTGCGTTATCGGGGGTGTATGCTCTGTGCTTTTCCTCCTGTGCTTTAAGCTTACACGTGAGGTGGTGTCCGCTAAATCAGATGCATCAGTTGGCAATGACCTCGGTATGCTCATTACCAACCGTCCCTGGTGGATAATGAATGGCGTGGCAATATTCAACAATTTCTACAACATCATCCGTGGATCGGCTGTTGCATTCCTGTTCGCCAATATAATCGGTGATACTGTGGAAGTCAAAATGTTCACTTTTGTCATCGGCACCGGTGTATTTCTCAGCATAGGCGAACTCGTCAACATGGTGAGTGTTCCTCTGGCAGTTCCACTGGCGGCAAGACTCGGAAAAAAGAACACGTTCATTCTGTCACTGCTCATTGTCATAGCTACATGCGTGGCATTCTGGTTCTGCCCTATAACCGAAGGGGGCGTAATCGCCATGGTCGGACTTCAGATTATCTTCGCCGTAGGATTGGGTATCTCCTCCCCTCTTGTATGGAGTATGTATGCCGATGTGGCTAACTATTCTCTACTTGTCAACCACACAGCATCAACCGGACTGATTTTCTCATCTGCATCAATGGCACAGAAATTCGGCAGTGCTTTCGGAGGCGCGGCAGTTATGTGGATTCTTGCCTGGTTCGGCTACGATAAGGATCTCGGATTGAACCAGCCTGAAGAGGCGCTTGTAGGCATAAGAGCCATGATGAGCTGGATACCGGCAGGACTTGCCGCTATAGGTTGTCTGCTACTGTTTATCTATCCGCTCAATAACAAAAAGATGCGTGAAATAGAATCACAACTGGCTGAACGTAGCCGCAACGAAAACGACAACCACACCCTGTAACATAAAGAATTACATCTAAATACAATTATCCGCCGCTATGTCCATCACGACATAACGGCGGATAGTTGTTCTTGTCACCGGATTATTATCAGTCGAGATATATATCCAGTGCCATATAATGTTCTCTCGGGTGTGAACATGCCGGACATACTTCCGGTGGCTCAGTACCTTCAAAAATAAATCCACAAACCAGACACTGCCAGAGAACAGGATGATCGCGTTTCCATACCGTACCGTCCTTAACCTGCTTCAAATAACGGTCGAACCGACGGCGATGATGTTCCTCTATCTCGGCGATAGCACGGAAATGTTCTGCAATTTCAGGAAATCCTTCCTCTTCAGCGACCTCGGCAGATTTCTTGTAAAGCTCATAGCCTTCAGTTAATTCTTCCTTAGCAGCTATTGCAAGATTTTCTTCTGTAGTACCCACCGGACCGGCATCAACACTGACTTTAACATCTACCGAACCACCCTGAAGCAGGTTAAAAAATATCTTTCCATGATGAAGCTCATTATCAGCTGTCTCCTGGAAAATCTTGGCGATAGGAAAATACTTTTCTTTAGTTGCCTGCTGACTGAAGAAAGTATAACGGGTATAAGCTGTAGACTCTGCCACATATGCAGTGACAAGATTTGACTCAGTGCGAGTGCCTTTCAGACTCTTAGGCTGTGTTGTTGTAGACATAATACTTTATCTTAGTTAATTATCTTTCTTTGATATATTAAACATATCATGCAATGTAATAGTTCGAAAAAACACCATTAAAATCATTAATATTAATTAACATAATAAACAGATACGTTTTTCTCTAAAATTCCTAATTTTGCAAAACATATAGCCTTGCACAAACATTGCTATACTGGCATACACTAATTGGGGTTGACCGGTTTTGACAGCGTGTAGAGGTGGTATGTAAGCATGCAGAGCAATGATGGCTACGCTCTATAATCTGGGACATCAAAAATTCAAATGGCGAAACTAACTACGCTCTCGCTGCTTGATCGAAGTATAGTAAATCGAGCTTAATCTCGGTCCAAGGTGACTGAGACGGGACATCGCCCGATTGTCCTTTTTCCGAGACGGATCGACAAGGCGGTGCAGCTAAATCGGGAATAGAAGCCTGAAAGCCTCGCGATGGCTTCGAAATTTTAGAGGATAAGATGACGGTTGGTAGTCTCATGCCTGCCGGCATCCGACAATCAAACTGAGACTAAGCATGTAGAAAGCATATTAGTTCCACGTTTGGACGAGGGTTCGAATC
>CAZKSF010000007.1:0-9990 GCA_964555405.1 uncultured Bacteroides sp.
TATTAATGCTCGCAGTACTGCTCGGAAGCAGTGTCAGTGTATTCGCACAGAAAATCGCAAAGAATGAGATGAATCAGCTCAAGACATTCCTTGCCCAGACATCGGCTGACGGCACGACCAACGCCACTGCGTTAAAGGTATCAGATATAAACAATCCCGGATCGATCGAGGGCATCACCGTAGAGAACGGTCATGTAACCGCCATCGAATGGAAAGACAAGAAACTCGGAGGCACGCTGAACGTATCGGGCTTCACGGCACTGACCAAGCTTGATGTATCGCGCAACTCACTGACCGGACTTGACGCAAGCGGCTGTAGCTCACTTTCGGAACTGAACGCCTCACGCAACAAGCTTGCAGACGCCAACCTGACCAACTGCAGCAGCCTTTACAAGGTGGACATCTACAAGAACCGTCTGACCGAGCTTGAACTTGGCGGTGTTGCAGTACTGCGCAACCTCAACTGCTCGAACAACCTGTTCGTAGAGCTGAACGTATCGAACTCGACCACACTCCAGACGCTCAACTGCCAGGGCTGTCATCTTGAGAGCCTGACCGTGGCAGGGTGTACGGGACTTAAGAATCTGTACTGCGGCTACAACAAGCTTACCTCGCTTAACCTTTATGGAGTAGAGAACCTTACCAACCTGAACATCGACGACAACCACATCAGCTCGATGATAGTATCAGGACTTCCTTCACTGTCAAGCTTCATCTGCTCTGACAACAATATGACCACCCTTGCAGTACGCAACTGCAACAACCTTCTTGACCTTGTGTGCTCGTTCAACGACCTGACCAGTCTGACAGTAGACGGTTGCAACAACCTCCAGTATGTAGACTGCTCGTACAACGACCTGACGAGCCTGACCCTGTCGAACCAGACGTTCCTACAGCGTCTGATCTGCAACAACAACCAGCTGACCATGCTCGATGTATCGTTTGACCAGGCACTTACCTACATCAACTGCCGATACAACTACATCACCGATATGCGTACGACAGCGTGCCCGAACCTCCGCATGGTAGCATGCCAGTGGAACTTCTAAGAAGCGCCAGCTGACCGGTCAAGATCCCACTAAGTAAAACAGAATGAAAATAAAGAAATAGAGTTGGGATTTTTATAATTCTCCTGAAAGGGGTGTCTGCCAAGTGACAGACACCCCTTCATCTAAGTATAGTGACATTTACGCCAAAACAGATATAAACATGACTACATGGAATCCGTGGCACGGATGCCGTAAGATAAGCGCAGGATGCAGGCATTGTTACGTTTACCGTGAGGATGCAGCCCGTGGAGTGACCGTGCCAACGACTGAGATCCATAAGACATCGACCTTCGATCTGCCTGTGAGGAGAGACCGGCACTGCAACTGGAAGTTTCCTTCCGGCACTGAGTTCGCATTGTGTTTCACATCGGATTTTCTGATTGAGGAAGCTGATGAGTGGCGTCCTCTGATATGGGAGATGATACGTCGGCGCAGTGATTGCCGTTTCTTTTTCTTTACCAAACGCATAGATCGTCTCGCACAATCGTTGCCTGAATTCTGGGATGAAATATCCGGGATCGTATCGGTGGGATGCACGGTGGAGAATCAGGACAGAGCCGATTACAGAATGCCTGTGTTTATGTCACTCCCGATAATGCACCGTAATATCATTGTCGCCCCCATGCTCGAACCGGTCGACCTTTCGGCATGGCTCAACCCCGGGTTAATCGAAACCGTTGCCGTAGGAGGCGAGTCGGGCAAATATGCGCGTCCGATCGACTATGAATGGGTGCTGGACATACGTAGACAATGTGTGAGTGCCCATATACCGTTTGTTTTTCATCAGACCGGCTCACATTTCATTAAGGATGGACGCCGGTATATCATTCCGCGCAATATGCAACATTCGCAGGCGAAGAAAGCCGGAGTGAATTACCTTATTCCATAGTTGCACCCGAAACTATCTCTTGATGGATTATTTCCAGACATCGAGAGTAGTCCAATTTCTCGGGAACCCCATTTCGTTTAGATTAAGAAGGTTCCCACCATCTTCGATTATGGAAAGTATATTTTGTTTAATGTTGCTATCCGGGCTTATGATGTTGCTGATATATTTGACGCAACAAAGGGTGGCAAATATTTTATTTGTGCGTATATTGCGAATCGTTGAAGCGTCGATAAAAGGGTTGTCTGCATTGGTTGGAATCTGGACACTTATTATACTACGCCTGTTCCATATCCGGCTATGATGGGCGCAACAGTTGCGCCATATGGCTATAGAATGAAGCCAGTTGGCAAGAATACGGTCATCATTAAGTCCGAATTCTTTTGCAATCCTTTTCTTGATGGGTGATTTTTTGAGCAGTTGATAAAGTCGGCTTAATGTTCCAAGCGAAAGGACTTCCAATGTCATCCATGCCGGAGGCATTGGAGGATTGTCATATTTGGAGTAATAATGTTTTATGAAGTCCTCATTGCTACGCTTGACCTCGTTATTAATGTCATTTATCAGCAAATCAAAGGCAGTGGTCTCATTGCCGTTGCGGTCTTTCTTTTCTTGATGTTTGTAGAGTTTTCTATCATTAAACCAATGGCTATCACCGGTTGTTTCTGCGTATGCTTGAACGATTTTCGTGCGTACTGCGACCTCTATTTTTTCAATAGCATTGAACATAACAGAACGTAGTCTTCTGTCAAAACGATAAAGGTCAATTATGTCTGAGAAATGAATATCGTTCTTTAAGAAAATATGATCGGTGGTGGTGTTAATGTTGTCTTGAAACGGATAAGTATACGCGCGAAGTCTATAATAACTGATATTAGATAAGTATTCTTTCGCGAGCTTCTCATCGTCAATGAGCAATCCTCGAGAGCGCAGTTTGTTAACCTGTTCTTGCAGTGTAAGAGGCCGTTTAGTAAAGTCCATAAAAATCGAAGACCTCCCCGGGTGCGCTGTTCTACGGGAAGCGTGGGAGGTCGTATTGAGTACAAATTTAGCACTAAATTTTGATTGTACCAAATTTATCTCCACTAAGTCACGTAAAGTCATTAATTAAGTCAGATATATGTGGTGTGGGAGAGGGTAATATATGGGTAGTAATGAAACAATATGGTAAATTGGACTGTTTTATTATAGTAACTCTAATATTCATCACAATGTGGTTTGTTAATGCTTTCCGTGACACACCGGCTTTGGCGGTATTTCTCACTATAGGACTCGGTTTTTTACTCGGACGTCTGAAATTCAAAGGTTTTTCGTTGGGGACAGTTACATCCGTACTGATAGTGGGTGTTCTTGTCGGTCAGATGAACATAAATGTCGGAGGTCCGCTAAAGACAGTTTCATTCATGCTGTTTCTGTTCTGCATAGGTTACAGTGTAGGTCCGCAGTTCTTCCGTTCGCTCAAAGGTGACGGACTGAAGGAAGTGTGTTTTGCCGTTGTGGTATGTGTGCTTATACTTGCAACATCGTGGGCAGTGGCACTTTGGTTCGGACTCGACCCCGGACAAGCTGCCGGAATGATGGCAGGAGCTTCCACCGCCTCGCCGGTAGTCGGAGCAGCCGAAGACACCGTTGCGAAACTCAGTGGCTCTCCCGACAAAGTTAAGCAGATGCTTGACGCTATTCCTGTTTGTTACGCCATGACTTATGTATTCGGTACTCTCGGTGCAGTATGGCTGATAGGATATGTGGGACCGGCAATGATGGGTGGTCTTGAAAAGGTAAAGAAACTTACACGTCAATATGAAGCGGAACACGCATCGTCATCAATAAGCGATAATCCGGCATTTTTCAACGCGTCACGACCGATTGCCTACCGCGCCTTTAAAACTGACGGCTCATGGATGACGGTTCCACGAACTGTAATTGAAATAATAGCTCATTTTGCCGAATCGGAACGTCGCATAACAGTTGAGCGGATGCAAGCCGCCGACGGAACCATAACTATTCCCGTTGACACCACTGTGATTACTCCGGGTGATATTATCGTAATTTCCGGTCGTCGGGAAAAATTGATAGGTGACAACTCCTGGCTCGGACACGAAGTAGCTGACGAACAGCTTCTGACATTCCCTGTGGAGGATATTCCGGTCACCATTGCCCGACGTACACCACGCATGACCCTCCGTGAAATTCTTGATCAGGACTGGATGCACGGAGTAGATGTTAAAAGTATGTCACGCGAGGGTAAACCGGTGGATGCGAACCTTGAAACAGAAGTTGTGCCGGGAGACATACTTGAAATTGTCGGACCCAAGAAAAATGTGACCGAAGCGTCCGAACATCTTGGATTCGCAGATGTCCCGTCACTTGCTACCGACTTTGTATTTGTAGGCTTAGGTGTGCTGTTAGGCGGACTGTTCGGTATACTTGCCATAAAAGTAGGCAATGTATCGGTAAGTCTCGGTACAAGCGGCGGGGCACTTATCGCGGGTCTGATTCTGGGCTGGGCACGGTCGAAGAAGCCTGTCTATGGTTACATTCCCAAGGCATCGCTGTGGGTATTCAATAATCTGGGGCTGAATATGTACATCGCCGTGATCGGCATAGCTTCAGGACCTTCATTCGTAAGTTCGTTTCAGGCAGTAGGACCAAAGATTTTCCTCGCCGGACTGATAGTTACTCTCGTACCGTTGTTCATAGCCCTCATACTTTCCTACAAAGTGTTCAAGTTTCATCCTGCCATTGCGCTCGGATGCTGTGCCGGAGCCCGTAAGACTACTGCCGGACTCGGAGCAATCCAGGAGCGTCTCGGAAGCAGTGTCCCGGCACTCGGTTACACAATTACATACGCTGTATCAAACACCTTACTGATAATACTCGGAATAGTTCTCGTAATGCTTACCGCCTGACAAGCACAGTAATTAATGATAAAGCACCCCGGAAGTCATGCACTTTTACAACTGACTTCCGGGGTGCTGTTTTATTCATTGGAATAAATAGCTTAATTTTGTAGAAAAAAGACTTATGAGGTATACGCCGGAAAATATTACTGAACTCGGACAGGATGACATATTTGTGTTCGGGAGCAATCCGGAGGGACGCCATATTACCGGAGCTGCGAAAGTAGCGAAGGAAAAATTCGGAGCGGTAATGGGGCAGAGTGTCGGACTGCAGGGACAGTCGTATGCAATTCCGACCATGCGTGAAAGCATTGAAGATATCCGGCGGTATGTCGATGGATTTCTGGATGTAGCATATGAGTGCGATCAGAATACATTCTATGTCACCCGAATAGGATGTGGAACCGCCGGTTACACTGACGAGGAGATCGCACCGCTTTTCGACAGGGCGCTTGACATGTATAATGTCTGCCTGCCTGAATCATTTGTAAAGATCATAGAGAGGAACCGGAATAAAGCCTTTGTACCGGTAAAAACAACCCGGCGCCATCTGTTTCCGGATGCTCTCCGCGGTTTTGCCCTGCTGGGCATATGTCTTGCCAATTATCCGGAGTTCTCGTTGTACACTTTTCAGCCCGGTCATGTGGTCAAGAGCTATCCCGAAGCCGGACTCGATTCGGTCGTGAAGTTCCTGCAGTACGTGTTTATCGACGGGAAATTCTATACACTGTTCTCGCTTCTTTTCGGGATAGGGTTCTCTATCATAATTTCCCATGCATCCGAACGCGGAGCCGACGGATTCAGGATATTCTACCGGCGGATGGCAATTCTGGCACTGATAGGATGTACGCACCTTATGCTGATATGGAGCGGTGACATACTGCTTCTGTATGCGTTGTTGGGAATGTTGCTGCCGTTGTTCCGTAATGTTTCAGATAAAAAGATAATTACAATCGGCGTGTCGCTTATGTTGCTGCCGGTGGTGATAGATACAGCTTGTGAGATCACCGGTGTATTCCCGGGTAAATATCCTTATGAAAAATGGTGGCAATACGCCGGACGTTACGGAATAACCGAAGAGAATTTCGGAACATGGCTGCGTGATGCCCGCAGTTACCGTGAAGTGTTGTATTTTCTGATTCAGGGAGCATGGGAGCGGATGTACGAGTTTGTCGATGGAAACCGATATTTTAAGGTTCTGGGACTGTTCCTTATAGGATTTGTAGCCGGTCGTCATAAGATATATGCGAATCTCAGCAGTCATAGACGATTGTTTGTGAAAGCGGCGGTGTGGGGCTTTTCGGTAGGCTTGCCGCTCTCGGTGCTTTATGCGATAAGCGGAGTGAATTCTCATCCGTGGGGCATGGGAGTTCATTCGATGATTTACACATTGAGTGTCTATCCGCTTGGGTTCGGTTATGCAGGTTTGCTCGGAGTGCTCTGTATGCGCCATAGTGGTCTGAGGATATGGAAATGGATAGCTGCTCCCGGGAGGATGGCGCTTACAAATTACATAGGACAGTCGCTTATCGGCATATTCCTGTTCTATGGAATAGGATTGGGATTCGGCGCTTCGATAGGATTGGCACGGACCGAGCTGGTGGCTGTAGGAGTATTCGTGTTTCAGATTGTTTTCAGTCAGGCGTGGCTTTCGGTATTTCAGTACGGACCGCTTGAATGGATATGGCGCATGCTTACCTATGGCAAATGGCTCAACATAGTCAGATAACTGTTTACATACGCGGATGGATATACGGACTTTTGAACATTATTTCAATGAACTTTATCGACCACTGGGCATGTATGCCTTGCGCTTGCTCGGCGATATTGACGAGGCTCAGGATGTCGTGCAGGAGGCATTTGCGGGTGTATGGTCCAAAATATCGGCGGGTATTGAAATTGATTCTTTCAAACCTTATATATATCGGACTGTGCACAACGCGGCAATGATGCGTCTGCGGGGAGCCGGAACAACTGTCTCGATGGAGGTTCTGACTCCTGATCAGGTTGCCGGGTTGGATATTGAGTCAATGGAACCTGTAAGCGACGATGCTATGGAATTGTCGGAACGTGACGCACGTCTGTGGGATGCTGTTGACAGATTGCCTGAACGTTGCCGCAGGATACTGCTTATGTGTAAACGCGACGGGATGAGTTACCGTGAAGTGTCAGAAGAACTGGGTATAAGTGTCAAGACTGTGGAAAATCAGATGACAAAGGCACTGAAGACACTGCGAGAAACGATGGGGCATGAGAAAGCTTCCGACCGTTCTCTCTTTATGTTTATGATTTAATAACTTATTAGATTAGTCAAATTAATGAAATTGAGGACCTTTTTACTGTCGGCAGCCTTTTTAGCGTCATCGTTACCGACATTCGCCGAAGCCACCGAAATCAGTGTGCTGCAATTTAATATCTGGCAGGAGGGTACGGTGATTGAAGGAGGCTATGATGCTATTATCGATGAGATTGCACGCCTGTCACCCGATTTTGTCACTTTGAGTGAAGTCCGTAACTATAATGATACCCGCTTGTGCGACAGGCTCACTGAATCGCTCAAGGGAAAGGGACTCCAATATCATTCATTTTATTCGGAAGACACCGGGTTGCTGAGCCGTCACGAAATCACCGACAGTGCGACAGTTTTCCCGTTGCGTGACGATCATGGTTCGGTTTATCGTCTCGACACTGAAATTGATGGTCGTAAGGTGATAGTCTATACCGGACACCTTGACTATCTTAACGATACTTATTATGAAGTGCGTGCCTACGACGGCAATACATGGAAGAGGATGGAGGAGCCGCTGACCGATGTCGACGAGATATTGAGGCGTAATGGCTTGTCGCAGCGCGACGAAGCGATCGACAGCCTGTTGCACGATTCCGCCGAAGCCCGTTCGGGTGACGCACTGATATTTTTCGGGGGCGACTTCAATGAACCCTCGCACCTCGACTGGATCGAGGCAACCGCTAATACAGCCGATCATCACGGAGTGGTGATCGAATGGCCTGCCACAAGCCGGTTGTATGATGCCGGATTCCGTGACGCTTACCGCACGGCACATCCCGATCCGGTGACACATCCCGGCTATACCTATCCGTCGGATAACCTTGCGTTACCTCCTCAAAAAATCACCTGGGCACCATTGTCGGACGAGCGCGACCGTATAGATTACGTCTTCTACTATCCCCGGCATGGTCTTGAAGTGGTTGAGGCTGTGATTGTCGGACCCTCATCAAGCATTGTGCGGTCGGAACGGGTCAGTGAAACCTCCGATGACAGCTTTATCGAACCACTCGGCGTATGGCCTACCGACCATAAGGCGGTATTTGTCCGTTTCAGGCTAAGTGAGTGACGGTAAATTGACTGTCAGGTAAAGACTCACATCATAATACGTAAAAAAATCAACCATCAGAGAACTCCTTTCCGGAACATACTCTGATGGTTGATTATTTATTTTAGCGCTTTAATCAGCGGATAACAACCTTTGAGGTTTTGTTGCCCTGCTTGCGGATGAAGACACCGTTTTCAGGATTTTCCACACGCTGACCGTTCAGGTTGAAGAATTCGACGGGTGCGTTTTCGTCAAAATTTACATCTTCGATAGCAGTTGTCTTGAGATCATTGAAATAGAAGTTGAGACAGAGCCAGCCGGTAGATGTATTGTCCATAAATACACCGGCGAACATAAATCTTGCATAGTAATCGAATTGTGAGTATTCCTTATCAATGTGTGACACCCATGAGTACATATCGGGTGTGTAGATATAAGGATACCATACAACCTCTTCGCCACCGTTATCAAGTAAATGAAGAACATAAACCGCAAAATTACCATCGGAAGCAAGCGGGTAAGAATAGCCGTTGGATTCGTAAACGTTTCCGCATATTTCTACACCGGCATAATCATATAATTCCGGTTCTTCAAAAGTAAACGAAAGGGGAGTGTTGGAATTGAAGAAGTTTGCGAATGTGTACACACCATCTTCATAGGTCAGATCGGTAGTGAAGCTTTCATAGAGATCTTCACCGTAGCTGTCCTGAATTCTTACGGTTACTGATTCGGCTGAAGCCACTGAGGAAACAAGCATTAAGCCTGCAAGCAGAGTAGAAATTTTTTTCATTAAGAATAGTTTTTAGAGTTTTTTGATAAGTTGTAGATTTAATCGTGAAACAAAATTAGAAAAAAAACTCAAAAAAATGTCAATAATAATATCTTTTTTTATGGATTAATATGACTTTATTGTTATAGTGCAAAGAGCGTAGTATTTATCTTATTGTTTTGTCTCAAATCATATCAACTATGAATAAAATCACACCTTTTAAGGCGATGCACGATTGAATACTGAATGCTGAATGGTCACACTACTCGCCCCCGGCACTTCACGGACACACAATGTATAAATATACCAAAAAGGTACTCTGAAGCTTTGGAGAAGGATAAAAATTAATCTAACTTTGCATGTAGGGGAGTGCCCGGTTAGAAAACATAATGCGGAATATGGGAGATGATAATGACATAATATCCGGCTTCGAAAGTGAAAGTATACCCGCGTCAGGCGCAATTGACTTTCACACCGCGCAACAGCTCGACAGCACTGGGTCGACGTGTGATGTATATGTCACGCGTCATCATAGGCGTAGGGTATTCGTAAAACGTCTCAAAGAGGAGTTCCGGAATAATTCTGTTTATCTTGCCGCACTTGACAAGGAGTTTGAGACCGGAGCCACCCTGCACCATAAATCCTTGCCCGAATACCGTGAATTTCACGACGATTACATCGTCATTGACTATATTGACGGTGTCACCTTGGCAGAAATATTAAGAAGCAGCGGCAATGGTGAAACCGCTGCTCCGGTAGTTTTCCGTTGGTTGAAAAATCCGCAGAATCTACGACGTATGCTCACTGAACTCATTGAAGTCACAGGTTATCTGCACCGACACAATGTAGTGCATTGTGATATTAAGCCCGATAATGTCATCATTACCGATGGTACAAATAACCTGATGCTGATCGACCTTGACAAATCGTATACGCCATGGCTTGATGATACGTCGGGATCGCCCGTGCTGTATGGAGTCGACCCTTACGGACGAGGCGACACTGACATTGACTTTCACGGAATAGGTCACATAATCAATTCTTTGATCGC
>CAZKSF010000007.1:10090-11423 GCA_964555405.1 uncultured Bacteroides sp.
TGGAAAGCGAAAGCATTCTGGAAATTCGTTCGGCATCGCGACAGCATATGGGAAGAACTTACCATGGAGTGGCTTAATCGTATACCCGGACCCAAGCCCGCAAAGAATACATTGTCTGAACAGAGGATGACGACTCGGTCAGTCAGATGACGGATCGATAATGTCGAGGGTTTTTATTCCACTGTTTTTTGCCGCGCGATATGCTCCCAAACTACAACCGTTCCGGATTACCTCTGAGACGATTAATTCGAATCCAGGCGACAGATTGCTAAGCTTCAATCTGTCTCCCTTCAATAGCTTGCTATTTTCGGATTCGATCACCGTAAACCAACCTTCGCCAATATACCTCATAATTATTTTACGATCGGGACTGTAAGTCAGCATCACATGTGTTCCGGGTGTCAGCGTAACCGGATCAATTCCATCTATGGCATCGAAATCCGATACCTTCACACCCTCGCCTAACTCCATGGCAAGTTCGCTGTAGCAGGAGTAACCAAGATACTGAGCGATTATATCCATCGTAGAAGTACGGGGCACGACAGATGCACCGGTAAATCCGAGCATTCTTTTGAGAGTCGAAATGCCCAGACGTTCACCTGTCCGTTCGAAAATATCCTCCGACAGCGCGTCACATTCCTGCGAGTATCTGAGTTCCCGACCAAATCGCTTCGCGATCAACTGCCTTATCCTGTCGTTTATCATCCGCCAATCAATTTAATATGCAAAATTAACCAAATAATCTTGCCTGCACCCAACGAAATGAACGAAATGAACGGGACGATTGTGTGTATTTCCGTTTATCTTTGTCATAATGTTGCAGTAGACTGTTTTATCGCTTGCAAAAAAGGATCTGAAGTTCTACGAAAATTAATCCCGAAAACTTTGGTGAAAAATAAAAATTAATCTAACTTTGCAAGTGAGGGACAGTAACATATTGTCCATAGCCGCGACAGAGGTCGGACGGCGACAAATTAAAGCGTTACTTGACGCAACGGTTCTGATGTTCTGAAACTTCGCAACTTTCAAAGAATCCTTAACAGACCTGAGCAACGGTAGACGCCACATAGCTGTTGGTACTCCATTAGCTCCCATTGTACCCTTGAGAAAGGGCACGATGTGCTTTGGATATGCATATAGCGTGGGCTTCTGCGTTGACTCTGTTCATTAAGGATCGGCAATGCGAAGGCCGCAGAACTATGAACAGAGCAACAAGCATGGCTCCACGCTTTTTTTATACCCCTACCTGTCTGTTCCGGGGTCGACGGACAACAATTATGTTGCTTATGCAATTAAATCAAATCAAATCCAAGCTGGCAGAAATTGTTAGTAG
>CAZKSF010000007.1:11523-13181 GCA_964555405.1 uncultured Bacteroides sp.
GATGTAGAATGCGAGGTTCAATTAGCAACTAAAGAGGGGTTAGACAGAAATATACCTACGGGAGGTCGCTCATACTCCATTCAATTGAGAACTAGGCTTCTCCCGGACTATAACGTACTCTGTTGCGAAGATAATAAAAAAACATTTTCAAAAGATCTGCTAAATGATATTGGCTTTCGTCCATCGTCCGGGAGCATTGTAATTGATGAGCTGTCTAAGTTAGAAGAGAATAACAAGCTAACAGCATCCTTAAAGCTTGCAATTACATTTGTTGATAATTATGCCGACATAAATACTTGGCCTATACATCCTGTGACAGATACCCGGATCGTTGACGGAAAGCTTATTTTGATTTATAATCAGGATATAGATCTCAGAGATATAAAAAATAACGACTAATTAAAAACTATAAATAAGAAATGGGACTTTTAGACTTAAAAAAACATTTAAACGGTGTTGTCGAAAACGTAAAGTCAACCACTGAAAGACTTCAGAGTACTGTTGCAAACAACAATACTGATTCTGCTTATTCTGACACAAAACAAAATGTCTCTGCGTTTATAAACAAAATCAATGAACTGCAGAGAACACTAGACCAGTATGCAAAATTGATTAATCAGCAGGACAAGATGTTAGAGCAAACTAATCGCCGCATAGAAAAGCTTGAACTATCCCTTTCCAATCAAAGTTGCTCGTCGGCAGATGATAAAGCTGCTGATACGCCCGGACAATTATCAGCGGAAGATGTTGTGTATCATCCGCTGCTACAGCAACAACTCATTGACATTAGAATAAAGATGAATAATGAGCTCATGAACGTATACGATAATATGGGGAGTTTGAAAAACTATGTCGAAAAGGTAGTAAAAAACAACTTCCTAAACGAACCTGATTGATATAATGGAACCAAATCCTAAACAGCTTGCCGTATTGAATATTCTGAAAAAAATGCAGAATCAATATTGGTTAATTGCTAATAATGCAATAGTGGAACTTTTGCAAAAAGTTCCTGAGTTTACCGTGACTAATCCAGAGGCACAACCGAGTATTAAGGCGTGGCTGGAATTTAGAAATGATCCGTGTACAAAAACCTTTGATCACTTTATAGACACTATTAAATACTATGGACGTGATCCTAAATATAATTCAGTAGTATAGTTTAGGTGATGAGTTATCTCTCTCATTGAAATTCGATTATGGGACTGTTTTCAGACAACTTGGACTATAAAGGTCTAGATGCGCTATGTATTAGTGTAAATCGTACGATTGAATGTACCAATATAGATATTCCTCTTTATGTTGAAGCTCGCATATCGTATGTAACATTCTATAATGCTAAGGAAGTTAAAATTGGTGAGGTTACTGTCAAGGAATTGAAAAAGAGCGGAGATCTGGCGTATGCAATAAAACCGATATTTGAAAAGTATGTCAGCGAGGAAGTTAACCTGCATCCTGAATATTCGGAAAAAATTATCCAAAATGATTTAGGTGAACTTATTTATAATGAAAAGAACGCTATAAATCTGATTTGTTCGCGATTATTCAAAGCCGCTCTTACTAAGATCTGGAATCCCAATGGATTCGACGAAGTTAATTTTGAAAAAGTTTATGGTATCGCTCCAGTCGGATTTAAGATTTGGGATATACAATGCGGTTTG
>CAZKSF010000007.1:13281-14988 GCA_964555405.1 uncultured Bacteroides sp.
AAAAAAAGCAGACTATATTAGAAGATCTAAAAAGTCGCTCAGCGCATGAAATAATACCCCAATCTGAAAATGATGAACTCCTTACATCAATAATAGAACATATTAGCTTTCATCTTTAATTATTTTTGCTATTATGGACACAAATGAATCTAAAGAAACTCTTAATACTAAAGTGGTAGAGCTGAGAAAGAAGTTGACTGATTTAACAGACGAAACTGAAACATTGAATCGACAACTTACTGATGTTCATATTCGGGAGGAATCTTTGAAAACTCGTCTTGCCGAACTCCAGTCCAAGTACAATATTGGTCGGTTACAGGAGATTGAATTAGCAAAAGGCATCCTTGAATCCATTCAGGAGGAAATTGCAGAACTAAAGTTAGAGATAGAAGTAAAAGAGCTGGAAATATCTGTAGAAAACAATAGGATCAAAGTCGCAGTAGAGGAAGCGGCAAAAAGGAACGAGGAAATTAAAAACTTATGGAATAGATACGTCCCTCAAATCACGTTCGATATCGGTAACGGTATTGAACATATGAGTATCGAACGTTTTCAAACTTGCGTAGGTCTGATCGTTGAATGTCTAAGAGTATTTAACGATAAATCATGTGAGAAACATGGGAAACCATTAGCACCGGTAGCTATAGCATTTTACGAGATGGGGGCTTGGATGCAAAAAGGGGTTCTGATAAAATTCTTTTTACCATTCTTAAAGGCGATATTATTTGGTGTATATAAATGTCTTAAAGCAAATTATATACCGCAGGCAGATAAAAAGTTTATCGATAGTTTTGATACTTATATGAAGGACCCGAGTATCGAAAATTTTTCGAAAGCAATTGAGTTCGCCACCGAAAGGATGCAACAGATAGATGTCAAAAGCGGTAGTGTTAAAATTGATTGGAATGATAATGTGTCAGTGCTTTTGCCTAAACTGGTTGAGATCTATTGCCCTGTGTATTATGTTTTGAGACATATTTTCAAAACCTACAGTAAAATAGAGGATTGGCTCGCACTCATAACCCAAAATGGTGAAACTGATGATGCCTGCTTGAAAGCCCTCAGAGAATTAAAAGAGTGGATAGCTATATCTGTTTCTCCTGATTCTCAATTAGCATACTCATATTCAACAATAATGCCTGCAAGGTTTGGTTATGAGCCGGCATTAAAAAGGTTATCCAAAGACTGTGGATATCACACAGTTGGCGCCAATTTATACTTCGGATCGTTTAACCCAATCTACAATGGCAAATCTGATATTGATTGCCCGTCTATAGATACGGGGATAGAAGAACGGGAATTATATGATGAATTATTAGGAAAAAACGTGGGAATACATAAAATGATAGATTTTTTCATCCCCGACAATTCAGTTTTCAATCATTATATTTCTGTTGAGTACGATAAGACAAAAAACACTAGCATTATAGCTGCAAATAATGTCTTGCAAACATTACTAGCGTCGGTAATGGCATGGATAGGTCCAAGGAAATTCACTCTGGACATCATTGACTTTGAGTATTCCGGTATCGGGGGATATTCCGCTCAATTCCTAGGGGAAAAAGATGTTAAGATAATCACACGATTGACAGATTGGGATGAAGAACTGAACTGTATAGAGAGTCTTATTGATGCTCGGTTACGCAAGATGCAATCTATCTTTCAATACAATCGGCTAAATCCCGACAATTTTGAGCTTTTTAAAAT
>CAZKSF010000007.1:15088-64816 GCA_964555405.1 uncultured Bacteroides sp.
TATCTTATGAAATGGTTAGCTAATAGTGATGATTCCAATTCCACAGCTAATAAGGCTCAGATGGATGGCTCGGCGGGGGTGCTTGTCACCGAGGTTGCCGATGACGGTGCTGACGTGGAGTTCCGTCTCGACACGGTCAGCCACACCCACGCCTTCGTTATAGGTAAAACCGGATCTGGTAAGTCGGTGCTTCTCCATAATATCATCACAGGGCTTGTCAACGTATACGGACCGGATGACTTGATGCTGTATCTTCTTGACCTGAAGATGGGTGGTGTAGAGTTCAACCGCTATCGTCGGCTACCTCACCTACGTTCACTGCTTGTGGATAACAGTGATATTCAGATAGTACTTGAAATCATGCGCGATATCGACGCGATGATGCGCGAGCGAGGCAAGGCGTTCCGCGATGCGGGAGTCAGCAATGTCAAGGAATATAATCGTGCCAACCCAGGTAAGAAGATGTCACAGGTAATCGTTGTCATCGACGAATGTCACGCCATATTCTCGATGGGTAGCGGCCGCGGCGCTTCCAAAGACCAACGGGAGATTACCGAGCGTCTTGTCAAGATTGCCAAAGAGGGTCGCAGTCAGGGCATACACTTGATTTTTGCGACACAGACTCTTTCGGGTTCGGAGATTCCGCCGGATATACAGAAAAATATCACCGACTATTACCTCCTGAAGTGCGCTCCGAGCGACTCAGAGTCGCTGGTACGCGGCAGTAGCTCAAAGACGGAGTCCTTGCCGGTAGGTAAGGTATATTACTACCATGCTGACCGCCAGGCTCTCTTTCAGGGTACGTATCGTGATAATCAGGCGTGTGAGGAACTAATCGCTGAGGCATTGCAGCGACACTCCGACAAGGGTGGTCATGGACAGTTCTATTTCAATGGGGCGCAGACATTCTCTCTCACTCCCGATGTTGTCAGGGCAATTGCAGGTGATGGACGAAAGGGAATACACGGTTCGCCGGGTCGTATGATCAATCTGCAGCAAACCCCTGTTGAGATAACACTTACCCGTGACTATAGTGAAAACATTCTGCTCACCGGTATCAACACTGAGGAGCAATTGTCACGAACCGCCATTGCGCTGATGGCATCGCAGATTGCGGCATCGCATAAACGGGGCGAAAGACTTAAAGTCGACGTGATAAACTGTCTTGACAGTGATTCGATGACATCACAGACTTTGTGTGATATGGCTGCCGACGGTGTTATTTCTCTTTATAAAGGAGCTGAAAGCGAACAGTTGCTTAAGCGTCTTTGCGATAATGTATCGCAAAAGTCATTGGAAACACCAACGTTACTTTACATCTTCGGACAGGAGCGATTCGGCGAACTCAAGCGCGATCAGAAGTTCAATGATGACAGCTCGGCAGAGTCGGTGGCAGATGGAAGTTTTGATATATTCCAAGGACTCAATTTCTCAACGGCTCAGACTTCCGGGGCAGGACATAATTGTGACTCATACCGTAAGGCTTTGATATATTTGCTTGAGAACGGACCTCTTGTCGGGCTGAATACAGTTGTGCAGATTGATAAACCTGACAAGTTACTCTTTGATGACTTTATTTCGGCAAAGGTTGTCAGCTCGCGCTTCAAACATATTGTTATTCTGCGGAGCGAGGCGAGGTCTGCGATGACGCTCGGGCTTGGGGATGATATAAGCGTAGAAACTTTGTCGGCAGATCCCGAACGTCTGCGAGCTTATTATTATTGCGATGACGACGGATCATCACGGTTATTCTCTCCATTCGAATTTATTTCTTTAAACGTTTTAAAATCATTGTTATAAAATATAATTGCTATGGCTTCAGATGCAAGTGTCAAAAATGTGGAGCAACTTCGTCAGTTCGGTTCAAACCTTAGAGTTGCCGGCGATAATCTTACTACCCTTTTCCAACGTCTGAATATGCAGATGCACCAGGTGTGCGAGGGATGGAATGACTCAAGGAATCAGGCTTTTATGGCTGACTTTGAGGAAAAATGCCGCACTATCACCCAACTTTCGGAGGAGATGCAGCAATATTCGCAGTATATCAGCCGCACATGCGACATTCTTGACCAGTATAGAACCGCTCGCTGATGGCTGCTGACGTAAAAATCGATTCGCTTGACTTGCTGCAGCAATATCAGGGTCACTTCCGCAACTTTGCCGACTGTGTCGAGGCAGGTGTGCTTGCTTATCGCGGAAAGCTGAAGAATCAACAAGAGGCTGCGCAGCGAAAAAAGCAAGAGGTGGAAAAGCGGGCTGCGCACGCACTGGATAAGATTGATTGGCGCATCAGCCAGCTCGATGACATATTGTCTCGGTATACGTTTGGTCCGGAGGATGCCACGCGAATCAAACTTGAGAAGGAGCGTTTGCAGTCGCGGCGCAATGCTCTTATCGGCAGGATAGAGTCCATCAAAGAGAAGCTTGATCGTAGCATAGGCATATTGGAAGACATTGCCAACCTGTCGTACAGCTATGGCAATAAAACTCGTGAAATGGCTGATGCAGCTAATGGATCTTTGACAAATATCATCGGCACAATCTCTAATTACAAGGCAAAATGAGTGCATTGCAAAATCTTGAGGAATTGTTCGTAAAGTTTCAGCGACTCAATCAGATACTGAAAGATAACTGGAACGATAGCACGCAGGAGAGTTTCGACTCCAATAGCCTGATTCCTATAACAACGGAGTGGAGCAACTACCACAGTTCGGTAATTGATATGAAGTCCCGCACTGAAAGCCTTGACCGTGAAATCGAGGAGGATATCCAGAACCTTGAACGGGAGGTTATTGAATTAACAGGTCCGAATGAAAGCGATCTTAACGGCGCCTGCGTGTATGGATTCAACTATCACCAGAACTATGTGTTGGTCGAGAGGGATTTTCTTGTCGAGCCGGGTGAATTGAATTATCTGACTGAAGATCGTCTGATATGTTTAGCTTTCAGTAAGTATCCTGCTGCCGAAGAAGCCGAGAACATCCACCGCAAAGAGCAAATCTGGATAAGATGAAAACAATGTCCCAGCCTGTAAGGTGCCAAGGGTGCAGCCAAGATGGCTGCACTACTTGCCGGCTTCCCAGCCGGAGGGATATCGCTTTGCGATGTAGCGGTCGGGTGAAAATAATGATGATGTGTGAGTGTGTGCAGGCATTGTCAGGTTTTTCCGACAGGGGAGATGACACGAGTCCGGAATGGTGGAGATAACTTTGCATCAGATAAAAGAAAGAGCCGATTCGCTTGAAAGGAGGTAGGCACAAAACAGATTTTGAAGTTATGGAAAAAATTGATTTCGAAGCAAAATTTAACAAAGTGCGCAAAGAGTGTGCCGAAGCTTGTTTGACAATTTTTAATGAGAACGAAATAGATGAAATGGTCTTGCTCGAAACGATTGCAGCAGCAGACGAACACAACAGTGTATATCCCGTAGACGCAGTTCGGCGTGGTCGTTTGCTTGACAGAGTTTATGAAAAAATGGAAAAGTTTCCTGATTTCCTTCCTGAGTCAAAAGTAATTGACTACTATTTTGAGGTTCATGATAGTGATTGTGATGTATGGCGTTCACCCGGGGACGGTGATACTCCTTTTAATTGGGCTGCCTTGTATAACGTAATAAATGCAACTATTGATTATTTCAATGAAAACGACATTCCGGCGAGTGAATGGAGTAACCAAGAGTTGATAGGGCGGAATTCTGATGAAGATTGGGAGGAAGAAGAAGACTATGGGGAAGAATGACTAACCTACCAATTACTGAAGACAAGTAACACAGGCTTCCGAACCTGTAAGGTGCCAAGGGTGCAGCCAAGATGGCTGCACTACTTGCCGGCTTCCCAGCCGGAGGGATATCGCTTTGCGATGTAGCGGTCGGGTGAAAATAATGATGATGTGTGAGTGTGTGCAGGCATTGTCAGGTTTTTCCGACAGGGGAGATGACACGAGTCCGGAATGGTGGAGATAACTTTGCATCAGATAAAAGAAAGAGCCGATTCGCTTGAAAGGAGGTAGGCACTTACAAACTTAAAAAATTCCCAAATGAAGGAGAGTAACCCTAAACGATTTTTGGATGCGGCAGAAGAAATATATCATGACGCCAAAATAGCAACTATAGAGTTGCTTAAAGCTCAAGGTGAGAAATGCTTTGTAGTAAATATCGAAGAATGTGAACATCAAGTATACACATGGGATGATCGGTTTATCGAATTTAAAGCAGTAGGTCTTGAGAATGGGAGGCTGATCATTGGAGGAACACATATCTATCCAGGTGGAGGAGAATCACTATGGGAGTATGATCCTGATTTTCAGGATACAGACCTTTACTCCTTTAGCTATCCTGATCTGTATGATTTTGTTGCCAGCAATCTACCGGAGAATGCTGTAACTCGTGAGGAAGCAGAAAAAATGCTTAACGATTACCAAGACGAATAGGAAGAGCAAAATTTGTTACGGAGACAACACTTTGCGATGTAGCAGATAATCAGAGTGAATTAGTAGCGGAGTCCAAATGGTGACAAGGTCTCCATTTGGACTCCGTGACTCGGATGGATGTGAGCATTGGTCCGGGCACTTCCTCCGATCATGCCCGGTTTCGGACAACCCCGTGCCTGCAGCACTCTGCGGGGAAGAAAGTAGTCTAAGGTCTGCCCCCACGGGGAGGCGGGTGAAAAACAGAGTGGTGGGGTGCAGCCAAGATGGCTGCACTACTTGCCGGCTTCACAGCCGGAGGTATATCGCTTTGCGATATGACAGAGTATCAGGAACTTATTTAACATGCCAAAAGCTGGTCCATACGGCGGTCTGAATGAATTTGATAACTTTAAATTAATGTGCAACTATGTTCTTTTTTATAATCGGTGTTGTTATAGCCTTGTTGGCTGGATATATAGTCATAGGGTTGCTTCAGCTTGTTTTTTCAATAATAGGTGCAATATTGTCAAAAATTTTCGGTGATTGATTATGGCAAATTGGTACAGTACAGAATACACTTTCGCCGGCGACCGCTCCTCTCTCGAGGCGCTCTACGAGCTTATGAGGAAGACCGAAGAACTGCATGCCGACAGTGACGGTACGTGGTTCAGTTATCTCCTTGATGCAATGGGGGAGAATCCGAACGAGATAGCCTGCCGGGGCTATTGGTCAGATCTGAAACTTAACGATGATACTCTTACATTCATCACATTCACGGCTTATCAGCCTTTACCACAGATAATGTATATGCTCTGTCAGCGTTATCCCGGCATCGAGTATTATTTCTTCACAGAGGGTTGTGAGAATCGTGAGTATCAGACCAACGACAGGGATGGTCGGTTTTATCCAGAGCGCTATGTGTTGAGTTATGATCATGACAGCTATTACCGTGATGAAGAAGAGCTGCTTGCCGGAATCAGAGAGTTGACAGGGATGAGTTTCGACACAGCCGATGATGCAAAGGCGTATTTCGAAGAACATCCGGAGGTCGGCAACCAATCTCTCATTCTATATGAGGTAAATGTGATCGATACGTGCGACCAACTGACTTTCTATCCCGAATCAATTGACGGCGACAGTTGTGCATTAAGGTTCAGGGTCGTTCGTCCTGACGGGAGTATTTATAGTGAATTTACCGCAAGAATGGGAAAATCGGATTAATCATGACGGATAATTCACTTAAGCAGTGGCTGGACAATCGGCTGGACACTCTCCGTTTTGGCTGGAAGCCGGCTCATGAGGCGTTGGAAAAGATTGAGAAAAATGTCGGGTATTTCCTCCGTCCGTTTCTTGACAGTCTGGGTCATCCCTACACGTTTGACAGTGAGACCGGAGAAAGTGTCATACCATTGACTCCCGAGATTTCAATAGTGGGGCAACCGGGATATAATACTTATGACTTTAAGGCTAAGATTAAAACTTTATATTTAGAAAAGAAAGTTGCGATCTGTAACCCTTATATCGGTTCGGTTAGTGTATATCTGCCTCTGCTTAAACAAGCCATCGACGATCTTAATGGATTGTATGATGAGATGATTTCCCAAACGAAGTTAAACAAGCGTGGCGAGCTTCTGGCAACCATCATACGCAGTGCCATCGATAGCCAGGCGGATCCTACACTTGCAGAAAAAATTTCGGTAATGCCGGTTTTGGATGATGATGCGGTATGTGAGATCAGATACCATCTGCTGACCCAGAATTCATATTGCCGGTTGAATTATAGCATTAAGGCTGATTTCGAAAACTATGAAAATAGAATCGATAATTTAATGGAAGTTGTAACAGAAACAATTACAAATAAAGAGATATTGAAATTATTCAACAAATTTATTTTCGGGGAGACCAAAATCGCGGGGAAAAAGCCGGAAGCTGTCGATTTTCATCCCATAACGTCGTATAACGATGCCGAAAAGATAAGATATAAAAGTCAGAAGGTACTCGATATGGACAATACAGCGTCAAAATATGACGTAGGCAACTCAACCGTCCATAACGCTCTGAAAGACTGTGGATATAAATATTATGTCAATCAGAAAAAAATACTGAGTGTGGTACTGACAGAGGATATCAAAATAGTCAGAAATGGTAATACCTGCTTTATGTCACACAAAGGTAAGATTTCGGACAAAGGTCACTATATTAACAACAATGAATTCGCACTGTTTCTGAGGATCATTGCCAAACTGCCGGAACTGGCTTTCTTGGAGCTTATTGACAACACTTCCTTCCAATTGATCGTAACCCATGGTATATCCCGGGTGATGAGAGACTATTTTTTACCGCCTTTCTGCAGTGTGAATATCTTCAACAATCAGGACTGTCTTGTATTTTCGAATCCATATGCAGCCAATGATGATGAGAGTATGGTGGAAATACAGATGCCTGTGAATAACAAACGTTTTATATCTACATGGTGGGCTGCCATAAAAAACGCAAATACTATTCAAAGTCATATATACGTCAATAAGGATCTCCGACTAATATGTGACGAGAATTATAATAATTGACCTGTCATTTTCAAGCAATGAACGAAGTGAACATGGCGTTTATGACAGTTATCCGTTATCTTTGCCACAACAACGCAGAAGCCCGTGTTGATAACAGTGGAAATGCGCTGAAGTTAGATGATTAATTATCACCATTTATTTGGTGAAAAAATAAAAAAAATCTATCTTTGCATGAAAGCCGGTTCCTGCCGGCAGCCGCCGCGACAGAGGTCGCCTGGCAACACTTGTTATACAAGCGTTACTTAGCTCAACGGTTCTGAAGTTCTGAAACTTCGCAACTTTCAATGAATCCTTGACAGACCGGAGCAATGGTAGACGCCATAAAGCTATGGGATATCCATAGGTTTCATCGTGTCTTGAGAAAGGTCCGGTGTGCCGTGAATATGCATGTAGCGTGGGTTTCTGCGTTGTTTCTTTTTATCAGGGTATGCGAATGTAATAAGAACCGTAACCTGTGCAACGCCACGCTAAACAGATAATGCATGATGTATACTTGATTCTACATTATTTTCCCCCGACCGTTGTAAGGACATGTCTTCAGCATGTTAAATAAGCGCTTGATACTCTGCTACATCACAAAGCGATGTGCCACCGACCTTTGGCGGTGAAATTATACTGAAATAATAAATTTAGAAAACTCTATGGCTGTATCAATCAACGTAGCGGATCTTTATAAGATATTTGAGGGAACTCCCGCTTCACAAAATATCCTTCTTGTCGGCAATCATGGCATAGGCAAGTCGCGTATTGTCGAGGATTATTTCACACAGAAAGGCATTAAGGTCACCGCTCTGTTCCTTGGACAGATGAGTGATCCGGGCGACCTTATCGGCTTGCCGCGCCTGAATGAAGAGATCGGCAAGACCGATTTTATGCCTCCGTACTGGTTTCCGACTGACGGTGTTCCGATAGTACTCTTTCTCGACGAACTCAACCGTGCCCGTCCCGAAATGCTTCAGACGGTGATGGACCTTGTACTCAACCGTAAGCTGGCGGGGCGCAAGTTGCCGGAAGGGAGCCGTATAATTTCAGCTGTCAATGCAGGCGAGCAGTATCAAGTGGGAGAACTTGATCCTGCCTTAGTGTCGCGTTTCAACATATATACACTCCGCCCTACCGTACAGGACTGGCTTGCATGGGCTAAACGTGCCGAACTCGATGAGCGGGTGACAAACTTCATTCAGGCTTATCCCGATAAACTCGACAGCCGCTTCGATCCATCAGCCGACTCGCTTGACAAGAGTCCCGACCGTCGCGCCTGGGAGCGAGTGTCGCAGGTGCTCAAGGGCGTTAAGAAGCCCGAGGGATATCATGCCAAGCTTGTCGCCGGTATTATCGGTGCGCTGACGGCATCGGCATTATTCGATTCGTTCAAGGATAAAGCAATAACAGGTAAAGAAGTAATAGAAAAATATCCCGATGTTACCGACAAGGTAGAAAATCTGCCGGTGGAAGCCTTCCCGATGCTCAACGACGGAGTCCTGGGCTACATAGATACTATGAAAAAATTCACCGACAAGCACGTAGAGAATCTCAGCAATTATCTTACCTGGCTCAAGGAACAGCGCCGCGAGAGCTATGCTTACTTTATCAATGCCTATATGAGCGGCAAATATAAGAAAGCTATCGGAGCGATTGCCAAAGCCAGGCCCGAACTCATCATCGAATTCAATCAATTCATCACCGAACTGTAAACAAAGAACCATCCATTATGGGAAACATTAACAAAGAAATCGATGCTATATATAGCAATTTTTACACGCTTAAAATGGTTAAAGACTCAGTAGAATCTTTATTTAAGGGAAAATGCCCAATAATATCCTTTAATTCAAAGACCTTTGACTTTATCGTTGGTCTTTCTTCAAATACTATTTTAGAAGGAAAATGGAAATCAAACCATTATCATATCTTATTTAAGTTAAAGACTAAGGAGGAGTCTAAGACTATAGGTAGCTTGGATTTAATGATAGAGATAGTCCGGGAGAATTTAGCTATAATTGATATTCTGATCATGAAAAGCAAAGAAATCGAGGAATCTCTGCTGAGAGAATCTAAGGTTCAGAAAACTTTAGAACTATTGATTAAGATTATTCAAAGCACTCTTTCAGATCATGGCATTACTGATTTCGATATAATACCCCGTAAAGGCTACCGTCAGCAAGTTGTTGTCAAGAAGAAACTCATCGCCAATTGCACTCTTAATGCATTTATGAATTGGGACAATTACAATTCTCAAATCCAATCTATGGTTGACACATTAGTACGAATGCCAAATGACTTTCATCAGAAATCCTGGGAAGAAAATGATCTTGTGCCTAATTTCTTTTGCAAAAAGGCTATTTCTACGGATGGAACAGGTCTTCTTCCGGAGAAAGGGCTGCGGATGAATTATCATGGTCTTTATCCTGACATTAGTTTTACCAATATAAATAATAATTCCAATGATACATTATTAAAAAAACTCAGTACTTTAGGATTCTATTTCAAGGTGGTTAATGACGACCTAATGATATTATTAAGCGATAATTTCTGTTTGAGACGCTGTGGAAATAAGACTTGGTTCAATGGCACAGATTATGTCTTTATAAGTACTCCGGATATGCTGAAACTTGTTAGCATGATAGCCATGGTTTCTCAGTTTGGACCATTCGACAACCGTACCCGTAAACGTAGTCGTGACTTCGCCTATGGCCTGGAACCAATCTTAATAAGACTTCTTCCCAAAGGATTCTCTTATTACATTACTGAAGATTGGAGGGGGCTTGCCAGTATTTTTATTGGGGTCACAGATAAAGCATATTTTCACTTTGATACTAATTTACAACATAATATAACTCCTAAGTTTATTGCGAATCTTTGGAATATTTTGAAAAGGGCTGATGACCTATTAAGTATTTTTAATAACTGCCTTTATGGAGAGAGAAACAATGATACTGATTTAAGAATAAGGTTTAATGAACCCGAAGGTCTTATTATGCGTGGAATTGCTTCTTCTTACTATATAGAAGATCAGAAAGATTAAAACCTGATTGAAAAAGAGCATAACATGAGCGTGAAAGTAGTTGATTCGAAAATGTTGCTCAGTGACATCAGGTCATTGACTTGCAGAGCGAGAGGTATGAAACAAAGGATAACTAACGCTTTTAATTGCAGCAAAGCATATCCACTCCTCGAACGTGCTTTCAATGAGCGCGGGTATAATTACAAAATTGATAAAGTAAAGAAAACGTTTACTGTCGAAGTGTCATCCAATTTCTTCATAAACGGGAAGATAGTAAAGAATATAATTAAGATAGGGATGACGGTCTGCTTCGATGACATGGAATTTACAAACAATAATGCCGCGAGCGGAGTGATAGATTTTCCGGTGAGCGATCTGGAACTTTATCTTCCGCTGGTCGATAAACTGGTAACGGATGGCACAACGATAACCGAAAAGTATTACAGTCTGCGTAAACAAGAAAAAGCAGCGCAACTGCTTGAATCATTAGTGATTGTATTTTTAGAAAAACTTGGTGTAAGCAATATCGATGTGAGCTGTGATACTGATGGTGTGGTAAGACTTCATAAGTGTACCGACAAATATATGGTACGTGTACCGGTAGATGTCAATAACTACAAGGGTCAATGCGAGAAGTGGGTCAGGATATGGAATATTGTACTGACCGACCCCGGGCGCGAGCACATAAAGAATGAACTTACCGGATCGGATGTCCGGGTTCTTTCACGGTGGTGGGACAATACCTTTAGCTTCGATATCATTTCCGGAAAATACATCGGTTGAATATGAGCAATCAGCCGGTGCGACTGTCAAGATTTTCCGACGGAAAAAACGACGATCATCAACATCAGCCAATTTAATTTTGCAACAGAATAATAATTACAACAGAGTTTGAAATGGCGAAAACATTAACGATAGAAATAGGTGATCTGTCGGTGGCTCTTACCCCGACAAAAGTGGATCGTGACAAGCTTTACGGCTACACGGAGCTGAGAGTAATGACCGATGACGGATCGGCATGCTGCCAGGCTGCCATCAACGGCGACGGCGTCAACATTGTCTGTCCCGGCGCGACTAAAATCGGGATCACGGATGAAAACGGCAATTGGGTGGAACGGCAATCGCTTGTGCCTCTGACCGAGGACGGATCGGAGCCGGTCTGGATACCATCATCGTTTGACAACGCCATTAAACTGACTCGTGAGGCTACCTCTGAAGAGTTGCTCGACCTGACAATACAGTCGATATATCAACTTTGCGGCGATGATATCAATCTGTTGTCAGATAATCTGAAAGACAGGATTTTCGCATTTGATTTCAGCTACCGCGGCGGGTATGAATGTAATGAGGCGTTTATGATAGCTACCGAAGCGGGAGTATTCATACTCACCGGTTCAAGCGTCGAATATGAATATCTCGGACTCGAAGAGGCGGTTGAACTGGACGAACCGGATGAAGATTTCAGTTTTGACGACGGCGATCTCGATTTTTCAATGATGTAAACTGTTAAGGCAATGAGAGCAATCAATATATCCAATTCCAAAAACCGGAATGCGCAGGTGGGTCTGGACGTTAAAGCTGCGAGGACTACAGTGAAGATGGGACTTCCGGGAGGAGCGAAAACCTGCAACGTGAGGATGCTTAAGTTCACCCCTTCAACCACCACCGATGCACTGACCGCACAGTACGGCGATAACCTTACCGAAACGATAATCAACAGTGATATTGAATTTGATGCGGAACGCGTTGGGCTCTACCTCAAATCAACCAAAAAGGTGTATGTCGATCCGTCATTGAAAGTAGTTCACAGAGTTACCAGGCGGCAGGTGCTTTATGCTCCCGACGGTCAGGAGAAAGAAGACCGTCCGTACAAAACCACCGAATCGAATATCAATATCGACATTCCATTGCGGTGGACCGGTAAACTCATCCCCAAGTCAAAAGCTATAAGGATGTTTGCCTTCACACGTAAATATCAGTTGCGGCATGTCAACGGCCTGACATTCGATTTTCTGCAGAGTATAGCCAAAGAGTTGCACGACTCCGGAAACATGCTGCTTCTCGGTGCCGGAGCAAAAGGGGTGGGACCGCTGGTTATGTCGACGGGTGGCACACCATACCGCGCCTTTCTCGAAGGGCGTATCAGCGGCGACAGATATTGTCTGTTGCTTCATCTCACAAATATAGAACTCAAAAACATCATCTGACCATGAGCGATTTATCAACACTTGCAAGAGACTATAAACGCCGTGTGCCCGGCAAATTCATGCTTGTCGACGGTTCTAAGATCGAAGAGAAAATCGGTGGGGAAGAGTTCACCGTCACTTTGAAACTCGACGGCGTGATGCAGCTGGTGAGTTATGCCGATGGCGCGATCCGTGCGTGCGGTACAGGGGGCAATGAAACGCCGGCTACGTTGTCGTGTATGACTGAAACGGCTTCGTTACTGGCGGGTAAAGGCATACGGTCGGCTTTGTTTGCGGCTGAGCTTTACGCAGTGCTAAGTGATAGCGGGCGCGAACGGGTTTGCGATGTGGCTGCGGCGCTTGCCGATGAATCGCTTCGCGACAAGTTGCGACTTGCCCCTTTTGACATCCTTGAAATTGACGGTGAAGATATGAACGCATTGCCTGTAGCTGAAAAGCTGAACCGGCTAAAGGAGATATTCGGAGGGGGAGTGGCGGTCAGTCCCGTAAAAAGCATGGCATGTTCTTCGGTTGGTGATGTACGTCAACTCTATGACACCCTTGTTGCCGAGGGAGGTGCGGAAGGGCTCGTGGTGCACAGTTCCAACAGTTTCGTGTATAAACTCAAGCCCCGTCACACTGTCGATGTAGCCGTGATCGGTTATACAGCCGGAGAGGGGGGACATGCCGGGATGGTGCGCGACATGCTCACTGCCGTCATCCGTCCCGACGGCGAAATACGTCAGGTAGCATCGGTAGGCGGCGGTCTTACAGATGAACAGCGTCTCGACCTGTTCAACCGTCTTAAGGATTCAGGCGTCGAATCATACTATGTTGAAACCGACTCCCGCGGTGTGGCGTTTCAGATGGTTCGACCCGAAATAGTTATTGAAATATCGGCGGTCGACTTCGTGACCGAAAATTCGGCAGGTGAGCCCAAAATGAATATGTTGCTGACCTACGACCCCGCAGTAGGTTACAATGTTGTCGGCAAGGCACCGGGAGTAGCCCTTCACAGCGCTACCTTCGTGTGTGAACGTAAGGATAAAAGAGTGTGTCCTGCGGATGTACGCGAGAGTCAGCTTACCGATCTGTGTGTTTTTTCGCAAGGCAGGATAGCTGATTTCAGCTCGCTGCCTGAGAGTGAGGTGCTTTTGAGGAGAGTCTTCACTAAGACCACTGCCGGAAAAACCTCGGTACAGAAATTTGTGATATGGAAAACCAACAAGGAGCAGACAGGCTCTTTCCCCGCCTATGTGCTCCATCACACCGACTATAACTACCATCGTCAGGAGCAGCTTAAGCGTGATCTCCGCATATCTGATTCGCACGACCAGATATTCGGACTCTGCGACGCTCTGATCGCCTCCAATATCAAAAAAGGCTGGAACGAAACCGTGTAGATATCGCTTTATGGCTGAAAAAATAAATACAACTGAACTTAGAAATCGTATAGATAACGCATTTATTGCTGTCGAGCAACAAGTGCGCCATGAAACAGATGTTTCCGTTATCAAGACTGCGGTCTCACTAGCATTTGACGCTATGGGATATTCATACCTATTGGATTCGTATGGGGATTTTTCCATAACAGCCGCTCCGGGTGCATATATCCACGGAAGTCGAACAGCGCGAATGTATGAATATGAGTTGAAGCTTGAACTAAATCATATGGGACTGACATCTGTAGGTTTTTATCGTATGACGGTCCCTATTTTTGGTCTTGAAGCATGCAAATCTTTATTCGACAAACTAATAGGTGCATCACAGGCAGAGTACGACCGATTGGACGACATTGTCAAGGGGCAGAAAAGTTCCAAACTGCTTAAGACGGTTGCCAGTCAGATACTAAGAAGGTATAAACTAACGGGCACAACGATCGAAAGTTGTGACGGCAACTCTGAACTATTCTGGCTTTCGAAGAAAATATTTAAAAACGTTTCACTCCGCACCCTTATCAGCTTTGACTCCTATGATGAGGGATGTATGTCGTTAGCACAGGCTTACAACTGTTTCCCTGAATGTCTGCGTGATTGCAATCGCTTGTTTTTTAGAGTCGGCAGCTCCTATATTCCTAATTATGCCAATGGTATTACTTATACAGGCGAGAATACAGGTGAGTTATCGGCGGAGCATAAAATGGCATATTCCGCGCCCTTGGGTCTGACTCCTGAAGATGATTTGCAATCCGAACTGTCGACCGTCCTTAACCGCCTTGGGTATGATTATTATGTTGACGGCAATACATATTGCATCTACATCACCGATGACATGATAATCAAAAGAAAGGGTAATTTGTTTTGGTTTAAACAAATCAGTAAAGACAAGGTGTATGAGTCAGTCACTATGGCAGATGGTGATTTCAACAGTCTGATACAGCTGATTGCCTGGGCATCCCCTTACGAAAGGTCGTTTGAGTTTAATACTCTCGGATACTTCCTTATCCCCTTGATACGTACATGTTTATCCGACAAGGTCACTTTCTATTATGCCGCTGATCATTTCACATTCATTTATGGGAATGAATACTACACTATATACGAAAAACAAAACGATTTTGTGAATACCATGTATACTTTGATAAAAGTATTCAATTCTCATTCCGGTACAGGCATGGAGGCATGGATGAGCGGGCTTGCTGAAAGATATTCAGATGTAGAACTGGTGATCAAGAAAAAATACGACTTTTGGGACTGACTGTTAACAATAGATTATGTTTTCGCAAAAGATAAATATAACTGCTCTCAGGGAGAGTTCCCGCAACGTCATGTCAAATGCAAGGAAATTATGGGTTGATAATTTTAAGCATTTTGATTTTGAAGAGGTAGTGGGTAAAGATTTGAAAGAGTTAGGTTACGTCTACACTCTTGATGTCAAGACAGGTGAATTTGCTATAACTGCCGCTCCCGGATTTTATATCCGAGCGAAATGGAAAGGTGACATGTACTGGGTGCACATTGAAATAAATAAGTCGGGTTTATCGGTGAACACCGAAAGCGAAAATAATGTCTTCACAATATCACCCTTTGGTATTAAAAATTATAAGTCAGTTTTCGATAAAATGATTGCAGATCTACGGGCTGAGTTCGCCAGATATGAGTCCGCGACCAAGGGAAATATGGGCGCAAAATTGCTCCGGCCGGTAATATCACGGTGTTTGAGGAAGCATAAACTTACCGAGACCAAACTGGAGAAGTGCGATGAAGATCCGGGACAGTTCTGGCTCCTAAAAAAGCTGTTCGGTAACGTGTTTGTGCGCACCAAAATCAATTTTGACGATTTTGAGGACGGGATCGTAAGAATAGCTGAGGCTTACAACAGTGTTCCCGACTGGCTAAAAGATTGTACTGAAATAGAAATCTCCACCAAAGATGTGTATCACTGGACTAATCAAGGACTAGGAAAAATCGGAAGTCTTGATAACCGCAAGATGTCGTACGGTACCCTGCCGCCTTTCGATGATTCGTTGAACAGTGACTATGCCACAACAAAGTTGTCGAAGGTTCTCGATGAGTACGGTTTCACCTATTACGTGGAGGAGGGAGGAAAATATAATATATTCCTGAATGAATACCGTAAGTTATGCAAAGAGAATGATACGGTGCGCTTAGTGAAACACACGGGAGAAATACTGAGTACTACGCACAAAATCGATGATATTGATTTTATAAGATTATTGAATATGCTTACCTGGGGGTGCACTCGTTACGGATATTGGGGTGATGTGGACTGGGATTTTGGCGCTCTGGTTGGAAAATCAATTTTGTATGCGTTGCCTATATCTGTAAGTTGTCGATTAATACCTGGTAATGACATGGTGTTTGTCGACGGGTCAAGAATAAGCTATAGAGTGACATCAATGAAAAGTGGTTGGGTGAGTGTGGTATGGCACATAGTAAAGGCATTTCATACCGGTGAGAAATTATTAAATGTATTCCCGGATGTGGAAACAATAGTCAAGGAAAGATACGGTAATCATAGTATATTGAGGCAATGATTGACGTCAAGAATGTTATACAGTCGACCGCTGACAAATGGTTTCTTTCGGAACCATTGCTGTTCGCCGCATTTTGCGGACATAGCGTGACGGAAAACCGCCGGATGGCATGTGCTATGCGCAGCGGACAGCGACGAATTGAATATAATCCCGACTGGCTCTGTGGGCTGAAGGAACTCGAAGTGATGGAGTTGCTCCGCCGCGAGGTGATACGTATAATCCTCAAGCATCCCTATGACCGCCAGCCGGTAAATCCGGTTCCCGATCTCTTGTATCTTGCAAGCAACATGACCATTTATGCCCATGGCGGTAGCTCTATTCCGCCCGGGATTGATATTTCAGGATTCGGTAATGGCAAAAGTCTCTCGTTTGAGGAGTATTACAATGCGTTACTCCACAGTGTTCCACCGCAAAATTCGTCAAACAAACAGGACAGTGATGAGACTTCTGATGGCACAGGAGACGAAGGCAGCGGTGGAAGTGGCAAAGATAAGACGGACGCCAAATCCGGTTCCGACTCCGGAGGAGGAAAAGGCAGTGACGGGTCAAATGACGCTGAGAACAATGACGGTGATGCTTCTTCAGGTGGGAAATCATCCGACGGTGACTCTGAATCAACTGACGGTGACAAAAGCAGCGATAATGGAGCGGCTTATGACGGCATAGGTGACATGAGACCGATGCCTAAGTCGCTGCAGGATATAAAGGATAGCGGCTCGGATGCTACAGATCTTTGGGAGGAAGATGCTCTGCAGATCGAATACATAAACCAGTGTATCGAAACGGCTATGCTCACAAGGCAGTGGGGAAGTCTGGCTGGGAGAGTACAGGATCTCATCAAGGCTTCGACAATCAAGGCAGAAAACATCCGCCGCCGTCTCGATATGTTCCGTACGTCGATCATTTCAACCGACCGTCGCCTCACCCGCATGCGACCGAGCCGCCGCTACGGCTGGGCACAGATGGGAGTGCTCCATCCTTACACATCCCGACTGCTGATTGCCGTTGACACGAGTGGCTCGATTCAAAATAGTGATCTTGTAAGATTTTTTGGTGTGATCAATTCATTTTTTACCTATGGCATTCCTTTCATTGATGTGATACAATTTGATGCCGAGGTTCATATGCCGGTGCTCTCGCTCAAGAAAGTCACATCTAAGATTCAGCTGCGTGGCAGAGGGGGCACTTGTTTTCAGGCTCCGGTGGATTATTTCACTGAGCATAAGGAGTATGACGGCATGATAGTGTTCACCGACGGATATGCTCCGCTACCGAAAGCGCCGGTTAATCGGAAAATTCTGTGGGTACTTCAGAATATAGAGTGCTATAATGCTAGCGCGTTGTCGCCAAAAGTTTATATCTGACACTTATGTCAGTTTTGAAACAGATAAGGTTTTATTTAGCAACTTTAGTAACTAAAATATGGTATTTGATATCGCGTTATTATCAACGACTGAAGATAAAATTCGAGGTCTGAAAGCGGCTCTTCTTGTGAAGCATTACGGGGTAACAACAATCGGAGTTGATATTCTTGAGAAGGTCGTTCCTCAGAGCTTCATAAGAACTTCCCAAAACATAGTTGTTGCGGTTAACATCAACAACGATAACCAATTTGTTGAACGTATGACTCAACTTGGAAATGCTTTAGGTAAAGAGCGAGTGCTTGTTATTACATCAGAAAGTGCAAATCAAGGTTTAACAGACGTCATGGATGCGTATTCTGATACTATAAAGACAATTTACGATTACCCATTCAAGCAAAGATACGCCATAAGTGCATGTTATTTTACCTTTAAATCCCAACTGGAATTCCAACTGGATTAATCGTGTCCGGTTTTTCCGACAGTGGAAATGAGGCAGTTTTAGATTGATTTTGCTAACTTTGCGCTAACCGTGAAATAAACAATTAAACAAACAGCATTATGAGTAAAAAGATGACAGAGATTACAGAAAATTCATGTGGGATAATTCCTTATAAAGTAGAATTTGAAGAGTTTTGCCGTGAAAACGGCATAGGAGAAGACTCATCGTCATCATATTCTGCATATGTCACAGGAGCATATAATCATTTATGTCCTTTAGTAAAATTTAATTACAATGGCAAGGAATATGATTCACAAGTATTATTCGAAAACCTGGATTATATCTATTGCAAGAATGATACCGGACGAGATCTGATTATTTTCCTGTTAGATATTCTTGCCAATGATATAAATGCTGAGACCTGTAGTAAAAGCTATGTGTCAAAGATGCGGACCGCTCTCAGATGGTATATGGCATTTGTAATTAATGAGGCGGAATTTGATAATAAGTCATGCAAAAAGGACTCTGACACATTAATGACATTTAATAAATTCGTAAAAGATGTTTCTGCATCCATATTAACGGAATTAAGATCTCAATATCCTAATACAAAAATAATTTTTACCCAGGCTGATCTTATCAAGATATTTACAATCAGAATCCTTACTCAGGACAGAGTAAAGGGTCAATATGCCATAAAATTGCCTGTAAGAAAAATTGCCGGCGAATTATCATTTCATCATAAGAAAGACAAGAGTATCAGTACATTAAGCCAGTTTGTTAAGGATTTTATAGTTCGTGAAGGTAAGGTTAAATTTATTATCAGCGCCGATGGTGAACAGACTGTTGATCTCGGCAACGTAAGGGCACTGCAGATTAACAATGACGTTGTAACAATACAGACTAAATCAAAAGACAAGGCGGTAGTTTATACTGAACTTTATGATAATGGATACTGTACATTTGATGCTTTGGCGAAAAAGAATAGAAAAAGTACAGAGATCAGTAAGCTTGCATTAGATCACGATAATCCAATCTTTAATATTCTTCAGGATAAAGTATCAGCATTACACGGTCTTAAACGGTTCAATGATTTCCTTGAGAATGAAAAAGAAGGCAAGAACCATCATTTGAAGTTTGAAGAGGCAAAAATGCTGTTTGATGATTTTAAAGAGATCCACGATGCTGTGGAGTTTACAATTATGGACCAAACAGAAAATATAAAAAAAGGAAAGAAACCATGAATTAAGAATATGTATAATACAAAATTTAATAGAATAATATTTAAACAAAATGTAGGGACATCGCTTTGCGATGTAGCTGATGCAAAGGCGCTTATCTAACATGCCGAAGGCATGTCCCTACAGCGGTTGAGGGAAAACAATGTATAATACTTCCTCCGGTCATGACCGGTTTCGGACAACCCCGTGCCTGGGGCACTCCGTGGGAAAATAATGTAATGGACGGTGAATTTTAAACTTAATTGAATTATGGCAATATATCATCTTGGTGAAGAAATTAAAAAAGAGGTAAAGCGGCAGGGAATGTCGATGGAAGCATTTGCCGACCGCATGTGCATTGAGCGTCAGTCGGTCTACGACATATTCAAGCGGGCTCACATTGCTACCGACCGACTTGCTACAATAAGTAGCGTGCTCAACCGAGACTTCTTCAAGGAGCTGTCACTGCTGTATAACTCAACAGCAACCATGACTGAGGAGAGTGACAATGACGGCACGAAGTGGTTAAAAGGTCTGCTGCCTGACGAAGAATTGCATATTATGCTCAATGGTGAGGAGATTGACTCGGTTGTGGATGAATATATGACTGCCGACCGCACTCAACCGTTGGTGGTGTTTTATGCCGCAGATACAGATTATGAAGTCGATTACATGCTCGGTCGATGGGAACGCAAAGGCTGGAAAAGTACCGGAGACACGGCGCGTGACATTCATCGCGACATTATGTTTCAGGACTGGGGCAATCATCTAAGACTCGAGCAGACACCTCATTACAGCGTTTTGCTGTACAATGATACAAATTATTTCCAGGCTATCGGGAACGCAGTAGAACTGATGGAGAGATCCGGACGGCACATTGTGGTGGTGATACCGGTGGTGAATGCCCTGTCGCGCGGCAATAACGGAGGACTTGTGTACGATGATATTGCCGAGGGGTGTTTCAGGGAATGGTCAAAGAAAGCTCATTTTGTTGTGGCACAGGACAAAGACTCCGGCTATCAGCGCCGTCGCGAATACTATCACGCTTATCTGGGCGATGGCGTTATTGACCGTCTTGTCAAAGAAATTGCTAAGACCGATGGTTTTGCACAGCGACTGTTCGATCTTGTCGTAGGGAGCAGTCTGCTGACCGTGATCGAGATTATGCCGACTGACAATACCGGTCTGTCGCGTATGCTGCTCGCGTTGCCGGCGCCAGATAGTCAGGAACGCGAATTGCTCTTTGCCAACGGAGTAAATAACTCACCTCATCTTGATATGTGGATCGATCAGCGTGACGGTCATTTGGTCGATTATCAATATCGTGAACATCCGTTGACAGTGCTCACGGGCGCAATCAGCACCGAGCGACTCGACCGTAAGCCGAAACCACAACCACTTCCACCGAATCCGGTCCCTGAAAGAAAACTTATTCCCGAAGTCACGCCGGGAACTCCGGAATATGACAAGGCTTTCAAAGAGACCATAGACGCACTTAAAGCCCTTGAGCCGGACAAAATTTATGAAGATTTGTTTGGCGATGAATGTGAGACAGAATATGGCTTGGCAGTTCGTGATACAGAATACTTCAAAGTTGCTGTCTCCCGTGACAAGGTTACTATGAGCGATTTCTTCATTACCCGTGGAGCCGTAGAGGCAAACGAATGTCTGCAACTTACTGTTACGGGAATGGAAGCGGTTGCCAAACTGATGATATTCTTCCGGGTTGACTATCAAAGTGGTGACGACTTTCCTTACGAACTTGTCGATGCAATTATCGAGTATTTCATTGAGCATTCTTACAATACATTTGAAGAAATGGTTCCGCTGATGAAGAAACTGGATATTGAATGTAATCGATTAGGGTCATGAGTTTAAGTCATATTACTATCAAAAGCGGCAAGGGTCCATGGGATGAAATTGCATTGAGGTTCGAACTGTATGCTAAACATACGACAGTAACTGAGTTGCGTCGAAATCCGCGCGACGATGGTATGCTTGAGCTTGAGGGACGGACCATAACCATTTATGACACCGCCAACTTTCTCCGCGCATTCCGCATCAAGTCGGAGTCGGATTTCGAATTCTTGATGTATGAACTGGCGGCACAGTCAAAGCTTGACATTGACATGTTGCAACGCCGCTGCGAGTCACATCGGATCAGATATGAAATCACCGGTCCGCGTCTGCAGACCACTTGGCGCAACTATATCAAAGAATGTCGCGCCAAATTTGAAGAAGCACGAGCCTTCTTAAGAGGCGAACCGAGCGATATTGAAGACGAAGACGAAGCAATAGAGTACCTTATAGCTGCAGCCGATGTCAATATACCCGAGGCGTATGGTCTGGTGGCAGAGTATTATACCGACTGTAAATTTTGGGTTCAGGTCGAATATTTTGCCTTTCAGGGAGCTGAATTAAAAGACGGTCTTTCGATGTATGTTCTCGGTAGGTATTATACAGAGTTTTCGCATGACTATCAGAAAGCCGCCAAATGGTGTGTCAAGGCAGCTGCAAAAGGGATCCCGCAGGCAGTCGAATTAATAAAGCGTCTGGTCAAAGATGGTAAAATTGACCCAGAAAGCGTGAATTATGACTCTCTGCTCGGCCAGTATGCAAGGTGTAACAGGAACTTCGGTAAATGACCTCATTATAAATGCCGCCGGATAAAAACTTATTATAAATGAAAACAGCGGAAGAACAGTCGGTGGATTGGCTAAAAAGAACGTTAAGTTCCAACTTTAAAGAACGGAGCACTATTTTTAGCAATATTCGGTCCGGATCTATTGATGTGAAAGCTTGTCTGGAAGAAATTCTGGAGCCACTCGGTGTGCCATATACTATCAATAGCGAAGACTGGAGCAGCATCATTAACATCAGTGCGGAAATATCGATAAGCGGATCATTCAATCCCAAGGATTTAACGGTTCAATTTGTAATCGAAGTAAATTGGCTGGGGAATACGTTTACATCGGATACTTTTAAAGAAGTGGTTCCGCTTGTTAATTTGAAAGAATATCAGCCGGTACTTGCCAAGGCTGTCGCTCAAGCAAAAAAGTTGTCTGATGGTATCATAGGGCGAATGAAGGGACACAGTAAATCCAAGCTGCTTACTACACTGATTAAAAGTAGATTGAAAGAGATGAATGCAAGTGCGATTTCAAATGATATCAAAGTTTCCACTTGCGGATCGGACTGCTATAAAATAGGATATCCCTTTTCTGTTATGCTTAGTGCGGCGGTTAAAGCAACATTACATAACTATGTTGAACAAATAGATTCGTTGGTTGGAACAATTCAGACTGCCACAGCGATTAAGCATATTGGATGGCTTAAATTTATCAACATTCGTGGATATAACAGAAATTTGTTTCAACAAGGAATGTCCAAAAATCCGGTTTGGACCGGCGAAGTACGACAAATACAGTACCCGACTCCCGGAATCGCAGCTGAAGAATTCGCGAATATAAGAAAAGACCTTATACCGGCAGCCATTCTTGGAGTACTTGATGAATGTGGATATAATTACTATGCCCAGGATAATGATATTTACATCGTTCTGACTGAAGATACAAAAATAGTATTCTCAAACAGTAAAATCTATTATAACACAAAATATTCTTATTTGTGTCGTAACGATAAAATTATCGGTGACAGATATGAAATGCAGGACAAAGACTTTATCATATTACTGCGAGTCATAGCTGCCGTGCCTGAGGATTCTATAGCTTTACTGGGTAGAAGTGTTTCATTTAAAAATCTGATCGATAATTTATTTGGGAAAGTTGTCCCCGAGTCACTTCTCCCTGATTATTGTCTTTTCAGATATCAACCCAAAGGTTTCGATGTCGGTAATGATATTATAATATTCCGGAATAATATTCCCACGGAATCGGAAGATGAATCCATAGATTCAATTGCTTTAGTCATACCACACCGAGGAAGATACTATACCAATTATTTCAATCTGTTGACTAATTTGGAATCGTTTCACAAATTGTTGACCGATCCGCATGTCTGTGCCGAGGGAATGACAAGTAATGATGTCATTCTTCCGGATGATGTGCTTGCAGCTGAAATTGCAGTAAAATTTAATGGCGCTGATGACTTATCGGAAATATTTGCGAGTTGTAATCCATATACCATATACTTGTCGGCATTTGACACCCGTAATGCATTTTCAATGAGGGCAATGTTCAAAGACTGCTGGCAGCTGGTTATTCTTGACGTTTCTAATTTCAATACATCGAAAGTAGTAGATATGAGTGAGATGTTTCATGGTTGCAGTGGTGTAATCGAATTTGATGTCAGCGGATTTGATACTTCGAAAGTTACATCAATGAGTGGAATGTTCTATAATTGTTGCAGTCTAATCACCCTTGATGTTTCAAATTTCGATACGTCAAATGTCAGAGATATGAGCGGGATGTTCTATAATTGTCGCAATTTAACCACCCTTGATGTTTCAAATTTCGATACGTCAAATGTCAAGGATATGAGCGGGATGCTTGAAGAATGCTATTATTTATCTGAATTGAATCTAAGCGGATGGAATTTACAGAATCTCCAAAAGAAAAAGGAGATGTTCAGAGTGTGCTACAATCTTAAAACAATTATCATGCGCGGTTGTACGGCTGATACAGTCAGTCTTATTAAAGCCCAGGTCGCTGCCGACGGGGTGAAGGGTGTAAAGATTATTACCAAATGAATACTATTTTTCTAAACATATTGGGAGTATGATAGAACCATCGTTGCTCTGCTACTGTACTGTATGTGACCGTCAATTTCAATATGGCGATGAAGTGTCGCCGATGTTCACCGATGAGATTTGGAAGGCGCTAATCAGTCATTACGGACTTGAGGAGCATGAGCGACGAGCCATGGAGCGAATAATCCGCTCGAAACCGAAGTTACAGGACCGGGATGCTCATACTTTCATCTGCGCCGACTGTGCCGAAAAGGCGCTGGGACGACCTTTGCAACCCGCTGATCTCAACGGCTCACTGTTCAATGACGCATTCATTAAAAACCGGTTCAGGTAATCACTATGAAATGTAATTAATAAAAACCAATAACAAAACATAACAATGACAGAAGAACAACTTTTAAAAAAAATCAGTTCCATAGACTCGAAAATCGAAGAACTTGAAGAAGCAAGGAAAGAGCTTGCGTGGACCGAGGGTGTTCCGGCAATCATCAGTAAAATGAAGAAATTCAATCGGTCGCAACTCCCGTTACGCGAGATGGAAGATGAAGGCTATTTCTGCACTGAATCCCTCTGGTTCTACGGACTTAACGGTCGCTTAGCAGCCAAGACACTCAAACTTGAGGATGATAAACTCGTTGTGGTTTACAACACTATCACAAACCATGAAGAATCATATGAAAGTTGGTGGGACTATGGTGAAAGGGATGGAGAAGCTGAAGTCAACGATGAAATCGCCAAACACCTCATATCCCAGATCCTTCCTGAAATCCTCGATGACGACTGCTATAATTACCAGAGCGAGGATGAAGAGGAGGACGAAGAATGGTAGTTGTCAAAGTACTGGAATAAGCTGTCAGGTTTTTCCGACAGCTGAAGTGACATTGCCTCAAAGAGCATCGGTTATCTTTGCATCATAAAAATGAATCCATTATGAGTGAAAATCATAACCCTTCTATGCGCCAGTGGCTGATCGATGTTGCCCGCCACAAATCGGAAGAAAAAGGTGAGGCAATGATGCGACTGCTCGACGCATTAGACGCCGGCGAGGTGGCTTACGCCATTAACCGATTCGTCTACTGCGGCGAGATGTATCATCGTCCTTCATCGCCCATCGTCGATATCTTCCCGATAGGTTTCGAACTCGAAATTGCCGCCGGGAAAGATGATTCTAAATGGTTGATCAGTATAGATATGCCTAAGGAAGTACTCGGCAATATGGAGCATGTGGACGGTGTTGGCTATATTGCGGCTAAGGCTTATCAGTGGATTATCAATGATCATTTGTCAATCCCACAAAGTGACGATCCGGAAGAGTCTTTAATGATAAGATATGCCTCAGCGTGTCCTCAAAAGCACTCGGAAGAGATCAACATCCGCCTGGCGGCGCTTGATACGGCTCCGATCGACGACAATCATAAAGCCGAGTGCCGCAAGCGTCTGATCCGGATGAAGGATATTATTGCTCTCAGCGATGTGGAGAAAACCGAGTTCCTAAAGCAATTTGACCGTTCGATTGATTTTGAAACGATCGATGCAGAACGACGCGCGGCATTGCTCAAAGAGTTTGACGAAATAATTCATCCGGTGATCGGTGACCACGGTTTTCCCGACTGGACACGACCCGAATTTATCGATGAAGTAATCAAAAACACCCGTAAGCACATATGAAATCTGTCGATAAAATATCTGATTCATTGACATTCGAGCAATTCAAGACTCTTGCCGAACGGCAGCCTGAGCTTGCCGGCGAGTGGCTGTATCGCCTGACGCATTATTGGATGGACAAAGAAGCCACTTATCCGGCATTTGAGCTTTCGACCGACATTTATTATTTCCCCACGCATGACAGGGCGGAAAGCTTCATCAAGGATAAGCTCGCAGGTGAAGAGCTGAAGAATTGCATGACTTACTGCTTCAAGATCGAGCAGATACCTTTCGGCGATCTGCAATTCCGCACCGGTGCCGCCTGGCTGTATGATCAAGCGGGTTCGCTGATTGATTACACCATCACTACGTGGGAGGAAGATTCCAGTCAGTCGCGATTTTTCGGCAGACCTGCTAACCGAGCACGCTTCAAGAAAGGCGATATTGTGGAGGTGTTTGACGGCGAGTCGGTTAAGCTTGCCATAGTTGCCGCCGACGGACCGTGTGTGGAATGGTTCTGGATGCTTTATCAGCGATGCATCGCCGATGGGGTAGACTATTATGCCGATGCAAGTGACGATTGCTATTATCTGATTGACGGTCCCGGATATCTTCATCACAGCCATGTCGGTCCGTTGGCAATGATGAAACCTCGCTTCCCGCTTCCCGATGATATACGCGATTTTTTCAGATATTGTCTGGCACACGCAGATGACGATGACTGTACAGAGCGCTATAATGTAGAACCGATTTACCCCGATTCTTCGGGCGAGTATGGATCAATGGAAGTGTGTATTGTCTTTGACCCTGATGACGGGCGTCATCGTCTGCAGGTGCGTACGACCCGGGCTCACAGCGAGCATCGTCAACTCATACGGAAGCCGATGGCTGACCGCTATGCAGCATGGCTCGCCGAAGTGCAGGGCGGTAAGTCACGCCTCTGGTATCTCATCCGCGACTGGAACGAAAATTACCGCGACGAAGCCCGGGAACCATATCTCTCGCCCGACACATCTTTATCCGAACTATTGTAACCTCCGTCAATGACGATATGGACGATTACCGATTCAGATTAATAAAAACCTTTGGCATTCTATCCGTGATCAATGAGGGCATGGATGGAATGTGCGACTCACTGAGAAGCGGACATATAGGCTTCGTGGTCAGGGGCGGCGAATGTTATGTGTTCAACGTAACTGTGGCAACGTTGAGTTACTATGCATCACAATCCGGCATAAGGAGTTTTGTTTATTATGACGGCGAATGTAAGTATTACCGGCAGATAAAGGGACGACACTACGATCAGTCAGCCGAGTGCCCGGCGGTGACAATACCCATGGATCTTTTCCGGGAAGTCGACAGCCGCTTGGCTGAGAATCTGAAACAGTTTGATGATCCGTCAGCAGCCCTTGATTTTATAATAGCAAGAGTGGGCATACATCCCTATTATATGCGAGCTAAAATAAATAAAGGCATTAACCTAATTTGATAGTATGGCTGAAGAACGCTTAGACCCGTATGGTCTGCTACATCCCAGACCACCATACTCACTTTATCAGGCGTCAGACGGAAAGTGGGGACTGATTGATGGCGACGGTAATCGCCGCGCGGCAATATTCACGCGCTCGGAGTCAGACCCGGAAATTTTTCGTAAGGTGCCTTGGGAGTCATTATTCTTCGATGAACAACGAGGTCTGGACATAATTGCCTGGTATGACCCGTCGGAAGTATGGTTTAATTTCACCTTCGACGATGATATCTATCCACAGCGCTGGGGAAAGTTGCTTTGGGAGCAGGAAGGCGATTTTTCAGATTATAGTGAGTTATACGGTACACTCCTGCCTGACAGCAGCCGGTGGCTTCTCGATGCAATCGACTGTTATCGAACCCGCGAGCAAGAGATTGACTATCCCGACGCCGACAGAGAAGATCGCGAGTTGAGTCAACTTGCCGACGAATTGCTCAGTCGTTATCCCGGTCTCTACGACATCGCCGGGTCCAATGAACTCCTCGCCCCGGTGCTCGACAATGACTCTGTCACCCGTAAGGCAAAAGTAACCCTATGGCGTGCCAAAGTAGACTTGGACGGTTTCCTTAATGACTGCAAAACGAGTTGATACTCGATCTGCAAACAACTGAATAAACAACACAAAAACAAAATAATTAAAGAAAGGATATGGTAAAAACTTTTTATTTCTTCAATGGACAATACCATTTGCGAGCCGATGAAAATGACACCTCATTAACTTGCGGACAGTTACTTTCACAGCTCAGCGATTTTCGTGAGGATTCGCTGGTCATCATCACAAGTCGTTTTAATTCGGACAAGAAATATATGTATCCTGAGTTCAAAAGAGGTGTGCAGATAATTAAAGTTAGCGAAGATGGGGTCTTCATATTGAGTAAAGATATTCAAAAAATGAATGATTGCTTCAATTTTCATCCGCTAACTGTGGGCGAGATTATGAATGAGCTTATAAAACTAAAGGGATGTGAATCTTTGCCGGTAATTATTCTTGATGACACGTCAAAAACAGCAGACTTTGTATATTCTGTTGAGGGAAAACTCTTCCGGGATCGGAAGCGCAGACAAGATCATGAAATTGCCGTTATCTTCGAGTCAACCATGTGACAATGAATATCAAAGACAAACTTATTATTACCCGTCTCAATTCCACCATGGGAGAGTGTCTGAGGCTTAATATTTCTATTAAAGAACTTTTAGATGCTTTAAGCCCTGAGGATGATAACTTTAACAAAAATGTGGCGGCTGCGGGCATTGAATTTAAAGCACCGGTTATGGCTTCGCCCCGTGATATCGAGGATTACCTGACACTTGAAAGGGAATTGTTCGAAGAGGATGATGACAAACCGGAAGATAAAAAAACTCAACGTTTACGGTCAATCTACAATGAACTCATTAATCTGATTTATGAAGATAGAGAGTTTATTGACGAAAAGACCGGAAAGAAAGGACTTAAAGACCAGTTTGGGAATATCATAGTGCCTGCACAATTCGATTCATGCAGTGGAGCTACAAATATGACAGAGTTAAACACGTACGCCATTGTCGAAAAAGACGGAAAATTCTATCGCACGCCGCGCGACGGTTCCGGAAGACTTGTCGATGAGGAGGGTTATGATATGTTGCTCCAAAGCGGAGATGTAATCCGCAAAGGAAAATATGGCAAGGTAAGCATGAAGTCACCCAAAGTACTTATCCCCTGTGAGATGGATTGGATCGTGTATGACAACTATTTTGGGATACTCTTTGGTAAAGATGGAAAACTTGGAATGCGTGACACTTGTCTGCACAAGTATATTCCTCCGGTATATTCTGCCTTTGACATTACGACTCTTCGCTTTTATCGTGATGGCGTGTGGGGGTGGGTCAGCAGGGAGACCGGTGAATTTTTCACTGAACCGATTGGCGACCGTTTTGATGTAATGATTGCATGTAGTGATGCATGTAACTATTTGAATGACGAGGACAAACCTAAAGTGCATCGTGATGATCAATATATCAGCCTCGAAGAAGCATGCAAACAGATCGATGCGAGAGTCTCTGAATTCAAGAAGACGCTAAAATATAAGTTGTCGAGCCTTATTGAACTTCCTCCACTTAAGTTCAAAAGAGGATATGAACTATCAGAGCGCATTTATTATGCAATTCGTTCCCTGTCTTCTGAAAATGATCAGATGGTAAGAGTACGAGCCATTCCCGCCGACAGCAATGCGTCGGAAATGTACATAACCCATTTTAAAAAAGAAGGTCGGAATATGTATCGACTTGAATGGAGTCCCAAGAACAATGTCGTTGCCTGGCACGATGTTTTCTTAAAACAGATCAGTGCCTTTCATCAGCTGATAGTACCTGAAAAAGAAACGTTCTCGTTGCACTTCTATCGTGATTTCAGCTTAAAGGAACTCGAAAAACTTGTCAAATTTGTGGCATATTACTATGATACTGTCTGGCACTTGGATCGATGGAGTGTGGGGATGGTTGCCAATGAGGGAGAAACATTTTATACATTGAAATTATGACAATTGAAGAATACAAAAAACAAAAAATCGAAGAATATTATAATAGCCGATCGATTAATGAAAATGTTGAGACCAGAAAAATCTCAAAAAACACTGAATGTATTGTTACAAATATGAGTTTAGAAGAATAAGTTAAGAAAACTGGATATAAAACTTATGCCGAAATAAAAAAGGAGTTAGGATTGGAATAACAACCATACATAAATAGAAAAATAAATATGGATAAGACTAACAGCAAAGCGATAATGGAATGTCGTAAATTATTTGAAGAACAAATAAGTAAAAAAGAAGACTATACAATTGAAGAAGCAAAAAAAATTATAAAAGAATACATTAAAAAATTATATAATTCAATAAAATGATTGATAGTAGTATTGCAATGTAACAATACGAAACATTAAATTTTTAAAACTTATAACATAAAGCAGCTTAACGAAATATGGATAAAGCAGAACTTGTTAATATTGCGGCTCTTAAAGAAGAACAAGAATCAATTGATAGGGAATATGCAGAAAAATTACATGCGTATAGAGAAAAAATCGTTGACATATTCCTTCACACGATGGAACAAAGAGGTCTCGATGAACTGATACTGGTTCCTCTTACACCCAATGGTTTCAGTATAGGAAGTTGGGACTGCAAAGAGGAGATTGACTCGGAGTTTGAATGTGAAGAGTACGACATGGTTGAGTGTACGGTCGGGACCTTAGCCTACGGGGAGGCAGTTGAGAAAAGCTATGACGAATCTCAAGTCAATGTTATCACCCGTTTGGGTATTAAGGATTGCCAATTATGGTTTCACACAACCGAATTCGTAACCACAAGCAGTGGGGATTTGTCGTTCGGAACCCTCAAACAGGATAATTGGCAGGCTCCATGGCGTCCGTTAACGGAGTATCATGATGATACAAAGTTATCAAATCTGTTGCTTTTGTACCTAAGCAACCGGGGGAATTGGGATTTTACCAAGGATCATCCGGAGTGCTGTTTTCTCCATCGTAAACTTGATTCGAAATTTATCCGACATCTGATAAGAGAGAATAGCGGTAAGACTAATTTATCCAACCTGTTTTCGGACTTTTTCCAATTGAAAAAAATCGATCTTGGGAATTTGGATGCCTCCTCGGCTACTACTGTACAAGCAATGTTCTATCATTGCATTAATTTGACCGGCATTTGTCTGACCGGCTTTGATACGCGAAAGTGTAATTCATTTGAATCAATGTTCGATGGTTGCACAAGGCTTAAATCGCTTGATGTGTCAAGCTTAAATACCTCTTGCGCAACCACAATGAGAGAGATGTTCCGCAATTGTAGGTTACTTGTCTCTCTTGATCTGTCGACATTCGACACACGGGTATGCGAGGATATGAGTATGATGTTTAAGGATTGTAAGAAATTGAGCGAGCTAAATCTCAGCAATTGGGATATGACCCGGATGGATTCATATAATTATAACGATATGTTTGAAGGCTGTAAAAAACTTTCAAAAATATATCTTCGTAATGTCAATAGTGATACTTTTGAAGCCATAAATGAAGCCGTTGAAAGCGCCGGACTGAAAAATGTCGAAATAATAGCTGAAATTAATGAATCCGTAAAGGGAAATGATATAAATACATTCTGCGATGAAGATATAGAAGAGAATCTGGATATGACAGTTGGGAAAAATTTACTCTCTTCAAAATTTAAAAATCTGGCAAACGCAACAACATTAGACCTGAGCGGACTGGATACTTCTGAAATAGTAGATGGCGAAAAGATGTTTGCCAAGTGCCGACATATTGAAAAGATAGATCTTCAAGGTCTTGATTTTTCAAAAGTCCGTAATTTAAAGTATGCATTCAAAGGATGCGAATCATTGAAGTGTGTCTCGTTAAGAGGACTCGAAATATCAATGTTGATGGATTGGTGGTTTATGTTCGACAAATGCACTGCTCTTGAAAAAGTAGATATGTTTGGGATCAACACTTCACGCATACAAAATTGGAGAGGTCTATTTCAAGGATGTTCCAATCTAAAGGAACTCAACCTTAGCGGCTTGGATGTCACCCGCGCAAACGATATGCAGATGTTATTTGAAGGCTGTTCAAACCTTGAAATAATTGATTTAAGTGGATGGGACTTATATTTATTTCCAATGAATCGTAGTACTTTTGAAGGTTGCAAAAAATTAAATACGATAATCCTACGAGGATGCAACGAAACGACTATAGAGCATATTAAGGATTCTATCACTTCAGACTGGACACTCGATATATCTAAAATTAATTTTATTACGGAATAACGGGCTTTGGGAAAAAGATATTTGGGAGATGGAAAATATAGATTCATTCTGTTGGTTGGTTTTACTTGATCGATTTGACTATGATTAACGAAGTTTACACGTGTCAGAAAGTGCGATCACTTCCAGGTCGGAAAAGTTGGGGACAACCCCCCAATATGGGCGATGGCCATTCTTGTCTACTCTATTTCCTGCAAATTTCTTGCAAATCTCGAGTATCTGTGCAAACTTTACGATGAAGTTATTGCATAAGCGTGATGATAGTAATCAATGGTTTAGTTGCAACTAATTTGTTAAGTAGCAGTGATATGCGTAACCATTTATTGTAAATCTTTTAGAATTTTAATTCAATTAAGACGTAAATGAAGTAAAAATTTTTAGAATTATGGATTTTGGTAATTGGGATAGAAGTATACATGAAATGGCAAGAAGCAGTAAATATACTGTTTCAGAAAAACGCGATGATAAGGGGAGATTTGTTGTTGCCGGTGATATAGGTGCATTTTTGAAAGATCTTCATTGTATTGAACTTAGTGAAGCTATGAAAAAATTGAATGAATTAAAGGATAGGGAATAAAATATATATCGTTATAATAATGAATGAGAGGGAATTAAAAAATATATGTAATATTTACTCCAACCGAGAGGGTGAACTGACTCCTGCGGAGGCATTGACCATGCTTACTCAAGCTTATATGGCGCAATGTGGTATCAGTGTGACTTATCGTACACTGGTGGAAGGGGCAAGCTGGTACTGGCAAAAACTGCTTGGTAAGTCGGATCACGAACTGGCGAAGATTGCCAGGAAAAAAACGTTCACGGGACTGATGCCTTATCTTTCGGAAGAATTCAACGAACGAAAAGAGCACTATTGGGAATATGATATCTGCAACCTCGATTCAAAGGATGCTGTCGAAGCAGCCACGTCGTTTCTTGAGGATTACGAAGATGAAAGATTCCGGATAGCCTTCTGTAGAGGATTCATCCATTACGTAGAGAAGCTCAGAAACTATGAAGCCGAGCGTGATGAAATTCTCAGAGAGAACCCGTATCTTGCCGTGACGGAATATCTTGACTTGGATCAACTGACCACAGGGCATATAAAAAATATACTAAGTAACACAGAAAAGACGATCAAAACGATTGTGGGTGATGATGTTTCGACGGTGTATATCGACTCTCTTGACAAATCCGAAAAAATAAATCTGGAGAGACAGTTGTTAAAGCGTAGTGTCCTGCTCAATAAGCTATTCACCGGTACTGATAATGAGCTTCTCCGGCTACGTCAGGTTAACTATCACCTTATAAAGCTGAGTGATGATGTTCATCGTCGTGTGGACGCACTAAAGCAGAGCTACGTTGCAGATGACAGTTTCGATGACGATACTTTTATAGAGGGCTATCTGTCATTTCATTATACTGATGCCGATTCGGTGCTGACGCTTGAAGATGACGATTATTACGGATCTGATTTTGGATTGATGTGCAAGGTGTTGGATGCGTTTTATAGCGCCAAAGAGCCGTTCGGCAATATAGGTTCGATAATCAGACCCGGAACGGAAACGAATCGCCCCAAGGCGAAGAATAATTACCCTTTTAATAACGACAGATACGGGAATATCGCAATCGGTAATTCCCTTTACGATTTGTGCCATTACAAGTCATTCTCTGTCCCCGATGTAATCCGGCTCAATAACTTCTATGCCGAGGCAATTCTCAAAGCACTAAACATAACCACTCAAAACGGCGATCGTAGCGCATGCTATTGAACGCAGTGTTAATTCCAAGCAAAATTGTAACCGATGGATAATGGTAGTGATTTTCTTCCGGTAATGTTCTATCTGCACGGATATTTAGATGTGATGATGGATCCGTTCGCCAAACAATTCGTTGAGCAATTTGCCGGACGTTACCGCATAGTTGTACCTGAACTTGATATCGATCTTGAGAGGTCTGTCGCCATTCTTAATGAACTCATTGAAAAAGAGCAACCTCAAATGATTGTAGCCCGGGGAACGGATGCCTATAACGCGATGCGTGCTGACTGGGGAGAAGATGTTGATGTGATAGCTGTGAATCCATTTCCCGGCGAGGGTCTTGACGAGATTCCGCTATGGAAATTCGGTAATATCTTTGCACTTTGCTCAGCACGCAACGGATTATATGGCGACTCTTATATCACGACCCTCCGGGAGAAGTACCCCGACATTCATCTGACTGAGAGCAAGGCTTTTGGAAATAATTTAAATAAGGTTGGTTTCAAACAGTTATGCCGCCTTGTGAGGAGTGTCGCCGAGTACCGTAAACTGTGTGGTGAGCACATGTCGCTTGCCGAGTTTGAAAATATGGTGCGCAACCGTCCAACACCCGATATGCCGAGCTATTACCGACTTCAGGTATGGAGCTATGACAATGGGACTACATTTTCAGAAGAAATCGTAAATGACACTCCGACCTATCGCCTGCAAGTTAACTGCCGCCAGGCAGAATTCCCCAGTAAAGAGGAGGCTTTGGAGGCGATGAGTCAAATCGCTGTGTCGGGTGAGGAGAATGTGTGCATGTTTACGCTTGAGCGGCTACCTTTCGGCGTGTTTGACGAGGAACCTTTCTGGCTTGAGGCATGGACATTCGACCCGGCGGGAAATCTTATTCAGGAAGCTCCTTGCTCAGCCTCACATTATCATAAAGCCGGTATTTTCGGTAAGTTCTTAGGGCATCTCCCTGAAAAAATCAAGTGCCACAAGGGTGACATAGTACAGATTGTCCACAAATACTTTGGCGACTATAAGACTTACATGACGCTTGGTATAGTAATCGATACTCCCAAAGAAGTTTCGGAGTGCTTCGAAACTTATATAAACGCGAGGGAAACATGGATAAAGGATGGCAATAAGCCTAAGGATTGGACTGAGATAAAGGCATATGCCGGTTCCGACGATGACGAGATGTTCATTCAATTCGGTCCTTATGACGAGGATTGGCGTAATTTCACTTTCAATAGTACGATGATGGTTGTTCAGGCGCCTGAAAATCTCCCGGATGGGATAAAAACGAAGCTTCAGGCTTGGCGTGAGGACTGGCTTGAACACAAAGATGATTAGCCAACGACAGGAAATTATGGACAATAATAAGCAACATCGACCATCACCGGACAGCCGCCCGGTCATGCTTTATCTGAGCGGAAGCGACGGGGACAGAATAGGTCCTGCGTTGCAGGACAATTTCGGGGGAGAGTTTCGCATAGTCAGTCCGCAACTTAATTATGACAGAGAACGCTCCCGGCAGATTGTTAACGAGTGTGTGGCGGCAGAGAATCCTCAAATAATAGTCGCCGCCGGAGAAAGGAGTTATCATGCGATGCTCGATGATTGGGGTGGTGAAGTGGAAATAGTTGTCGTGAATCCATTTTTCGGATGGAACCGCGATGATATACCATGCTGGAGGTATCCGAACGTTTTCATGCTTTGCACGACTTTGGACCGGAATTATCGTGAATCAATACTGCCGAGAATAATCGACAATTATGGTGACATACATGTAGTGGAGTCGGACTTATTCGGCAGTGAACTGAATGAGCAAGGCATGCAGCAGTTCTTTTCGCTCATTGAGACCGTTGCCGGGTATCACAAACTCGCCGGTGAACTCATGACTCTTGACGAGTATGAAGAGATGGTGCGAAGACGTCCGAAACCTGACGATGCGAGCTACTACAGACTAAAGGTCTGGAGTTATGACGGGAGTCGGCAAGTGAAGAATGAGTTTTCGAGAGTTATAGTTGACAGCTTACCTTCTTATCGCCGACCGATAAGTTGCCGGCTGGTTGAATTTCCAACTAAGGATGAGGCTGTCGGCACTATGCACGCTATGGTGGATGCAGGTGAATCGGAGATATGCGCATTTATCATAGAACGGCTTGCTGTATGTGAGGTTGGTTCGGAACCTTTGTGGCTTGAGGCATGGAGCTACGACTCCAATGGCAACCTGATTCAAGAAGCATCATGCTCAGCGGCGCATGCCGGTAAACCGGGTGTGTACGGTAAGTTCCTGGGGCATTTACCCGAGAACGTCAAATGGCATCAGGGCGATATTGTGCAGATTTTTCATCATTACCCCGGCGATCCTAATACGTATGCAACACTCGGTATTGTGGAATCCGCGCCGGAAAGCACTGAAGAAATCTATAAACAATATCTTTTCTCCGCCCGGCAATCCATAAGGGAGGGCAGACATCCGGATGAATGGTCAGAGACAACTGTTTTCGAGGGAGCGGATGAGGATGAAATGTCTGTTCTGACGGGGCCGTATTGCTACGGTTGGTCATCATTTGATTTCTATAATACGATGAGTGTCCTGCCAGCACCGAAAAATCAATCCGGTGATATTATCTCAGAACTTAAATCATGGCTCGCCGACTGGCAAGACAAAAGAGACGGCCGATTCGCTTGAAAGGATGTAGGCAAAGAATAATTATTTTTAAGAATTATGTATTCAGAGAAAATTCAAAAATTGAATCAAGAAGCATTTGAAGCAACAAAAAAGATGCTTTTGTGTAATGGTGATAAAGTCTGCGTGTACTTTCCCGAAACAGATGCATCTTTCGAAGCCATAATATACGAGGGTTCATTTGTTGATGATATGCGAGGCTTTGTTGGCAAGGGCGTCAGATTAGTCAATAATGGAAAAGAAAAAACTCTCGAAATCAGAATCGGAGATCCCTATGGTACTGATTGTTGGGTAGATGTTGACCAGCTCAACCCGCTATGCTACGCTGAAATGTATGATTTTGTAAAGAACAACCTTGACCAAGCAATGACCTTAGAAGAAGAAGCTACCCTTGCAGGGGAAGAGGAACCTGAAGATTACAAGGAGGACGAAGATGCTGATGACGAGGACGAAGATGCTGATTGCGAACAGCCGAAAATTGCCGTTATTGATAAGAACGGTAAGTATATAACGGAACCAAGATTTGAACAGAATCTCGCCTGTAGAATATTCGCAGGAATAATGTTGGGATTTTCAGAAGGAGCCGCACCTGTTCAACTCGATAAAGAGTGGGGATATATTGACAAGAAGGGTGAATTTGTCATTGGTCCGACAAACACTTTCTATGAGGCATCCGCTTTTGTCGATGGATTAGCTGCGGCTCAGGATAAAGAGATTGGTGGAGATTGGGGATTTATCGATAAGACTGGCGCTTGGGTCATCAAGCCCAAGTTCTTTGGAAAAGACGACTTCTCCGAAGGGTTGGCGGCAGTTTTGCGTAAACCGCTCGGCAGGTGGGGCTATATCGATAAAACCGGCGCGTCGGTTATTAAAGCGCGGTTTGGATATTGCAGGAAATTTACCGAGGGCTTGGCTGCTGTTGAGCTTGATGACAAGTGGGGATTTATCGACAAAACCGGCGCTTGGGTCATCAAGCCTCGTTTTGATGCCGCAGGTGACTTTTCTGAGGGCTTGGCGCCCATTCAGTGCGACAACAAATGGGGATATGTCGATAAGAGCGATGTTTGCGTTATAGAGCCCCAGTTTGACGAAGCTTGTTCATTTTTCAATGACTTGGCGGCGGTTATGATTGAAGAAAAGTGGGGATTTGTTGACAAGACCGGCGCCTGGATCATAGAACCTCAATTTGAATTGGTCAGCAACTTTAAAGATGGGTTAGCTGCAGTTAAAGTCGAAGAGAAGTGGGGATTTGTTGACAAGACCGGCACTTGGATTATCGAGCCTCGATTTGATGGTGCCTGTAACTTTATAGAAGGGTTAGCTGCAGTTAAAGTCGAAGAGAAGTGGGGCTATATCGATAAGACCGGTGTTTGGGCGATCGAGCCTCAGTTTGAAGATGTAACAGATTTTACAGATGGAGTCGCCTTAGTCGAAGTCACTACGGAGATGAAGTAACTGGTTGGGTGACCGTAATTTTGCAAAAGACAAAAGAGACGGCCGATTCGCTTGAAAGGAGGTAGGCAAAGAATAACTAATCTTTAAATTATGGATAATATTTATCAGGGCGCACATTCTTATAATGTGTATTATGATGATCGTTACGGAGCCGCACGTAGTAATGCATCTTTCGTAATTCGTGCAAATTCTGAGTATGAAGCAGCTGAAAAATTTAAGACTCAGGTTGACCCCGGTAAAAATGGAGCAACTGTAGTTAAGGTTGTCAAAGTCAGTTAATCTCTATTAGCCGAGTCAGAGGCCATCTGAGGCCCGAAAGCCAGTGTGATCTGGTGGCTCGGCTGATTTCTTCTCTATTAGGAATACATTATACCTTTGCAAGTGAAATCGTTAAACAGAAATCATGAGTTAAATGGAAAAAGAGATAAAAGATTCTGACCTCTTATTGGGGTATGACCCGATGTGGGAGGAATATGTAATTGTCGAACATCACTATGACAGCCCGAACCATGGAGATAACTTCTGTTTTCGGATCGGAGCCGACAGTATCTCTGACGGGGATGGAGCCCCCGCTTCTTATGATGATACTTACGTGATAATTGATAAAAAGGATTATCATCACGTGATGGAACTATTTCATAAAGCCGGTGAGGAAATGTGGTCTCTCGTCGAAAATCATGGTGAGTACCTCATGCGTCCGATAGTGACAGGTGACTATATATTTGAAGGCTGTGCTTTTCTCCATATTAAAGAAATAAGCGAAAATAGGGAAGAGGTTTTGGCTGAGCAATTCTATTATGACATTTATGACCTTAATGTGGATACCGACCCGGAAATATTGGAAAAGGATGATGGTTATGATATAGAGCAACTCGAATCGGATTGCTTGCTTATATCAGAAGAGATCTACAACGAGGCGTTGAATATAGGAAAGTCATCGATAGTTGAAATAACCCATTATCTCCGACAAATACTCATTCAGAATCAGTGAAGCGCCTGAAGTGAAATAATAAATTTCTCAGAATGGTTTTTTATAAAAACACGTAAATTGCTGAAGTTTTTTATTAACTTTGCAAGTATTATCAATAAACCTTTAAAACAACTGTTATGGGAACTATTATGACAATTATACTTGTGGGTCTTGGGCTGGTAGCGGCATACTTCCTGTTTATTTTCGCTATGGTTATTCTCAGAATTCTTTTCCAATTGTGTATTGCTCCCATTATTCTCGGCGCGCTCACATGGTGGATTTGGGATAATATGTGGATTGGAATAGGTATTGGAGCCGTACTTGTTTTGTATTTATGCATTAAAGACGGCGGTATAGGTTGGGTCTTTGATTTAGACGGAAGTTCATCAAGCGGTAGCAGCAGTTCCCGACGGTCACAATCGGTAACTTATCCTGCTTATCCTGAAAGCAGTGCGGATAACCGACGGTTGGCTCAGAACTATTTGAACGATTACGAAAGGTATAGTAGTCAGTACGAGCAGTATAAGGATATGGCGGAAAGGTCACTTTCGGAGGCTCAGACAGCATCTTCGTATGCTGATCACTGGCACAATCAGGCTGAACTTACGGGTGATTCTTCGTATTATGATAAGGAGCGTGAAGATCGTCAACGAGCAAATTCAGAGTTGAGGTCGGCAGAAAACTATGCACGGAAAGCGGAACACTACCGAGATCTTGCAAATGAAGCCTATAATCAGGCGCAGAATGCATCGTACATTTAAAAAAACAGCTGACAATAGGATGATATCGTCAGCTGTCAGTTATCAGTAGTTTTAATTATTTTTACTCGGCGTAAAGGTTCTCTTCGTGCTGAGGGATGTATTCGTCAACCAATCTGGAGATTTTTTCCATATCAGGTTTCATGCTTACATAGTCAATCAAATTCTCGATAGGGTACAGTTCCGGGTCGGAAGCCGATTGGAAATCAGCTGCATCTTCAGAATAGTCACCATCTTCGACAGCGTCTTCTTCTATGGCGTAGTCGCTGAATGCAATTGAACGGTCGGCATCTTTATGACGTTCAATACTTACTAAAAGAGTTGTCGGAATAATGCTGAGCTGAGGATCTTCTCCCCATACGCCGGGTTCGTTGATGACTTCTGTCACTTTTGAGGCTATAATGTCGCTAAGTTCTTCTCGTGTCATAATTCTTTCGTTTGTTATCATCTATTATCATAACATGACAATATATGAAATAGTTCCCTGTCGCTATGTGTAATGAAAATTGTTTCAGTAATCAGAGGTTGCGCGGGAGAAGCTTTGCTCCTAAGGGTGGGAGTTGTGCTATTGCAGAGGCTATACCATTCAGTTTCTTGGCTTGGATATATTTCATTTCTTTAGGGGGAGCCGCAAATTCTTCGGTGCTGATAATAAGCATTCTTCCTTCCGCACATAAATCAAAGAGCGATTTATAGGGTTTGGATCGTTCGGAAAAGAGATAATTCACTACTACTATTACTCCGTTCCCGTTCTCGATCGCCTTGTCCCGAAACACTTTCTCATCCGGATTAATAAAGGGTGATACCAATACTCCACCACATCGTATTGTTTCCTCCCACTCCTTAATCTTGTCATCCAGAAATGGCATTTTACTTATATTCCGACTAATTTTGACAAATGATTTTACCGGTTTATCCAAAAGAAATAAGTTGCCATATAATCCACATTTTCTTTCCTTAATTTCTATCATTACTTTATGGAAAAAATACTCCGGGCATAGTTTCTTAATCAGGTATCTTCGTGGATTATCAGCGATGTAATTATAGAAAGCATCCTTTGCTCCTGCCCTGAACGCTATTTTATCATTAAATCCTGATAAAAAAATCGGAATTTTTCCCATGGCGGGAATTGATTCGGGAAACTCCGACCAAAATTTCTTGGAGCATTGGCTTTTAAACACCGCTATCATTGAGCCTAATGGATCGGCAGTCATTTCGGAAACGAAAAGTTCGAAATGAATATGATCCGGCATTGCAATTCTTCGTAAGATTTTAAGAGCCGGGAATTTTCTGCATAGTTCGTCAAGACATTCATATATGATGTGACCGGTAGGGGAGAGATGAACAATTGGAGAAACCTTCTTAATTCCCGGATCACGGGAGATAGAGGAAAAGATTGGAGCCTCCGGAGATTTGAGAATGGTAATCATATAGATACACCGGCTTCGGTAATCATGCCCTTTACAACGTCGGTTAAAGCTCGAAATGAAGGATTTACTCATAACTGTAATTTATCAGCAAGCTGAAGCTTGCACACGTAACCATATTAGCCTTTAACTGTCAATACTGATTTGGCGGAGTTGCTCCATGAAAACCTGCCTGAGCAAAGTCACTATCTTGATCTATCCATTCCATAATCAGCGCTCGTAGCCTCTCTTCATCAGCTAACTCCACTTGCTTTTTTAACAATTCTCTATCTTCCATTTTTTTCGGTTATGCTCTCTGAAAAGTATTATGATTATGTGCAAAAATACTTGATTTTATTAGAATTGCAAAATTTCGTAGAATAACGTTACGTTCATTCCACTACTCCAAAAACTTGGTATGCACCATAAAAAGTTATTATATCATACATATTTGCATCATTTTTTATATTTTTGCTATTGAAAATAGAATATTAATCTATTGCAGTTATGAAGGTATTCATCAATCTCAATGAATTGATTAAGCGACTCTATGCGGAGCGCAGGTTGCTTCATGCCCTTTTTCAAGCGAGATTGAGGTTTGATTTCAGATATGAGGAGGCTGCTGAGTTAGTAGAGAATGAGAAAAACCTACGCCTCTTAATTGATTATGGGGTCATACGGCAAGAAGGTGACTTTATTGAACTGGAGGAAACCTATCAACATTTTTTTGAAGAGGTGCTTAGACTCAATGAGGATATCACAAGCTCAACGGTTGAGGAAAATCTCCAGTCGCTTAAAGACAATATCGATTTCTATCTAAAGGAGCGGAACCATCCTGATGCTCAAGGGAAATATGTGCGTAAGATAATGCGTTCCCTGCGTAATATTTCTACACAGGCATCTACTAAGACGATTGAGTTGAAGCGAGTAATCAATGACACTTTCCGCCAAGAACGTAACTACGAAATCAAGCGCCAGAAACTTGAAAATTATCTCGTAACTCTGGAGAGCATATCATCCCTTATCCGGCAGACCGAGCGACTGCTCGAGGAAAAGAGGGAAACTCTTGAGGTCCTGACCACCGACGACCGCATCACGCGTTTGATTTTCGATGTTAAAATACAATTTAAGGATGTTTTCCATTCTCTGATTGAGTTACAGCGAACCATCCGTGACTATCTTAACCAAATTGACGCTCATAATCGCTTAGTAAAGCATATTCGCAAACTTAAATACCTTAAAGATCAACTGACTTGGGAACGTACTACTAACGTTCGCGAGATACTTGAGAAATGCAGCCACGTGGCTCTTGAAACTACTACTTATTATACCACCAAGATATCACTTTCATTCCTTCGCGACTCCGATGAAGCTATCGAAATCATTGATGATGCAAGAAAGACCATTTCCCGAATTAAATCTCTCAAGAACACCCCGGCAGAGCCACTTAAGGAAAGCGAGTTGAATACGACGCATATAGTTGAAGATTTCGTTGACACTGATACTGTGGCAAACGCCTTCTTTGCATCTTCACAAGACCTCTACTCCTACGTAATAAACTATCCGTATGCCCAACCTCAAAAGAGAGAACGAAAAGTGGAATATTTCCTTGAGATAATTCAGAATCATTACCATAAGCTTCTCATCACAAGCGATTGGAGACAGGATGGGAATGTAGAATACCCTCTAATCTACAATTTACCATGAAATACGAACAGCAAGTTTTTGACCGACTGAGCAAAGGAGGATTCATATCTTCTGATAGCGTGGATGAAATAACGCGCCGAATATTCATAGACTTGGATGATTGCCGGGAAGAATATGCCGATTATTTTTCTCGTATCGGATTTATTCTTGAAGAAGGCAATCAATATTACTATTTTTCCCGGAAAGAATCTAAAAGTTCGATAGCCGATAAGCTTAAGAAATTCGGTCACTGGGTAGATGTGCTGGATTTTCTCAAAGCTTGGGAACCATCTTTCGGACCCGGATTCACATTTATGACGGCTGACCTTGTCGTGAAGATTGATTCCGACATAGAATTGCGCGATAAAGCATCGACTTTATATGACAATAAGGCACGCCATGATGAGATTGCAGAGCGACTTGTAGAGGAATTGTCCAAACAGGGGTTTATCGAAATTATCGATGACGTAGCCAGACGTTATAAAGTCACGGCAGCTTATAGATATCTTGAAGACATTGTAAACCTCATAGCATTTAATGACGAAGATGAGAGCACTGACTAAAATTGTATTTATCAACAGTGCACATATCCGCTACGGAGAAGTGGCACTGGATGGGAACGTACATTTCACTGGCACCCAGGGTGTGGGAAAGACCACTTTGCTACGTGCTCTCCTTTTCTTCTATAATGCGAGGAAAGACAAGTTGGGTATACGCAATCAAGGACAGAGAACGTTTGACGACTATTATGTGCCCACACCATCTTCTTATATTATCTATGAGGTGTCTCGAGGAAATGAGGAGCCACCATTCTGCGTGATTCTATTTCGCCGTCATAACAAGGCTGCTTTCCGGTTTGTGGATGCGGCTTACGACAAAAGCTGGATAATAGATGAACTCGGAGTGGTAGCCACAGATCCGGTGACAGTCAGACAGCGGATACAGAATAAGGGGATTGACCTAAGTGGCATTATAGAGCGCTACAATCAATATCTCGATATTATTTACGGCAATCGTAGTGCGCGTCTGTCGAAAGATTTGCTTAAATATTATCTTCTCAAGAGCCAGCAATATCATAATATTCCGCGTATCATACAAAATGTGTTTCTAAATGAGCGCGTTGATGCAGCCTTTATAAAAAACACCATCATCAGCAGTCTCTCTGACGAAGACGAAGAGATCGCAGTAGATCTCAATTTCTTCCGAAGCAAGCTTTTAAACTTTACGGATGAGTTGAAAGACATTTCACTTTGGTCGAAAAAAAACAAGCAGGGGATTGTAGAAACACGCAGGGATGCGGACAAAATAATCGGGATTTCCCATAAGATTTCGGCAGCCGAAATTTCAATGGGAGAGCAGTGTGGTATGCTCATATACGCAAGAAATAAAGCGGAGCACGATATCCCCGTCTTGAGATGCAAGATTGAGAAGAAACAAGCGTCTATAAATGAACTAAGACGAAAAATTAAATCAACGGAGGAGAATTATATTGCAGCACACGAAAAGATTACACGAGAAATTGCAGTCCTTGATAGTGACCTGAAAAAAGCTGCATCTCTCAAGAAAAAGTACCAGAACCTCGGTATTTCAGAAATGATTATCCGAGTAGAGTCATTGGAGTCGCTGCGCCTTGCTTTGCAACAAAAACAAGATCTTCTTGCTCAATTAAAAGCGGAGTATATATCAATAGCCCAGAAATATAAATCTCTCAAAGATGAATTAAATCTTAATTTTCAGCTTTACAAACAAAAGAGAGCAGAAGAAATCAATACGGCAAAACAAGAATATATCAACGGTAAAATAGCGAGCCATGAACATCGTAACAAACTTCAAGATGAGATAAATGAGAAGTTCAGGACTCAGAAAGAAGATTTTGAAAAAAAGTTGACAGAATGCCGTGAACTGCGACATGAGCAGGAGCTATTGCGGCTGGAAGCATCTAAGTCTTCACCACTGAAAAATGAATTGGAAACTTGCAGCAACAATAAAGCAAAATTTGAAAAAGAGGCAAGTTCTCTGAAAGAGGAGAAAATGATGAAAGAAAATAAGCTTGAATCTCTGAAAAACCAGCTTGAGATGGAATGTCAGCGGATTGAGAGCGACTATGCAGCAAAGATTATGTCTTTGGAAAACAAGATCAGTGGATTGGCTGACAAATTGAACTCAGAACGAACACTGTTTGAAAAATCTCATGGTTCCTTCTGCGAATGGCTTGACCGCAATATGGAGAATTGGGCTTCAACAATCGGCAAGATAGCAGATGAAAAAGAAGTACTTTATAATCAGACTCTCAATCCTGTCATGACATCTGATAATTCCGGCACGCTTTTTGGTGTAAGTGTTGACTTAGAAGAGATAAAGAAAGAAGTGCGAACTCCTGCGATGATTGAGAAGGATATCAAAGCATTGGAAGAAGATATAAAATCCCATGCAAATGAAATCAACAGACTAAGAGAAGAGAAAGACAATCGGATCTCTGAAAATGGAAAGAAAAAACTATCTGTTTGCAAGGCCTTGCAAACAGATATAAATGCCATTGCTCAAAAAATACAGTTCTGTCATCATCAATCACGCAAAGAGAGCTTGCGCATGACTGAAATCCAGCAAGAGGAAAAGGCTAAACTAAGTGAAATAGATACAGTGTATGCAACCAGAATTCAAGAACTCACTGTAGAAATAGAATCCTACACTGCCAGCATCAAGAAGATTGATGACAACCGGAAGCGAGAACTGAATAGTATCTCGAAAGCTGCAAAGGATGAAGATAAAATGCTTGAGGATATCCTCGATAAGCATGTGAAATCTATTGAGGACGACATCCGTAGGGTGAAAACTGAAACCGACACCAGGACTCAGCAGATTAATAAAGATGAACAATCTGAATTGGAGGGTGCCGGTGCAGACACCGGAATGATCGAACAGATAAAGAAAGAAATTTCTGTTACCGAAGAAAATATCCGTAAGATTGAAAAAGAAAAAGTAACGGTAACGGAATATCATTATGACTGCACGAATCTGCTCGACCACATCCCACAATACCTAACTGATAAAAAGAAACTCGAAGATAAGGATACTTCCCTCAAACAAACATACGATGATCGCCGACAGAGACAAGAATTGAAATGTAAAGAGGAATCAATCGCTTTTTCTGAACTTCAAGAAGCGCTTAATATTACAACTGAAGCTATAAGAAAAACTGATGATTTTATGGCTTCTGACTCTTGTCCCGCTGAATTAAAGGAAAGCCTGCAGATTCTCACAAATCTGGATTGCATATCCCTTGTGGAGTCTATTAAAGACTTGACAAGGGAAATCTATGGGTATACAGATTCGCTAAAATCATCCATCAATGATTTCCGCCGTCAGTTTTCCCAATGCAATACATTCAAATTCCCTACAGACTTTAATACTACTGCTGATTATAGAAAGTATGCTGATAGTCTGGAGGACTTTGTAATTAATGATATGATAAATGAATTCCAGCAGATGACCAGTAACATATATCGGGATATTTTGTCGAGGGCTGCAAATGATTTCAATCTATTGCTTGGAAAAGAATCAGAAATACAGAGAATAGTGAAAGAAATCAATAATGATTTCTCACGAAAGACTTTTGCGGGTGTGATCCGAAGCATTGAGCTGAAGCTCGAGCGAAGTACCATGCCAATTATCTTGCAATTGCAGAACATCACTGATTTTTGGAATGAGCATCAATATAACATAGGCGAACTAAATCTTTTTTCTGACGAAGAACATAAAGATGTCAGTCGAGATTCAATAAAGTATCTCAAATCATTGACTGATGCCTTGACCCATGCCGCGGAACTCAGCAGGCTTCCTCTTGAACAGACTTTCTCACTTAAATTCAAGATTGTGGAAAATGACAATTCAACCGGATGGACTGATAACATTAAGGCAGTGGGATCAGAAGGCACCGATACTCTCGTGAAAGCTATTATAAATATTCTGCTGATTAGTGTTTTCAAAAAACGTGCAGGGCAAGCAGGAGACTTCCGTCTTCATTGCATGATGGATGAGATAGGACGATTGGCGGATGAGAATATTCAGGGCATTTTGAATTTCGCCAACGAACGTGATATTTACATTATCAACTCATCCCCAAAATCACATAAGCCTCTATCATATCGCCGTCTCTATCTTCTTTCAAAAGATAAGGATGCAAACACTATCGTACAACCAATTCTTTCTACCAGAGAAGCACAACTTCTATGAAACTGACTTTACGACTAATTGAAAACCTGCAACGCCTTACGAGAGGAGAATCTATTGCATATTCTTCTCTCCCTAAGGCCTTTGCTGTGTCTCTCGTGAAGGAGGGCATGTTGGCAGTAGTCCCCCATAAGTCCAAACGATGCCTAATGGCTCCAAATCCTGGCGCATTGTGTGGAGCATTACCTCTATATAATGAAGCTCTTAAGGACTTAGAGTCGGCAGCCCGCCTACTCACTGGAGATAATTCACGTGCAGCCCAAGCTGCTCTATCGGGTAATTCAAAGACAAGTAGCAGGCGAACGATGCCGGGCTTTCTTGTGAATAGTTATAGCCCTATCGAGTGTCAGGTTGGAGGAAATTCATTGGTAATAGCACCGGCTGAAGGGTGTGCAGTATACATTGCCGATTGGCACTCTTTCATACCCTCTAAATCGACACTCATAATTGGCATTGAAAATTCCGAAAACTTCCTTAGGATAAGAGAACAGAAAAAGCTCTTCGATGAATGTCTTAGTCAAGATGAATCGGCTATACTTTTCGTTTCAAGATATGCCTTTTCTTCCGACCTGATGGATTGGTTGGCATCCGTCTCCAACCGATATGTGCATTTCGGGGACTTTGATTTAGCAGGAGTTGATATCTTTCTAAAACAGTTCAAGCCCTGTGTGGGGGATCGTGGTTCTTTTCTGATACCCACAGATATTGAAAGCCGAATACAGAATGGATCAAGGAAGCGATACGACGATCACTACCATAAATACTCGAAAATAACTACTTCTGACGATGCCCTTAACCACCTTATCTCCCTTATACACAAGTACCGTCGTACCTACGACCAAGAAGGTTATATAATATATAATAATTATCTATAACTTAGGCAACTCACAAAGGTGGGATAAAGTAATGGATTTTGGCAAAATACAAAAAATCAATCGGACAAACAAATTTTCATTGTTTTCCGATTGATTTTATTTTGAATGAATGCGCTCAAGCAATCAGTACTCCTCCTCGTTGAAGAACAATTTTAATGTTGGTTATCAACTACTTAGCTATTTTTCATTGTAATTTAGCCAAACAAACCAGACTATTTAAAACGGTCTGAGGCGATTGGTCAAAAAAACATCATTTTTTATTAGCCAAACATTGGCCAAACAAACTCCCAGATACCCTAATCGGATATACCTTAATCAATATTTTATGATGATCTACAAATATGTTATACAACATATTAAAATAATTTCATAATATCAACAAAATCCTTTATATTTGCAAGATGAAAAGAATCATCTGCATTCTCACATATCTTTCTATCCAGCTGGCAGCCATAGCACAGCAAATGCCCGCTGAAGAATACTATGTCCAAGCATTTAATGAAATTTCTGATATGCTTGCAGGAAAGGATACCCTGTCAATAAAAAGGGCTGTGTTTTTGGCTGAATGGGCATATCTGGAGGGAAATTTGGATTATCAAAAAGACTTTTGCAATGAAATAGATAGAATAGCTTCTTTTCTCAAACGATTCTACAATGTAAACAAACTAAGTGCCTATAAAACTGGCAAACAGATGGCACTCAACGACTATTTCTTTAAGCCATACTCAGGAAATGGATATAAGCCTTACTCTTACGATTTGGAGAGATTTGCTACTGATCCTGAAAATTGGGAAAATCAATTCGTCTCAAAGCTTTTAAAGACACATCGTGGTCAATGCCGTTCTCTTCCTTGGATGTATAAGATTCTTGCCAAAGAATTTGATGCTGAGGTCTACATAGTCCATGCTCCCCAGCACTGTTACATAACATATAAGGATGAGGACAACCTAACACCAGAAGAATGGATAAATCTTGAAATGACCACTAATCAAATGGTGCCATCATGGTGGATTAAGAAAGATTTTGAAATCTGCGATTCTGCTGTCATGGCAGGTACATACATGACTCCAATGACAGACGTACAGACCGTAGCTTCACAAATGGCAGAGATGGCTTTTGGATATGTATCAAAATTCAAACGATATGATGAGTTCTCTTATTGGTGTGCGACACGTTCGTTGGAATACTATCCGATGAATCCCAACGCGTGGCTTATTCGCGGAAAATCCCTTGACAGAATCCTTCAGGACTATCTGGAAAGGAACGGTCATATTTATGACGAACATGTAGCTTATCTTGAGGCTTTGATCGCTGACACTTCGCGTGGATTTGACAAAACATACATGACAGTCATTACCGAGGAGTTCGAGCAGCGAAGGGCCCAGCGGGCGATCGAGGCACAAAAACATTTACAAAAAACAAAATCACCGGAATGAAAACGATTACCTTACACTTGACGCTCTTAGCCATCTTTATGACTTTAGAGCCTTTCTCAGCGGAGGCATATTATTATCTGTCTCCTTACTGCTATTGCGGAAACAATCCTGTCAACTATACCGATCCTACAGGATGTGTTGTGGAAGGTGCAACAAAGAAAGACGCTGAATTAGTGGCAGCAGACTTCCGAGCAATGTTCCCGGGTGATGAATTTTCAAACTTCAGGGATCTTATTGTGCAAAGCGGAAAGAAACAGAACGGGAAATCATTGGCTCCGATTTCTCAGGATGCCCTTGCTGCCGCCTTTGATGGAGTCTCTCTCAATGAAGACCAACAGGCATTAGTGGAGATGGTAGTAAATACCATTAATTCCAATGATGTACATAGAGTAGAATACTTACCAACTTCTGGTTCGTTGTCAGGAAAAGCGACTTCAGCATTCTTGCCTCGATTTATGGCTGGATCTATGGGGCCTTACATGCAGGAAATTCTTGAGAAGAATGGTGGTTTACCACTTTCACTTTTGATCAACGAAGGAGGTGGAGGAGTTACAACACCGACAAAGAACGGATCTTATTCAATAATTGTCATTGGGGGAGAACACCCA